>NZ_CAJMYY010000017.1:0-195645 GCF_905220185.1 Paraburkholderia sp. J11-2 | reverse complement strand
ACCGGGGTTCTGGCGTTTGGGCGTCGTGAAAGAACATGCAACACCTCTCCCGCAGCATTTCACAGCCGCGATAACGGAAAGCACGACTCCGTTTTTAAAACGTATTTCCCTAGTGCGTTAATGCGATTCAAAATTTCGCAAAATCAATCTAATAAGCATTAAATAACCAATCTCCTAAAGTTTCTCTAAAACCCGCCGATACATGCGTTTGTAGTTTTTAACTACGAATTAAAAAAACACGCTACATCGACAAGAATCCGGGGGCTTCCGCGTGCGCGCTTGCGCACGGGAGGCGAGAAACATGCAATGCCGATGGAATAACCACGCGCGCAGCGACACACTGCGCCCTTTGTGCTCGCCCGCACCTCCGTGCGCCGGGCCGACATGCCCCACGTGCGCGCCGCCGCACAGCACCGCATTTCGCCGCTCCCATTTCTCCAGTCGCTTCAATCCGTGCGCGCAGCAAACGCGCGCCTGCTGTCGTTTCTGTTCCATCACCAAGGAGAATCCATGAAGTTGTCCAGAACCTGCGGTGCCGTGCTGGCCGCCGCCGCTATCGCGGCGCTGAGCGCCTGCGCGACGGAGTCGTCGCGTTCGCTGCCGGTCCCGCCGGTCGCGAGCGCGCAGCGCCCGGCCGTCGGCAAGCCGGTGCAGATCGCAGTTGGCAAGTTCGACAATCGCTCGAGCTATATGCGCGGCATCTTCTCCGATGGCATCGACCGTCTCGGCGGGCAGGCGAAGACCATCCTGATCACGTCGCTGCAGCAAAGCGGGCGCTTCAGCGTGCTCGATCGTGACAACCTCGACGAGATCCGCCAGGAAGCCGGCTTCACGAAGAAAGCCCAGGTGATCAAGGGCGCGAACTACGTCATCACCGGCGACGTTACCGAGTTCGGCCGCAAGGAGGTCGGCGACCACCAACTGTTTGGCATTCTCGGAAGCGGCAAGAACCAGATTGCGTACGCGAAGGTGAACATCAACGTTGTCGATGCCACGACTTCGGAAGTGGTCGCTTCGGCGCAAGGTGCAGGCGAATACAGCCTGTCGAACCGCGAAATTATCGGCTTCGGCGGCACCGCGAGCTACGACTCGACGCTCAACGGCAAGGTGCTCGAGCTCGCGATCCAGGAGGCAGTCAACCATCTGGCCGATCAGGTCGACGCGGGCGCGCTGCGCACCGCACATTGAGCACGCGCGTCGTCCGCGTTTCACGCTCGATCACAACAACTACGCATACGGGGTTTTCAATGAAATACATCGGCACGCTTCGGGGACTCTGCCTGCCCGTCACGGCAGCGACGCTGCTGCTCGCGGGCTGCGCGAACACCACGCCGCCGCTTTACCAGTGGACCGGCTATCAGCCCGCGGTCTACGACTACCTGAAGGGCCAGAAGGCGCCGCAGGAACAGATCGATGTGCTCGAGAAGTCGCTGCAGGAGATTCGCGCGAAGGGCAACACGCCGCCGCCGGGCTTCCATGCGCAGCTGGGCATGCTGTACGCCAACGTCGGCAACGACACGCAAGCCATGCAGGAATTCGACGCCGAGAAGCATCTCTTCCCGGAGTCGACGACCTATATGGACTTCCTCATGAAGAAACCGAAACAACAATAAGCGAGCGTACCGATATGTCCAGATTCTCTTCCCTCAAGCTCGGGCTGGCCCTCTGCGCGCTCGCGCTGCTGGCCGCCTGCGCGCAGCCCGTCAGACACGCGGACTACACGGCGTTCAAGAGCGCGCGTCCGCGCTCGATCCTCGTGCTGCCGCCCGACAATGCGACGACCGACGTGAATGCGTCGAACAGCATGCTCTCCCAGATGACGATGCCGCTCGCCGAAGCGGGCTACTACGTGATTCCGGTCGCGGTCATGGAGGAGACGTTCAAGCAGAATGGTCTCACGACGGCAGGCGATATCCAGCAGACCTCGCCCGCGAAGCTGCGAGAGATTTTCGGCTCCGACGCGGCGGTGTATTCGAAGATCACGCAATTCGGCACGCAGTATCGCGTGCTCGACAGCGCGACGGTCGTCACGGCGTCGGCGAAGCTCGTCGATCTGAAGAGCGGAGACGTGCTTTGGCAAGGCTCAGCGACCGCGAACAGCAACGAGGGCAATAACAGTAGCGGCGGCGGTCTGATTGGCATGCTCGTGATGGCGGCGATCAAGCAGGTCGCGAATTCGCTGACCGACAAGAGCCACGATATCGCTGGTGTCACGAGCTATCGCCTGCTGCACGCGGGGCCGCCGACCGGTCTGCTCTACGGTCCGCACTCGCCGAAGTACGGTACGGACTGACCGGCACCCGCGTTGGACCAAACAAAAAGGCCCGTCACCGAAGTGACGGGCCTTTTTCATTCTGGCTCCGAAACGCGTCGCACTAGAGCGCGACTAACGCGATCAGCGCTCCAGGAACGGCCGCAGCTTGTCTGCGCGGCTCGGGTGCATCAGCTTGCGCATTGCCTTGCTCTCGATCTGGCGAATACGCTCGCGCGTCACGTCGAACTGCTTGCCCACTTCTTCGAGCGTGTGGTCCGAAGTCGTGTCGATGCCGTAGCGCATACGCAGCACCTTGGCTTCGCGCGGCGAAAGCGCCTTGAGCGCTTCGTCGATGGCAGCGCGCATGTTCGCGTGGATCGCGGCGTCGGCCGGCGAGGCCGAGCCTGCGTCCTCGATCATGTCGCCGAGCGTCGCGTCGCCGTCGTCGCCCACCGGGCTTTCGAGCGAGACCGGTTGCTTGGCGATCTTGAGGATGCCGCGCACCTTCTCTTCGGTCATGCCCATGCGTGCGGCGAGGTCCGCCGGATGCGCTTCCATGCCCGTTTGCTGCAAGATCTCGCGCGAAATGCGGTTGAGCTTGTTGATCGTTTCGATCATGTGCACCGGCACGCGGATCGTGCGCGCCTGGTCGGCGAGCGCACGCGTCACGGCCTGACGCACCCACCACGTCGCGTACGTCGAGAACTTCCAGCCGCGGCGATATTCGAACTTGTCCACCGCCTTCATCAGGCCGATGTTGCCTTCCTGAATCAGGTCGAGGAACTGCATGCCGCGGTTGACGTACTTCTTCGCGATCGAAATCACGAGACGCAGGTTGGCCTTGACCATCTCGCCCTTCGCCTGACGCATCTTCGATTCGGCAACGGTCATGCGGCGATTGATCGCCTTGATCTGCTGCAGCGACAGCGATGCGGCCGCTTCGATCTCGGCGAGCTTGCGCTGTTCTGCCTGGATAGCCGGCAGGCTGCGCTCGATCGCGGGACCGTACTTGCTCGACGCGGCTGCGGCGCGCACGCCCCAGTCCAGATCGGTTTCGTGACCCGGGAACTGCTCGATGAAGGCTTCGCGCGGCATGCCGCAGCGATCGACGACGATGGAGAGCACATTGCGCTCGATCGCGCGAATTTGCGCGACCTGCTCGTGCAGCAGCGAGCACAGGCGGTCGATGGTGCGAGCCGTGAAGCGGATCGGCGCGAGTTCCGTCTGGATGTCGGCGCAGATCTTCATTTCCGAGGCCGACGCACGCGCATTGGCGTCCGAGGTGCAAGCCATCTGTTCGAACAGCGTGCGAACGCGCGCGAAGATCGCGAGGCTGTCTGCCTTCAACTGTGCGAGCAGGGCTTCGTTCGCCTTGCTGTTGTCGGCGTCGGCGTCGTCTTCGTCATCGCTCGAATCGTCCGATTCTTCTTCGTCGGAGGCCGCTTCGACGTCTTCGCTGGCGTCGGCTTCGGCCGCGGCCGGTTCCTGTGCGGCTTCGTCGCTGCCGATGCCGTCGACGAGTTCGTCGATGCGCATTTCGTCAGCCGCGATGCGGTCGGCGTCGGCAAGGATGGTCGCGACGATCGACGGGCATGCCGCGATCGCCTGGATCATTTCCTGGAGACCGTCTTCGATACGCTTCGCCACTTCGATTTCGCCGGCGCGCGTGAGCAGCTCGCTCGAGCCCATTTCGCGCATGTACATGCGCACGGGGTCGGTGGTGCGGCCGAATTCGGAGTCGACCGTCGAGAGCGCGACTTCGACTTCTTCGTCGGCTTCGTCGTCGGCCTGCTGGTCGGCGCGGGAATCTTCGTTCAGGAGCAGCGTGTCGGCGTCGGGCGCCTGTTCGTACACCTGCACGCCCATGTCGTTGAACGTGGCGACGATCGTTTCCAGCGCGGCCGTCTGCGCGAAGTTGTCGGGCAGATGGTCGTTGATGTCCGCGTGCGTCAGATAACCGCGCTCACGGCCGAGCTTGATGAGCGCCCGCATTTGATGCTGGCGTTTTTCGAGTTGCGAGCCTGCGTCCATGGGCGTCGTATCGCCGGATTTGTCTTTCGACGAACGGCGTGCGGGGCGGGCAGACGAGATCAGCGCGTCGTCCCGGTCATGGCTTGTCAATACATTCTCCTCGAAGGGATAGCCCGACAAGGGCAAAAAGGGTCACGCGCCAGCGGCGTGGCGTCCTGGCGATGACGAAATTGCAGGGGAGTGGGCGGGGCGCATGCCGGTCCCGCCAAGCGAGCGCCAAACGTCGAAGACGTGGCAGCCTGGATTTTCGTGCAATGCAGAAAGACCGCGTATGGTAGTGCGTTACTGCATGCGAGGCAACCTGAATCGTCGTGTTTGCGGCACATTGTCCGCCTTCAGGGTCGTACCGCTTGCTAGCGCTCCACCTTACATATCTCCTACATAAGTGCGTTAGACCATTTTTCAAGCGAATAGTTCACGTATTTGTCACTCGCTCGGTGCCTGGCGCTCTGTTGTTCCCCACTAATCCCGTTGCCGGATCGTCGTGCGCGGCAACGCTCACGCACGAATCGCGACAATACGTTGAACGCGTTTGCCGGAAGAGCGGTTGACCGCGTCCTCGTCGAGCGCGAGCGTCGTGCCCTCGAGCGCGCCCGTCACGAGCGCGGGGTCGAAGGCACTATATAGACGCCCCGCAGGGTCGCGTGCGCTGTCGCCTTCGGTTACGCGCCAGCTCAGGTACAGCACGCCGCCGGGCGTGAGCAGCTCGACGAGGCGGCGGCAGGCCGGGCCGATCTGCGCGACAGGCAAATGCATGATCACGGTTTCGCAGAGGACGTTGTCAAAGCTCGCGGCCGGTACATTCTCCAGATCGGGCAACGTGGCAAGGCCGAACGCGTATTGCGGGTATTCAGCGGCAGCCTGCGCGATCAAACCCTGCGACGCGTCGTACCCGGCCGCCGGATAACCGTGTGCGTTCAGCCACGCCACGTCGCGCCCCGATCCGCACCCGATATCGACTGTCCGTCCCTCGGGGCGGAAATGCTGCGTGAGATGCGCATAGAGGTCGTCCGGCTCGGGCTGGTTCGCCCATTCGGCTGCGTAGCTTGCGGCGCCACTCGTGTACGTCTCGATCGTCTTGGAGTCCATATGGGGCTCGGAGTCCTTGGGGACAAGGGGAAGGGACGCTTCGAGACTAGCCGAACCATGTACCGGCAGGCAGTAGTGCGGCGATACCGGTATGGTCGCTGCCACGCATGTCTGCAGGAACGCACGCGTCAGGGCGGGAATTCGTCGTACTGGGGGAGCGAGTCGCCGATCTCGAACCAAGGCGCTTTCGAGCGCACGAAGATATGGCCGGCGGGCCGGATGTCGGGCGCATCAGTCAGCGTGCCGAGCGTTACGTGCACATAGGCTCCTTCGCGCACAACTGAATAGAGCAGCGAGCCGCAGCGGCCGCAATGCACGTCATGGGCGGCCTGAGGGTCGCCGTAGACCAGCGTCTGCGCTTCGCCCTCGGTCAGGCGCAGCGCCTCGCTTTCGATGCCCGCAAAGGGCTTGAATGCGGACCCGGTCGCGCGGCGGCACTGCGAGCAGTGGCAATTGAATGCATAGCGGAATGCATTCGCGACCGCATAGCGCACGGCGCCGCAAAGGCACTGCCCGCGCAAAGTAGCGGGAGCATTCGTGTGGACGGGGGAAGTGTCGGCGGACATGGTGGACGCGGTGCTCGGGTAGCGAATCTCACACACTGCAAACGGGCGGCTGCGGTGCGATGGGTGCTCTCACATCATACGTTTGAGCCTCCCGCGGCGCAGGAAAACGTCAAGGTCACCACATATGGGGATTTGCCGGCCCA
Organism: Paraburkholderia sp. J11-2; assembly: GCF_905220185.1. Lineage (NCBI taxonomy): Bacteria > Pseudomonadati > Pseudomonadota > Betaproteobacteria > Burkholderiales > Burkholderiaceae > Paraburkholderia > Paraburkholderia sp. J11-2. The sequence goes on along the minus strand of NZ_CAJMYY010000017.1, from coordinate 189,562 downwards.
CCGTGGCTTGCGCACGGTTCGTGGCTCCTCTGGAACCCCGAAATGCAAGGCGAATTTCCCATGGATGGTTACCTTTGCGCCCTCGCGCAAAACGCTTCATGCCGCCGGCCCAATTGAATCTACGCGGGCCGTTCCCTTAGCTCCTTCAATCCCTTGATGACGACCAGCAGCGCGCGGCCGTGCTCCTCCGAGCCGTCCCACGCCTCGACGATCGCGTTGCGCAGCAATTCGTTGTACGCGGCCGCGTGCCGGCTGGACGGCGGCGCCTTCACGCCATAGAAACTGCATAGCTTATTGAATGACGCGCTCCGGCGTACACGCCTCCCGTTCGACGTGCGAAGACGCGAGACGGTAGGCTGACTGACCCCGGAAAGCCGTGCAATTTCGCTGGCCGAGCGTGAATCGTCCGATAACCGCCGCAGCAGTTCCTGCACCGGAAAATAAGTATCTGGGGCTTCCATGTCATGCATTATACCTATACAGTAACGGTTATTGAATTGCTCACCCTAATCAATGAGCAACTGCATTCCGAGGAAGTCGATGGCACTGAAACACCTACCGCCCACGTTCTGCTGGTCCCGTATCGGGCCGGAGGCCGGCATGGATCTCCCTACGCTGATTCTGCGCAAGGAGTGGGAGCGCCGGCAGGGCGGCGGACGTTTCCTGTGGGGCATCGGCCAGTCGCTCGGCAGCAGCGCTCAGGTCGCCGCGCTGCGCACCGGCTCGCTCCTCGCCCTGTTCTCGCCGGCGGCGAGCCGTCCGCGCGTAGCGCAAGACAAGCGCGGCAAGCGTGCCAGCGTGGTCGTGTGGAATGCGTGGGTCGACGCAAGCGGGCAGGTGCGCCAGCTTCCGCAGCACGTGTTCGTCACGAGCAGCGCCACGCTGCCTTCGGGCGCCGCACGCGAGCATCACTACGCGCTGGTATGCGTCTCGCCAACCGAGCTCAGCGTCGGCAGTTCGCTGCGGGTGTTTCCGGAGCGGCTGCGCAGCGTAAGCACGGCGAAGCCGCCGGCCCGCTCGCAGGGCACCGTAGTGGTGGATTGCGTCGAGCGCGCCGCCGAGGCGGGCGGCAAGAGCCATCCGCTCGTGTTGACGGCGGAGCTGGAGGCGCCGTACTTTGTGCGGCTTACGCAGCCCACGCTCGTCAAGGCGCGCGATCTCGCGGCAATTCACGAGGCGTCGCGCATGGGCGACTTCGACACCTACGCGAATCTCACCAAACGCGTGCGCAGCGAGGCCTGTGCGCAGCAGGCGCGTGGCGTGACGCGCGATCTCTTCGACGTGCCGCCGGCCGACCACACGGCGTCTTCACGGCTTGGCGGCGCAAGAACGCGTCACGTCTCCCGGGCGGGAGACTGGACGCAACTCACGATGGAACTCTTCCATGGCGATTCACATCCGTTCACAAGAGGCCGAGGCTGCGCAACGCTTTTTTGAGGCGAGCCGCAACGTCGACCGGGCATTTCGCGCCCTGCGTGCCGAGGTCCAGGGCGACATCGCCGCGCCACTTGCCTATGGGGTCGCGCAATCGCGGCTCGACCGCGCGCTGGACGAACTGGCGCGTGCCGAGGCGTTGTTCGATTCGGTGACTGAAGTCCAGGCGCGTCAGATCAAGGATCATAAGGACCACTGAAGCACCGCTCGCTGGCCTGCATGCCGCTTGCGCGCAGCCTGCTTGCTGAACGTGCGGACCAGGGCGGGCCTGGAGCGCGCTGCGGAGCAAGCCGGCTCGGCCTGGCGCCACAACGGGCGCAACCCAGACAGCCAGTTTCGAGACGCGGCAATAATCGAACGCTTTGCGTCTACACGCGTTGCCATCTTCGGACGTTTGCTATCCGAAGCCATGGAAGCGTTCACCCTCATGTCGACCTCCCAAGCTTCCCGCGACGCCACGCCGCACGCGCAAGCAACGCAAGCACCCTTGGCCGCCGCCGAGTCCGCGTGGCAGCGCGGCGAAACTGAAGCGGCGCGCGCCATGTGCGAGCGCCTCATCGCCGCCAATCCGCACGACGCCGACGCGCTGAATCTCGCCGGCCTGATCGAAAACGGGCGCGATCCGCTCGCCGCACGTGCGCTCATCGCCCGCGCGCTGGCCGAGCGGGAGGACCCGCTCTTCCTCGTGAACCTCGCCTTGACCTGTCAGCGCGCGGCCGACCGCGACTTCGCGATCCGGGCGCTGCATCGCGCGATTGAGTTGCAGCCGGACTTCGCCGTGGCGCTGAACAATCTCGGTCAGCTTTACGGCGAAGCGGGAAACTGTGCCGAGGCCTCGCGCCATTTCGAGCGTGCCTTGGCGCTTGCGCCCGCCCATGTGGCTATCCACTTCAATTACGGAACCACCCTGTACAAGTCCGGCGAGTTCGCGCGCGCGGAAGCGGTACTGCGGCGCACGCTGGAACTGGCGCCCGGTCATGTGAATGCCTGGAACAATCTTTCACAGGTGCTGCTCGCCACGAACCGCAACACGGAAGCGCTGGCCATGCTCGAACACGCGCGTACGCTCGCGCCGGACTCGGTCGACCTGCTCACGAATCTGGGCTGCATGCTGCTGGGCGCGGGCCGTGTCGACGAAGCGCAGGCCGCACTCATACGCGCGCTCGAGCGCGAACCGGGCAGAGTGTCCGCGTGGAACAATCTCGGCAACCTGATGATGCAGACGGGCCGCATCGACGAGGCGCGCGCGGCCTTCACGCGCGCGATCGAACTCAAGCCGGATTTCGCCGCCGCGCACCTCAACCTTGGCAACACGTGCAGCAAGTCCGGCAGCATCGACGAGGCCATTGCCTGCTATCGGCGCGCCATGGCCTGCGATCCCGCGCATGCCGGCGCGAACAGCAACTTGCTGTGGTCGCTGATGTTCGCCATCGACGACGGCCACGCGCTGCGGGCCGAAGCCGAGCAGTTCTCGGCCCGGCACGAAGCGGCGCTGCTGGCCGCGAGCGCGGGAGCGCACCATGCGAACACGCCCGAACCCGCGCGTCGGCTGCGCATCGGCTATGTCTCGCCCGACTTCCGCAACCACTGCCAGTCGCTTTTTACGACGCCGCTGTTGCGCCATCACGATCACGAGGCGTTCGACATTTTCTGCTACTCGCTGAGCGCAGAGACCGACGAAGTAACCGCCCGGCTACGCGGTTTCAGCGATGTCTGGCGCGACGTGCGCGAGTTCGACGATGCGCGCGTAGCCCAGCAGATTCGCGACGATCGCATCGACGTGGTCGTGGATCTCACAATGCACATGGACGGCGCGCGGCGCCTGGTGTTCGCGCGGCGGCCCGCTCCGGTGCAGGTGGCGTGGCTCGCCTACCCCGGCACGACGGGCAGCCCCTCGATCGGTTGGCGTCTCACCGACCCCTGGCTCGATCCGGAGGGCGAGCCGCACATCGACGATCAATACACCGAGCGCTCGGTGCGCCTGCCGGACGCCTTCTGGTGCTACGACTCGTTGGCGACGGATGTGGATGTGAACGCATTGCCGGCGCTCACGGCTGGACACATTACGTTCGGATGCCTGAACAATCCCTGCAAGCTCACCGACGCCACATTGGCGCTGTGGTCCGGCGTGTTTGCCGCGCTGCCAAACGCGCGGCTGCTTCTGATGGCGCCGCCCGGCAGTGCGCGCGAGCGCTTGAATGCGCGCTTTGCGGCACACGGCATCGATCCGGCGCGCGTGAGCTTCGTGGGTTTCCAGGCGCGCGCCGATTATCTGCGCACTTACCGGCAGATCGACATCGCGCTGGACACGTTTCCGGCCAATGGCCACACCACGAGTCTCGACGCCTTCTGGATGGGCGTACCGGTGCCCACGCGCTACGGCCGCTCGGCGGTGAGCCGCGCGGGGCTCTGCCTGCTTGCCAATCTGGGTTTGCCGGAGCTGGCGGCGGCAAGCGACGCCGGGTATGTGGCCGCCGTGACGGCGCTCGCGCGCGATGTGCCGCGCCTCGCCGCGCTGCGCGCGGGCTTGCGCGCGCGCATGGAAACCTCGCCACTCATGAATGGCGCACGCTTCGCGCGAAACATGGAATCCGCCTACCGGCAAATGTGGCAAGCGTGGTGCGCTCAGGAGGGCGCGACCCGCGAAGGCGTGCGCTGACTCAGCCTTTGCTCTCCTGCGTCGGCAGCTCCAGCACGGCCGCCACGAGCGGCCAGCGTTTCGCGGCCGCTTGCCAGGCGTCCTCGGCCTGAACGTCGAGATAGCGGTCGCGGTCCACGCCCTCGACCAGGCGCGCGAGCGCGTCGATATCGCTCGGTAGCGCAGGACCGCTGCGCGAACGGCGGCCGGACCCCCACAAGCGTATCGCCATTACTTGCCCTCCACCCACACGCCGTCCGGCGTGTGGATCACATAGCCCGTGGGGGTCGTCATCGTCACCGTGCCCTCGTTTTCGCCCACCATGCGCGTTTGCGGCAGGTTGTTCGCATACTGCGCGAGCGGCGGCGCGCCCGTGGCGAACGGACTTTGCGCGACGAGGTTCGCGAGCAGTTGCGCAAGCGCGAGAAAGCTCGTGGGCGTATCGATCGTCGTCACGCCACCGGTGTGCTCGCTGCCGGGCGGCAGACCCACCACCTTCACGCCTACCGGCACATGCACGATGTTCGGCGTGGGAATTTCGCGCATGCCGGCGATCTGATTTTCTTCACCGCGCAGCGCCGCGCCGTGTTCGGGGACGAACACGATCACGGCGCGGCGGCCCGATTGCGCGACGAGGTTGATCAGCTTGTCGACGTCGCCGAGCAGATTCTGCAGGCGGATCGGGTAGGACTGCAGGCTCGTGAGATTGGTGTTCGGAGGCGGCAGGCGGTTGCCGTCGTGCAACGAGACCGTGTTGTAGTAGAGCGCGACCGGACCGCCGCCCGCCGCAATGCGTTGCTTGTACCAGCGCGCGAGCACGTCGTAGTCGCCAACCAGCGGCGAGCCGTCGAACTCCTTCATCGCTTCCGGCAGGCCTTCGTTGGAGGGAATCGTCACGCCCGGCACGGCCATTTCATTGATCACCGTGCCGCGGAAATTGTCGAAACGGCCGTTGTGATTGAGCAGCGCCTGCGGCTTGTAACCCGCCTGCGCAAGCTGCGCGAACAGGTGGCACTCGGGCGGCGCCGGGTCGTAGAGCGACTTGTGCGGCTCCTGCCCGCAGGTGGCGCGCAGGACGCGAATGGCGGCGGGGCCGCTATAGCTCGCGGCGGAACTGAAGTTCTGGAAGATGTAGTCGAAGCGCGAGAAGAGCGGGTTGTTGCGCATCTTCACGACGTCCATGTCGTCCCACGAGAGCGAGCAGATGTGCACCACGATGATGTCGAATTGCGCGTTCGTGTCCGTCGTGAGCGGCGTGAAGTTCACGCGCCGGCCCTCTTCGTTGGCGCGGAACGCCGCTAGCTGCTGGTCGTAGCTGCCCGACTGCTCGTCGCGCTTCTTGCCCGTGCCGCCGTCGTCGTCGCCGTTGCTGGCGAGCGAGGCGTTGGCGGTGGCGTTCGCGACGAAGGTGCCCACGCCCTGCCAGATCGGCATGACGACGAGCGCGATCAGTACGAGCGTCGTCACGCGCACCCAGCGGTCGATGAGGAAGTAGAGCAGCACGCCAAGCACCGCGGTCACGACCATCGAAAGCGAAATCACGCGCCGCGTGAGTTCGAACATGTACGAAGGCGTGAAGGTGAAGAGCACAGGAATCTGCGAGATCGCCCGGCCGATGTCGGGCATGCTCGACTCGTGGTACGCAATGGCGATGCCCACGACAACGGCGGCCACGTCGCGCGCGATTCGCAGCCAGCGCTTGTGCAGCGGCACGAGCAGCAGGACGACGAAGGCGAAGTTCATCCACCACTCGGGCTTGAGCGTGCCGATCGAGTAGAGGTACAGCTTGGCGAGGAAGTAGAGATTCCAGAGACCCATAGTGTTTCGCGTTCCAGGGGTGTAGCGGCTTGATGTGGCGGTTGCGTTTCTCAGGGCTGGCGGGCCTGGCCGGCCCGGCGTCGCGTGAAGAGGTTTTCCAGCGCGTCGAAGAGCGCGTCGATGAGGCGCATGTAGCCTTGCCAGCTCAGCTCGATCAGCTGGACGAGGCCGTGCAGCGGCGCATCGGAGGGCGGCACGTCTTCCCACTCGAGCCAGGCGTCGGCGCGGCCGAACGTGCATTCCACGAGCTTGCGCTCCGTCTCCACCGTCATGTCGGTAAAGCGCACGCCAAGGCGCCGGTCGGCGAGACGCGCGACCACGGCCGGGAAGTCGTGTTCCAGCACGCCGCGCGCGAGCGTCACGTTGATGCGCTCGCCGGGCTCGAGCTTCGCCACGGCGTCGGCGGGCAGCATGAGGCCGAGGCCGCCCATCGAATAGTTCTCGGTCTTGCAGGCGAGCGTGCGGCCGTCGGGCAGTGTGAGCATGGCGGGCACGCGCAACGGAATGCGGTGCGCCACGCGCACCTGCTTCGCCTCTTTGGCCACGCCGAGCGCCAGCCCGAGAATGGTGAGATTCACGCCGGCCCAGAAGAGGTTCATGAACACGGTGGCGGGCTCTTCGGTTCGCCAGATCGTGAGGCGGCCAATGCCGGCGAGTATGGAGCACACGTTGATGCCAAGCAGCACGAGATAGGGCTTGGAGATCGTCCAGTCGAGATACTCGTGCTCGATATGGCCGCCCTTCGAGGTCACGTTGAACTTGCCGAGCTTCGGGTTGATGAAGGCCATGGTGGTGGGCAGCACGATGTACCACGCGAGCACCGACTCGTAGGCCTCGGCCCAGAACGAGTGCCGGTAGCGCCCCTGGATGCGCGAGTTGGCGATCGCGGCAATCACCAGATACGGCACCACGTAGGCAAGGATCACGGGCGCGGGCGTGTTGATCACGTGCAGTCCGAAATACAGGTACGCGCCCGGCATCACGAGGAAAATGAGGCGCGGGAAGCCGTAGAAGAAGTGCAGCATGGCGTTGCTGTAGCACATGCGCTGGAAGAACGAGAGGCCCTTGCCGATCCACGGATTGTCGACGCGGAAGATCTGCGTCATGCCGCGCGCCCAGCGAATGCGCTGGCCGATGTGGTCGGCGAGGCTGTCGGTGGCGAGGCCCGCCGCCTGCACGGTGCGCAGGTAGGCCGAGGTATAGCCGTGGCGATGCAGCCGCAGCGAGGTGTGGGCGTCTTCGGTCACGGTCTCGGTCGCGATCCCGCCGATGTGTTCGAGCGCCGCGCGCTTGATGACCGCGCACGAGCCGCAGAAGAACGTGGCGTCCCAGAAGTCGTTGCCGTCCTGGATCAGGCCGTAGAAGAGGCTGCCTTCGTTGGGTACGCGGTGGAACGTGTCGAAATTGCGCTCGAACGGGTCGGGCGAGAAGAAGTGGTGCGGCGTTTGCACCAGCGCGCAATTCTTGTCGGCGAGAAAGACGCCTACGGTCGTTTGCAGGAAGGAGCGCGTGGGAATGTGGTCGCAATCGAAAATCGCGATGAACTCGCCCTGGGTGAGCGGCATCGCATGATTGATGTTGCCGGCCTTCGCGTGCGTGTGCTCGGCGCGCACGATATAACCCACGCCGGCTTCCTCCGCGAAGCGTCGGAATTCATCGCGCGTGCCGTCGTCGAGAATGTAGACGCGCAGCTTGTCGCGCGGCCAGTCGATCGAGCTGGCCGCGAACACGGTTGGGCGCACCACCGAGAGCGACTCGTTGTAGGTCGGGATATAGATGTCGACGGTCGGCCAGTCGGCGGGGTCGTCGGGCAGCGGCTGCGGCTTGCGGCGCAGCGGCCAGGCGGTCTGCACGTAGCCGAAGATCAGCACGATCCACGTGTAAAGCTCGGCCGCGTAGAGGATGTAGCCCACGATAGCCTCGGCGGGGCTCGTCAGATGCAGCGTTTGCGTGCTGCGCCACCAGACGTAGCGGCCCGTCATGAGGATCGAGAGCATCACCATGAGCATGGTGGCGAGACGCCCCGGCAGGCGGCGCGCGATCATCACCACGACGTACACGAGCAGGAACAGCAGCACCTGGCCCGCGAACGGCAGCGGCGTCGTGCACACGGCAATGGCCGCGATGAACGCGAGCCACAGGAGGCACTGGCGCAGGAAAGGCACGCTGTCGAGCGCTGCCGAAAGCTTCTCGAGGCGCTGCTCGATGCCGTCCCACGGCACGTCGGGCAGGCGTGCGCCGATTGCCGCGCTCGCGCGCGAGGCACGGCGATAGATCGGTTCGAGCCCCCTGCCGAGCCACGCGCGCAACGCGAAGCGATGGTGCCCTTGCGGCGCCTTGTGAAGCTTGCGCAGGTCGGCGGCAAGGCGCTGTCGCGCGCGGCGCGGGCGCAGGAAGAGGCGCAGCAGCCAGGCGCCGGCGGTGTCGTCGCGGCCTATGTTCAGCCGCTGGCGGATGTCCTTGCCCAGGCGCGCGAAGGCGAGTGCGGGCACGTCGCGCTGGCCGGGGCGCGGCGGCCGGAAGAAGGCGCGCAGCAGCCACTGGCCACGCGGCGCGTCGGGCGCGAGATCGAGCTCAGGCGCGCTCAGGCGGCGTAGCGACGCCCAAAACGCGATCCACAGTGCAGCGATCTTCTCGCGGATCATGGCGTGCTCCCGCGCGCGGCATGTTGCGCGAGCAGTTCGTCGGGGGCGTCGAGGCTTGCGCCCGTGCTCCAGTGCGAGAGCCACGAGGCAATGCCGTTCAGGTCGTGCGCGGCTTGCGAGCTGGGCGCGCTCAGGCAGAAGTTTTCGCCGGCGGCGAGTGCTGCGGGCACACCGGTGTCCGCATGCACGAGATACGGCAGCATGGCGGCGCCGAGGCGCGCGCGCAGCAGCGAAACGACGTCCATGTGCAGCTGGCGCGCGGGCGCGACCGCATTGGCGATGAACACGCTGCGCTTGCCGGCGCGCACGAGCGCGGCGATCAGGCGCGGCAGCGTTGCACACGCGGTGGCGCAGGGCGCGAGGACGCAAAGCACGAGGTCGGCGGCGTCGATCGCCTGGCGCGCGTGCGCCGAGGGCCACGTGCCCGCGTCGACGAGCGCAATCGCGTGCGCCGGCAGGTCCACGCGGGCGAGCAGTTCGCGCAGCCAGCCAGGGCGCGCGTCGAGCAGGGCGCTCGCGTCGTCGTCGAGGGACGCGTGGCCGTTCGCGAGGCTGCCCCATGGCAGCACGAGCACGCCATCGTCGCTTTGCAGCGCGGCGCGCGACCAGGCGTCGTCGGCGCCGGGGCCGCCCGCCAGATGCGTGACGAGGCCTTCGCGCGCGCTCTCGCGCAGCCCGAAGTGGAGCGCCAGCACGTTGCGCGGGTCGCATTCGGCGGCGAGCGCGACGTGCTCGCGCGCCGCCAGCAGCCCCGCGAGCGCGGCAGTGAGCGTGGTGCGGCCGGCACCGCCGACGCTTGAGACGATGGCGATGGTTTTCATTGGCGCGGCCCCGTCTGGCCGGTGCGGCGCTGGCCGCGAATCAGCAGGGCGTCGAGCTGGGGCGGCAACTGGAGCGGGCGCGAGCGCGCGGGGCGCAGCCACATGGGCAGGAAGCGCCCAAGACGCAGACGCCAGGCGACGAAGTAGAGCGGCACGGCAAGCATCAAGCCCCAGACGAAGTAACCGAGGAATACGTTCATGTCGCTCTCCTATGCTTTGAGCGGCAGCGCCGCGCGCTGCGGCGCGGCTCGCGGTTTCGCGCTGTCGCCGCGCGCGGCGGGGTCGAGCGCGGACAACAGGTCACCATTTATGGGAGCGATATTGCGCGGCGTCGCGTTTGCTGTCGCTGTCGTTGCAGCGGACGCTGCGCCCGGCGCAATCGCGGAAGCCGCCGCAGGCGGCACGGTCTGGCCGTTGGCCTGGACCGAGACGGCCGCGGGCGCGGCGGGCTGCCCTTCGTTGATCGCGAGCCAGCCCGAATAGTCGGGCGGCGGCGCGGTGTCGATCTCGTCGGCGAACGCGTCCAGCGCCTCGGTGATCGCGCGGCCGTCGCCGTAGCGCTCCTCGCCCTGGAACAGCTCGGCGAGCGGCCGCTTGAACACGCGCTGACACACGGCGTCGGCGTCGCTCATGCGGCATGCAAAGAAGAACACGTAGAGGCTGTCGCCGCTCGCCGTCACGATATCGCCCGCGCGGCGCAGATGGCACACCTTGAGCGCATCCACGTGCGCGATTTCCGGCATTAGCGCGAGCCGGATCAGCACGCTCGGCAACTGGATCACGCGGCTGCGTTCCACCGCCGCGCGCACCAGTTCGACGAAGTGCGCCGCACCCACGTAGCCGCTCTCCTCGCCGTGCACCACGGCGGCGAGCGCCTGGCGGTAGTCGGCGGGCATGGGCCGCGAATACACCTGGCCCTGCAGACTGTCGACGATGGCCTCGACCTGCGCGAGTGGCGTTTGCCGCGCAATGACCCGGTTCGCACCGAGGTTGAGCATGAGCGACTCGTAGCGCATGGCCACGGCGTCCTCGCGCACGATGATCTTGAGCGCTTCGCCGCACTGCAGGCGCAGCGTGTGCACCTGTTCCGCGAGCGCTTCGAGGTCGCGGTTCACGCTGAAATCGAGAATCACCGTGGCTGCGACCGAAGTGCGCGCCGCGGCCACGGCAGCCTCGTTGTTGTCGACGATCTGCCAGGCCTGCGGCAGTACGCGTTCGTGCAGCATGGCGTCGCGCGAAACAACGACACGGCCTTCGTCGGGCGCGAGCAGGCCCGCTTCGCCGATCTCGGTTTCGAAGGTGCCGCCAGAAACGGTCAGGCGGTGGTCGACCGCGGAAAAGCGCAGCGGCACGCTCTGGCTGCCGTGCACGGCGTCGCCGGCGCGCCAGAACGCCACTTCCCAGCGATACTGCCCCTGCACCTGGTGCAATTGCGCGGCGCCCGCAAAACGCGCCTGGAACGCGGCCAGCTCGGGATGCTCCTGATCGTCGCCAAGGCCTGGGGGCGCCACCACCATCAGCACGCCGTAACGATACTGCGCGCACCACCCTGCGAGCTGCGCGCCCTGACTCGCAAGCGCGGCGGGGTCCTGCCAGTTGAAGAACGCCTCCGCGCCTTCGATGAAGAACTGGCTTTCGGGTGCGGCGCACTGCGCGGCGAGCGCGTTGAGCGCTTCGATCAGCACCTGCACGCCGTCGCGTTCCTGGAGTGGACGCACCGTGCATACGTTTGCCCACGCGTGCGTCGAACCGTTCTTGTCGAGATCGACGCCATGGTCGCGCAACGTGGCCGCGAGGCTCGCGCCGTCGCGCGTGGAGAGCACGGTGGCTGGACCCGTGAGCGCGGCGGCGGCGGTTTGCCAGAAGAGCGCGTCGCGCGCGGGCGAGGCGCCCGCGTAGACCACGTGCACCTGGCCCGCGCCGAGCGAGGCGAGCGACGGCGGCAGGCCGTCGATCGCGAGCGGCTCGCGGCGCGCGAGACGCGAGAACAGCGAGCGGCGCGTATCGCGGCTGGCGCCGGCGGGCGCTGCGGGAAGGGTGGCGGGATCGGTCATCGTGTCGCTCGTGTCGCGGATTTCATCGTCGCGGGTTTCATCGTCGTCATGCGCGCTCGCTCTGTGGCCACGTCAATAGGCCGAATAAGGGACGACCGGCCGCGGCGGGAACGGCACCGGCCCCTTCTGCGGCGAGAAGAAGTAGCGCATGTAAAGCACGCCCACGTTCGGCGCGTAGTCGCGCGAGCGGTCGATCGAAAAGCGTCCGCCCACCACGAAGTGCTCCGTCACGCGGTATTCGAGCGCGGCTTCGATCGTATAGCTGAAGCCGCCGCCCGAGCCGCCGCCGAAATACGGCGAGCCGAGATCGTTGGCGCTCATGAACGCGAGCGCCTGGGCCTGCAGGCCTGGCCGCGTGGGGTAGAACGGCGACTGGTTTTCATTCGTGAACGACATGCCCACCGACCCGTCGATCTCCCACGAAAGCTTCTTGTAGCGGCCGGTCCAGTCGAGCGGAATGCCGATCGAAAAATAACTTTGCGGACTGTAATAGCCGCCGTTACCAAACGTGTAGTTGTGCTCGTTCTTCGAGTACTTCCAGTAGTTGAGGATCAGGCCGCTCGACACGATCTGGTCGGGCCGCCTGAACACGGACCAGTCGTAGCCGCTGCGCACCTTGAACTCCTGGTTGGTCTCCACGTTGGTGCCGGTCAGGAGTCCGAAGCCGATGCTCGTGAAGATCGTGCCGGGCCCGATGTCCTTCGCGCCGCGCACCGTGAAGCCGTTGCGCACCACGCCGCCCCACTTCTCGCCAGTGACCGGATCGATGCCGCCCGCGTACGAAACCAGGCTGGCGGTCACGGGCCGGCGCGAGACGTCGAGCGACAGCGACGAACTGTTCTGGAAGTCGTGGCGGTACTGAATGCCGCCCAGCACGCTCGTGATCGGAAAGCCCACCGGCGTGCTGCCGATGTCGGCGCGCCAGCTATTGTTCGCGCCGCTGAACTCGTAGCCCGCTGCGAGCGCGACGCCCTTGGCGGTCTCGTTGATGTTCCCGAGTCCGGCGTTGCCGAGCGCCGCGATCTTGCCGTACTTGGACGCGGTGTCGAGGTCGCCGCCGGGCAGCGTGCCGGCGTTCAGGTAGACCGTATCGGCATGGAAGAAATAATGGCCCGTGTAGCCGTCCGGAATGCGCACGTACAGCGGGACTTCGCTGGCGTGCAGTTCGGAAATGCCGGGGTCGCCCGAAAGGTTCGACTGATACCAGCCGGTCGCGACCTGCCCCTGCTTGCGGTCTTCCAGACTCTGCAGCGCGCGGCCGGCCGAGGTCGTGCCGTCGGCGTCCGGCTGCGTGCCTTCGGCCTCTTCCTGCGTGCGCGAAGTGCGATATAGGCTCGCGGCCTCGTTGTAGTTGCCGCGCGCCTGCGCCACGCGCCCCGCCTGGATCGTGATGTCCGGGTTGTCCGGATATTGCTCGCGCAACGGATCGACTACGGCGGAAGCCTCGTCGTTCAGCCCGAGCGCGGTGAAGCGCCGCGCCACGGCAAGGCGCGTGTCGATGTCGTTCTCCGCGGTGTCGGCCAGCACTGCGCGCACCATGTCGGCGGCCTCCCGGTCTCGGCCCATGCGCTCCAGCATACGCGCAACGGCGAGGCGTGCATCGGCGTCGTCGGGTTGCGTGGCGAGCACCTTCTGCGCCGCGGCCATCGCACCCTTGTAGTCGCCCTTTGCGTCGAGCAGATCCACCTCTTCGAGGAGCCACCTCCGGTTCGACTTGAGGCGGTCGGGCACGGCGTCGAGCGTGTGGCGCGCGGCCGTGAGGTCGCCCGCTTCGATCTGCCGGTCGGTTTCGCGCACCGCCAGGCGCAGCTCCTGGTCGTCGAGACTGGCCAGCTGCTCCTCGGTGATGCCGGGCTGATCGCGCGTGGCGTCGATCCAGTTCGCCCACGCGTCGTCGCGGTTGGCCGCCGCGAGCAGCTCGCCGTAGCGCACCCGCGCGCCGTTGGCCGCCGGGTCGTCGGGGTGCGCCGCGAGCCAGTCCTGCACGAGCTTCAGGCCCCGGTCCGGCTCGCCGATGGCGATCCACTCGCGCCCGACCGTGGCGAGCATCTGCGGGTCGTTGGCCGCGTTGGCGTCGGCGGCGGCGGAGTCGAGCAGCGCGCGCGCTTCGTCTTCCTTGCCCTGGGCGATGAGCTGGCGGGCCTGCGCGATCTTCTTCTGCGCGGCGAGGTTGCCCATCAGCTCGCGCATGCCCTGGCTGCGTTCGGCCTCTGGCACAGCCGCGAGCTGTGCGGCGGCCGCGCCGACGTCGTCCACGGAATTCAGGTAGAGCGCCGTGGCGTAGCGCATGTCGGGCGCCTGCGAGACTTTCAGGCCGTCTTCCATGACCTGGCGGCCCAGCGCGGGCAGGCCCAGATCGCGGTACTGGCGCGCGAGCGTGAAGCGCGTCCAGGCGTCGTCGGGCGTGAGGCGCACGGCCTCTTCGAGTTTCGCGATGGCCGGGCTCTTGCGGTTGTCCGCGAGCAACTGGTCGGCCTGGATCGAGAGCAGCTCGGCGTGAAGGCGTTTGAGCTCCGCCGTCGAACCGCTCACGCGCGGCGTCGTGGCAGCGATCAGCGGTTCGATTTCGTTTTCGCGATGGGTTTCGCGCAGCACCGTCACGAGGCCGCGCAGCGCGTCCATGTCGGGCTTGGGGGCGTTCACGAGCGGGCGCAGCACGGCTTCGGCTTCTGGCCACTTCTTTTGCGCGATAAGCGCGTTGGCGAGAATGTCGCTGGCGGTCGTGTTGCCAGGGTCGAGCTTGAGCGCCTCGTGCGCGAGCGCTTCGGCTTGTTCCGGTTTGCCTTGCGAATTGGCATCGCGCGCCTTGGCAATGGTGCCCCAGATGGTGGCCGTCTTTTCGAGGCTGCGCCACTTGCCGGCGTTGTCCGGATCGAGCTTGAGGGCGCGCGCGAACAGTTCGCGCGCCTCGTCGTGGCGGCCTTCGCGCAGTCGCACGAGGCCGAGCGCGCCGATGGTTTCGCCGTCGTTGGGGTTCGCGCGCTGCGCGCTTTGCAGCGAGGTTTCGGCGTCCTTGAGATCGCCGCGGTCGAGTTGCGCGAGGCCGCGCGCGCGGTCGGCGGCGCCGGGGCCGGGCCGGGCGCGGGCCTGAGTCGAAGCGCCGCTCGTTGCAGCTGCACGCGACGGTGCGGGCGCGGTGACGACGGCCTGCGGGTTCTGCGCCTGGGCGAGCGCCTGCGCCTGGCCTTTCGCGCCGAGCTTCTTGCCGAGATCGGCGACGGTCTGCTGCGCGTCGGTGTCGTCGGGCACTTCCTGCAAATAGCGCAGATACCACACGTAGTAGGCCGGATCGTCGCGCCCCGCGCTGCCGAGCGCGCGGCGCCACAGTTCGAGCGCAAGCGCGCGATTGCTGTCCTGGCGCTGGTACACGCGATAAATGAGGTTGAGGCCTTCCATGCGCGTGTCGGCGCGGTCGGTGAGCAGGTCGCCGAGGATCAGCGCGAGGCGCGGATCATTCGGATTCTGCTTCACGCGCGTGCGCAATTCGCTGATCGCCTGCGCGCGGCCCGCGGTCGTACCGGCGAGGATGCGGTAATAGTCGCGTGCGAGATCGCCCGCGGGCGCGCCGTTCGGAAACAGCTTGAGCAGGCGTGCCGAGGCTTCCTCGCTCTTGCCCGCGGCCGAGAGCAGACGGATCTGGGCCATCTCCATCTTGCCGCTCGTGGCGATGCGGTAGGCGTCGTCGAGTTCCTTCGTCGCGCTCGCGTTCGGGGCGATTTTCTTGAGCTGCGCGAGGATTTTCGCGGCCTCGGCCGGGCGGTTCGAGCGCAGCTCGATTTCGCCGAGCAAGGCGAGCGCGTCGGGCTGCTTCGGGTCGAACAGCAGCGCTTTTTGCACGAGCCCGCGTGCGACGTCCGGACGATTCTTGCCTTCCCACATGCGCGCGGCCGAGAGCAGTTGCTCGGCCTGGGCGCCTGGCGTGGCGGCGTTGGCCGCTGGCTGCGGAGCCGTCTGCGCGGAGGCAGGATACGGCGACGCGGCGACGAGCAGCGCAACGAGCGGCGCGATGTTCGGCAACAAGCGGCTCGGCGGCGTGCCGGGACTGGCGAGGCCCGGCAGCGCGCACGCAGCGAGGCGCCGCGCCTCACGGCGCGCGCTGCGCGCACGGGCGGCGCGGCGAGCAGACGCGAGGGCGTTCAGCGCGGCGTGGGGCATGCGCTCGTCCATGCTGGGGCAACGCGGCCTTGCGCGTCGAAATGGTAGAGGCCGTCGAGGTAGCCGAGCCCGAACAGCATCAGCACGCTGCTGTAGTAGCCAGGCGGCGACTTCTGCGCGAGCGTGCGGCTGCGCTCGGCCTGAGCGTTCGCGAGATCGCTGCGGCCAAGCGCGGCCAGGTACGGCGCGACCGCGGCGGAAAAGCCGCCGTTGCCCTCGTTCGGCCCCGCTGTACCCGTAGTCGTGTCGACGCGCTCGGGCGGAAAACCCTGTGCGCCGACAAAGTCCGCGAGCGGCTTGAAGGTGGCGAGCGTGCTGGCGCGCAGCGGGTCGTCGCTCGCGAGCATGCCGGCCCACAGGTACACGCGAATGGCGTTGTAGGCGCTTTCGGCGTGCGTTTGCGCGTCGGGGGCGAAGCCGCCTTTCGCGTGATATTCCACCCAGTCGGGCGAGTAGCCCTTGGGCGCGGTCTCGTTGACGAGTCTCGCCGAGGAAGCCAGCAGCGCCTTCCATTCGCTCGCCTGCGGCAGCGCGAGCATGAAGCGCCGCATGACCTGGAGCGGCACGTAGCTCGGGTTCAGGCGCCAGCCGTCCTTGCCGATCGTGAAACCCACGGGCCCTGGCAGCACCGTGCGCCCAAGCCCCGGCAGCACGGCAGTTTCCTCGCGCACGATGTTGCGGGCCATGATCGTGCCGAGCGCGGTATAGCGGCGCTCGTTCCAGAGGCGCCCGGCTTCGAGCAGCGTGTAGGCGATCCAGAGGTCGGCGTCGCTGGCGGGGTTGCTGTCGATCACGCCCCACTGGGGCTCGCCGGCGTGCGCGGCGCTGGCCGGCGCGGGAGCGGAAGCGCCCGCAGCCGCGACCGGCTTGCCGTCATCGCCGATATCGCGGCGCCCCCAGATCCATGCGGGCAAATGCGAGGCGAGATCGCCCTGCGCGAGATTGTTTTCGGTCCACGTGAGGACCTTGTCGAAGCTCGCCCGGTCGTTCGCGACCAGCGCGAAGAAGAGCGCGTAGGACTGCCCTTCGGAAACGGTGATCTGGCGAGGCGTGCTCGCGTCGATCACGCGGCCGTCGGCGCTCAGCAGCGTGCTGCGGAATATGCTCCATGCGGGCCAGGCGCAGGCGGCGGGGCTGGCGGACTTTGCGGCGGTAGCGTTTGCACCTGGCGCACCTGGCGCACCTGGCGCACCTGGTGCGGCCGGCGCAGCCGCGTGCGCCGTGGCAGCCGGCATCAGCAGTGTCAATGCGGCGAGTGTCCCGAGTGGCCCTGGCGGCGCGAGCGGCGCGCAGGCGAGCGCGCCGGCCGTGAGCCAGCGCGCGAACCGGGGCGCGAGCCGTGGCGCCAGGGCCGGCGCGAGCGTAGCCAAACCCGGGCGCATGATCAGGTCCCGGAGCGGCGGGTGGCCATGCGGCCGAGCGCCCAGAACACGGTGAGCGCAACGATCAGACCGGCCAGAATGCCCGCGAGCGCCATCAGCGACGGGTAGCGCGAGATCAACACCCAGGCGCGGGCATACCACGGCAGATCGCCGACGAAATAGCGCTCGCCCACGCGCAGGCCTTCAACCTGGCCGTGGCGCACGAGCGTGAGGTCGCCGTGCATCTGCGAGATCCTGGCGCCGTCCTGAAGCGCGTCGAGCACGTCACCGAGCTGGGCCGACGAGGTGGTGGCGAGCGCCACCACGCTTCTGCCCGACTTCAGCGGCGACTCGAAGCCGATCAGCGCCGCCATCGGTCCGCCGAGCGTGACGATCGAGCGACCCGACGGCGTCGGGTCTTCGTCTTCGGTGCCGCCAAGCCAGCCGGGCCAGCCGGAGCGCTGGTCGCGCGTGGTCACCTCGGTCCTGCCGCGCTCGATGAGAAGCGGCAGGTCCTTGCCCCACTTTTCGAGCAACTGCGCGCCCGAGCCCACGCCGAGCACGAGCAGGTCGCTGTTGCGCACGGTGTCCACCTGGCTGGCCGGTACGATCGTCAGGCGCAGCGAGGGCAGGCCGGTCCACTGGCCCATGTGGCCGAGCAGCGTGAGCACGGCTTCCTGATCCTTCGTGTCGGGTTCGTCCGGAATCACGAGGGCCGTCTCGGAGAGGTCGGCCATGCGCGTGAATGGATAACCGCTGTTCGCGAAGTACGCGAGATTGGGCAGCGCCGTGTAGTGCGCGAAGCCGCTGAAGTCGATGACCGAGTCGGGATCGACGGCCGCACGCGCGACATCGGTGGCGGTGGACGTGCACAGGCCCGTCTTCTGCGAATCGATATGAAACTGGAACTGGAACTGGTTGTCGCTGCCCACGCGGAACGCGGGAATCTCCAGATTGGTCGCAGCGCGCGTGTCCGAGCCCGAGAGCAGCGGCACGTTGATGCGCGCTTCGTCGGCGGCGCGCGTGACGGGCCGCAGCCGCTGCGAGCGCACGAGCTGATCGTTGATGCTCACGTTGAGCACCGAGTCGTTCCACGCGGAAGGCGCCGTGTAGCGATAGCGGATATCGAGCGGCACGTTGCCCCGCGCCCACGCGTAGAGGTCGGCGGGCACGCGCAGATTCACGCGGATCGCGGGCGGGTTGTAGCCCGACACCTGGAGCTGCTGCGGGTCGGTGACCAGCTCGCGGAACAGCACGGGCCGGTCGGTGGGCACCCAGTTCGGCGCGTCGTAGGGCTTGCGCTCAGGCCCGAGATCGATCGACTTCACCATCACGCTGTTGCCCGTCATGCCCGCCTGCCCGAGCGCGAGTGCATAGGCGGCGTTCTGGAGTTCCTCGGGCGTGCGGCCCGCGAGCACGAGGAGCTTGCGTCCCGACTGCGGATCGGCGGCCGGGTTCGCCATGACCGAGATCGTGGGGCCCGTGATCTCCGGCAGCTTCAGCCCCTCGGGCACCTGCCCCGGCAGCACGAGCGCGATGGCGTTGGCGTCGGGTGGCACCGTGCGCGTGACCGGGAAGCGCGAGCCGCGATAGCTCGCGAGCGCGCCGAGCCACGACGAGACCACGCCCGCCGCACGCAGCACGGGCACGCCCGCGTTGGCGGCCAGCACGAAGGGCACGCGCACGAGCCGGTTGTCGTGGCGGTCGAAGAACGGCACGGGCAGCAGCGCAAGACTATCCGGCAGGACGATGCCCGCCGTGTTGAGCGTGAGCGACGTCTCGGGACTCACGTCGGCCCAGAGGCTCGAATGATAGGCATCCTCGCAATGATCGAGCGTGTAGTGCGCGATCATCTGCACGGTGATGCGGTTGTAGTCGGTGAAGAGGCGCGGATCGAGATCGATCTCACTCGTCACGAGTTGCCCGGCTGTTTCCTTCACGAGCGGAATCGTCGCGACGACTTCACCGTTCACAAACACCTTGAGATGCGAAAGCGACCAGATCAGCGAGGGCGAGTAGGTGTAGACGAGCTTGAGCTTCGCGCCAGTCACCACTTCGTCGGTGCGCACGTCGACGCTCATGCCGGCGGTGGGATCGAGCCCGCGCAGCGCGATCGGCCCGTACACACCCATCTGGCGCAGCGTGAACGTGCGTGAGCGCGGCTCGCCAAGCGGCGCGGGCGCGGCAGGCCCGGGAATGACGGCGCCGGGCGCCGTCTGGATGACAACGGGCCCGGTCACCGCGGCGGAGGCCGCTGCCGGCGCGGCAGCGGGAACGTCGCTTGCTCCGGGCGCTGCCGCCTTGGTGGTCTGTGTAGCCGCGATAGCCGATTTGTCCACCGCGAAGAGGCTCGCCCCCAGCAGCAATCCGGCGACGAGCGCGCCCAGCCCAACTTGAACGGATAGTCGCATCGCAACAGCCCTTTGTTTTCTTCGCAGTGACTGTCTTTATCCAGTAAAGACAGCGATCAGGGATATTAGCGGCGTGGTGCCGCCAGTCGTTATCTCGAAACGGCGTCAATGTGGGTGGAGTGTAGCGGAGAGCAGAGGATCGTGCCCTATGAATGCACGTGTTTATGCCTGTTGCGTAGCGCGCGCAGAAGACGGGCCGGCGCGGCCTGGCGGCCGATTTGACAGTTGCGCGCGTGGGTGCGGCGGCCCGCTTGGGGCGTTTGACAATTCCTGAGCGCGCAACAAAGAGCGGCGGCGTTGCGAATGCGCAACGGGGTCTTGCGCCTCGCGTGCCGAGTCAGCTTTCAGAGTCATTCAATCAGGATCCCGAACTGATGTTGCGCGAGCGGATGCGGTAATCTTGGCAGCGTGATCCAGACGGGAACAGGGTAGTGAACGAGCAAACGTGGCAAGCAGTGGATGACTGGTTCTGCGACCGGCTGATCGGCCCGGATGACGCGCTCGACGGCGCGCTCGCGGCAAGCGCGAAGGCGGGCCTGCGTGCGATCAACGTGGCGCCAAATCAGGGCAAGTTTCTGCATCTGCTCGCGCGCATTCAGGGCGCGCGGCGCATACTCGAAATCGGCACGCTGGGCGGCTATAGCGCGATCTGGCTTGGGCGCGCGCTGCCCGACAATGGCGCGATGGTGTCGCTCGAATTCAGCCCGGAGAACGCGGCCGTTGCGCGCGCCAACATCGCGCGCGCGGGGCTCGATGCGAAGGTCAAGGTCGTGACGGGACTTGCGCTCGAATCGCTCGACGCGCTGATTGCGCAAGGCGAGCCGGCGTTCGACTTCGTGTTTATCGACGCGGACAAGAGCAACAATCCGAACTACCTCGAACGCGTGCTGAAGCTATCGCGTCCCGGTACGGTCATCGTTGCCGATAACGTGGTGCGGGAAGGGCGCGTGGCCGATCCTGCACATCACGAGGACGATGTGGTCGGCTTGCGGCGCTACTTCGACATGCTGGCTCACGACGAGCGGCTGGCGACGACCGCTGTGCAGACGGTGGGAAGCAAGGGCTGGGATGGGTTTGCGATTACGGTGGTGGGCAGATAACGAACGTGCGTTGTCCGTAGACATACGGTAAAAGCAAAAAGGGCCTGGCAGATGAACTGCCGGGCCCTTTCTTCATAGCGCTATGTGCGCTCGATTGCCGATCAGAAGTCCGTCGTCATCGAGAACAGCACGGTACGCGGCGCACCCATCGTCAGATAGCCGCCGTTGGTCGACGACCAGTACGCCTTGTTCGCGAGGTTATACACGTTCGCGCGGAACGTAGTCGGACGCCCGAACACGTTCGTCGCATAGCGCGCACCGATATCCACCGTGTCCCATGCCTTGATCGACATGGTGTTGGCCGCGTCGAAATACTGCGGACCCGTATGCGTCCAGCGCGCCGAAAGCGTGAGGCCCTGAACCCAGGGCACGTCGTACTCGGCGCCCAGGTTGAGCAGGAAGCTCGGCACGCCCACCGGCGTCTTGCCGTCGGTCGAGCCGCCGTCGGTGTCGAGTTGCACGGCGTTGATATAGGTTGCGCCCGCAATCAAACGCACGCCCTTGTACACCTCGCCGAACACCGACGCCTCCACGCCGCGATGGCGCTCGTTGCCGTTGGCCACATAGGCGCCCGCGCTATTGGTGTACGTCTGCGGCTTTTCGAGCTGGAACAGCGCGAGCTGCGCGCCGTACTTGCCGTTGTCGTACTTGGCGCCCACTTCATACTGTTTCGTGCGTTCCGGCGCGAGCTGCGCGCCATAGTTCGTCGTGCCTTGAGGGGCAATGCCGCCTGCCGAAAGCGACTCGCTGCGGTTCGCGTAGATCGACACGTTCTCCCACGGCTTGACCACGAGGCCGAACAGCGGCGTGGTGATCGAGTCGTTGTAGTTCGACGTTTGCAGCAGCGTGGACGACGAGTAGCCGTTCGACAGAATCTCCTGGTGACGCACGCCCACCGTGAACAGCACGCGGTCATGGAAGAAGCCGAGCGTGTCCGAAGCTGAGATGCTGCGCAGCAGGTTCAGCGCCGTGATCGGCGGGTTGCCGTCCATGCCGGCCTGCATCGTGGTGGCCGGATACGGCACCTGCGGCGTGTTGTAGAGATCGGTCGTGAACGGGCCGCCATAGGTCCAGCCCGACTGCGTTTCTACGCGCACGATCGAGGCGCCCGCGGTCACGAAGTGGCTCACCGGGCCCGTGTCGAAGTGGCCGCGCACGCCCGCTTCCGCCGAGGTCGCGCCTTCCTTGCGCACGACGCCCAGGCGCGAGCCATAGGTGTTCGTGGGATCGGTGTAGTAGGGCGAGAAGTATTCGCCGTGCTCGTTCGTGTGGCGCACGCCGCCCGTCACATACGCGGTCCAGCCGGGCAGGAAGTCGTATTCGGCGCGCAGGATGCCGACCGTGTCTTCCGCATCGCTATACGACCAGGTTTGCGCGTAGTTGTGCGTGGCCGAAGGCACGGCCGGGATCTCGTCGCCGAGGACGTAGACCACCGGGCGCCCGTCCGACACGTGCTGGCGCTGATACAGGAAGTCGCCTTCGAGGCGCAGCTTGTCGCCGCGCCAGTCGAGCGCCACGGCCGTCTGGTTGTTGCGGCGGTTTTCACCGTCGATGCTCGTTTCGCCGTCGCGGTTCGACTGGTTCACGCGAATGCCGAACTGGTCGTTGTCGCCGAAGCGGCGGCCCACGTCGATATGCGTGCCGAACTCGCCCGAGGCGCTGCCTTCGAGCGTCACGCGCGTGAGCGGTTTGTCGTCGGCGCGCTTCAGTTGCAGGTTCACGCTGCCGCCAATCGCGCTGCCGTTGGGCGAGGCGCCGTTCACGAACGCGCTCGCGCCCTTGAAGATGTCCACGCGCTCGAGCGCGGCGGTCTCGACGAGCTGGCGCGGCGTGATGCCGTAGAGGCCGTTGAGCGAGACGTCGTCGCTGTCGAGCGTGAAGCCGCGAATGACGTAGATCTCCTGGAAGTTGCCGTAGCCATAAGCCGTGCGCACAGCAGGATCGTTCGAGAGCACGTCGCCGATGGTGCGCGCCTGCTGGTCTTCGATCAGCTTCGCCGTGTACGTCGCCATGCTGAACGGCATGTCGATGTTCTTCTGCGAGCCGAACACGCCGAAGTCGCCGCCGCGCGCCACCTGGCCGCCGCCGAAGGTCGGCTGCAGATCGCCCGGCAGCCTTTCCTGGGCCGCTTGCACTTTCACGGCGGGCAGCGTGGCGTTGCTTGCGTCACCGGTTGCGGCGGCGCCGCTCGCTGCCGTGGGCGTTGCGGCAGCTTGCGCGAATGCCGCGGCGGGCAGGCTGAAGGCGACAGCAATGGCGGCGAGGATGGCAGCGCGGGAAGTCGGGAGACGCGAAGGCAAGTTGAAAGACGAGGACAAACGTGATGCGGACATAAAAAGGGTTCGTAGCAAGGTAGCGCTGGCGCTCCGTGATGCCTTGGTGCTGCGCTCAGGCTCCGGGCGAATGGTTATGCTTTGCCGGTCAGACAGGGCTCGCGGAGCTGGCCCCATGAGCGGCCCGGAAAAGTATGCGGATTGTATTGCAAATGAGAATGCTTGTTATTTAAATATTGCTGTCAATAGGTGTATTCAGCGTTTACGCAACAATTTCAGCATCAGGCATTCGATGTGGGCGCAACGAAAGGTTCGAAAAATTTCAGGGTCGTAAGACTTGAGTGCGTACGTTTTCACTCAACGTTGCGCGCTCAACCAATGCAGCACGCGCTCCTGACTGCCGCATGGGAAAAACCCGGCCCGGTTCGTTCGCAAGACGGTTTGTTTGCGGTGCCAATAAGCAGATTCGATACCTTTAGGCAGTCCTTTCGTTGGTTCGCGAGGCGCGCCCAAACCTACAATGGGGCTTCGTGATGAAGGACGTCTGGTGAACCGGAAATGACTGAACAATCGATGCTCGTGGTGAGCGCACACAGCGCGGATTTCGTATGGCGCGCGGGTGGCGCGATTGCCCTGCACAGGAAAAACGGCTATCGCGTGAAAGTGGTGTGCCTCTCGTTTGGCGAGCGCGGCGAGTCGGCGAAGCTCTGGCGCAAGGGCCCCGACATGACCATCGAGAAAGTGAAGGCCGCGCGCCGCGAGGAGGCGCTCGCCGCCGCGGAGATCCTGGGCGCCCAATGCGAGTTCTTCGATCTGGGCGACTATCCGCTGCGCGTTTCCGATGAAGCGCTCATGCGCCTCGTCGATGTGTATCGCGACGTGCAACCGGCCTTCGTGCTGAGCCACTCGCAGAAGGACCCGTACAACTTCGATCATCCGCTCGCCATGCATGTGGCCCAGGAAGCGCGCATCATCGCGCAGGCCGAGGGCCACAATCCGGGGCAAAAGATCGTCGGCGCGCCGCCCGTCTACGCGTTCGAACCGCACCAGACCGAGCAGTGCGAGTGGATTCCGAACACCTTCCTCGACATTACCGAAGTGTGGGACGTGAAGCGCCGCGCCATTGAGTGCATGGCGGGCCAGGAACACCTTTGGGAGTACTACACGCGTGTCGCGCAGCAGCGCGGCGTGCAGGCCAAGCGCAACATCGGCATTACGGCGAAGCGCGACATTCAATACGCGGAAGGCTATATGCGCCTGACGCCCGCAGTAGTGGGAGATCTGTCATGAAACGCGGTGTAGTCGTCACCCAGATTCCGCGCGCCGACGCGCGCCACATCGAAATCCTCAAGGAAGCCGGCTCGGCCACCGTGCACGAGGCGCAAAGCCGTCTTGGCTTGCTCGCCACGTATTTGCGGCCCATTTATTCGGGCGCCGCGATTGCGGGCTCGGCCGTGACCGTGCTGATGCCGCCCTCGGACAACTGGATGCTGCACGTGGCCGTGGAGCAGTGCCGTGAAGGCGACGTGCTCGTGGCCGCGCCCACGTCGCCCTGCGAAGACGGCTACTTCGGCGAACTGCTCGCCACCTCGCTTGCGGCGCGCGGCGTGCGCGGGCTCATTATCGACGCGGGTTGCCGCGACGTGCGCGCACTGAAGGCGATGGACTTCCCGGTGTGGTCGAAGGCCGTTTCGGCGCAAGGCACGGTGAAGGAAACGCTCGGCTCGGTGAACGTGCCGGTGGTGTGCGCGCAGCAGATCGTGCATCCGGGCGACGTGATCGTGGCCGACGACGACGGCGTGGTCGTGGTGCCGTTCGACACGGTTGCGAAGGTCGTGGAAGCGACGCAGGCGCGCCTTGCCAAGGAAGAAAAAACGCGCGCGGTGCTCGCCGGCGGCACGCTCGGCCTCGACTATTACGGCATGCGCGAGCGCCTTGCCGAAAAGGGCCTGCGCTACGTCAACACTGCGGCAGACGCTTGAGTCCGGTACGCACGACGCACTAGCAGCAAGCACGAAAACGAGCGCCGCAAGGGCGCTCGTTTCGCTTTGTGACTACATGAGGCGTTGCGTCAGAGAATGCGCTCCAGCGCCTTGGCGAGCCTGCCGACCGCGCCTTCGACGTCATGCAGTTTTTCGAGGCCGAATAATCCAATGCGGAAGGTCTTGAAGTCTTCCGGCTCGTCGCACATCAGGGGCACGCCGGCCGCGATCTGCAAGCCGGCGTCGGCGAACTTCTTGCCGGATCGTATGCCATCGTCGTCGGAGTAGCTGACCACGACACCCGGCGCCTGAAAACCTTCGGCCGCTACGCTTCTGAACCCCTTGCTCGCGAGCAGCGCCCGAATGCGCTTGCCGAGTTCGAGCTGCTCCGCCATCACCTTGTCGAAGCCGTAAGCCTCGGTTTCCTTGATCACGTCGCGCAGCGTCGCGAGACTGTCCGTGGGCATCGTGGCGTGATAAGCGAACCCGCCGTTCTCGTAGGCTTCCATGATCTGCAGCCACTTGCGAAGATCGCAGGCGAAGCTGGTGCTGGTCGTGGCATCAATGCGTTCGCGGGCGAGCGAGTTGAGCATGACCAATGCGCAGCAAGGTGAAGCGCTCCACCCCTTTTGCGGGGCGCTGATCAGGATATCGATGCCGCTCGCCTCCATGTCGACCCAGACCGTACCGGAGGCGATGCAATCGAGTACGAACATGCCGCCTACGGCGTGCACAGCGTCGGCCACCGCGCGCAAATACGCGTTGGGCAGCATCATGCCGGATGCGGTTTCGACATGCGGCGCAAAGACCAGATCGGGCTTGTTCTCCTTGATCGCAGCAACGACTTCTTCGATGGGCGGCGGTGCATAGGCGGCTTGCCTTCCCTGTTCGACCGGGCGCGCCTTCAACACGATCGATTCAGACGGAATGCCGCCCATGTCGAAAATCTGCGACCAGCGGAAGCTGAACCAGCCGTTGCGAATGACGAGGCATTTCTTGTTCGTCGCGAACTGGCGGGCAACGGCTTCCATGCCGAAAGTCCCGCTGCCCGGAACCACCACGACCGACTTCGCGTTGTAGACTTTTTTCAGCGACGCGGAGATATCTCGCATGACGCCTTGAAAGAGCTGCGACATATGATTGATCGAGCGGTCGGTGTAGACCACTGAATATTCGAGGAGTCCCTCGCGGTCGACGTTGGGAAGTAAACCTGGCACGCTCGCCTCCGATAAAGGATGAACATTGTGAGCAGTATTTGCGGTTCGCTACTGCCGCAACAATGCAAAATGTTTTATGCCGCGACGGAAATAGATTCTAACGAAAGCCGTCTGTCGCTTGGGGCATATTTTTACCGGCTATCCGGCGCACGCATGAAGCGTCGCGTCGCCCGTGACAATGGTGCGATGCGGCAGAGTCAGTGTCTGTCTTGGTTGCGCGCGGGCGGCTGCGGATTATTGGCCGGGTTCGTATCGAACCGGCTCACGCTTTCGATGCCCACCTGATCAGCAAGGGTGGAGAGCCGCGCATACAGCGAGTCGGCGGCCTCGCTGTCGTAGACCTCTTCACCGCGAATGTAGACCGTGAACGACTTCAGGTATTTCGCCTTTTTCTCGCGATTGCCAATCGTGTCTTTCGTCCATTGATATAACGGATAGCGCTCGCGCCCCTCGCGTTCCGCTGCGTCGACATAGTCGGCGAACGCGTCGAACTGACACTTCAAAGAGGCGTCGTACTCGCGCAAAACAGCTTCGAGCAAATCGCGCCCGTCGTAGGGCCTGCCCGCACGCAGCGCATCGGCCAACGCGGGGGTGACGGTGATACGGACCTGGAATTGCCATGCTTCTGTCATGTATGCACTCCCGCGCTGGCGAACCACTACGCTCTGTCGCACGACGATCAGCCCGCGCGCCGTCCCTCCACCACGCGCGTTGCGGGCGCAACGTCCATGACCGCGAGCCGGATCGCGTCGATCAGCGCACGCGCCGCAGGCGAGGGCGAGCCCTGCGCGCGCAGCGTGAGCCCGATATCGCGGCGCGTGTGCTGCAACGGCACGTCGAGGATCACCAACTGGCCCGACTCGATTTCGTAATGCAACTGCTGCGCCGAGAGCGCCGTGATCATGTCCGTGCCGAGCAGCAGCCCGCGAATCACGGCGAGGTCAGCGGTTTCGACCGTGGGCAGCGGCGGCTTGAGCTTCACGCGACGGAACTGCGCCTCGAGCAGCCCGCGCGAGGGCGAATGCGTGCGCGAAAGAATCCATTGTGCGTCACGCAGATCGTTCAGCGTGAGGCCATGCTTTTTCGCGAGCGGATGGTCATGCCGCGCGAGCACCACCATGTCCTCCGACATCAGCCGCTCGTTGCCAAGGCCGCTGGCCGCGTCGTTTTCGCGCAGCGCGCCGAGCACGAAGTCCACGTCGCCCGCGCGCAGGCCCGCCACGAGCAGCTCATAAGCGCTTTCGTCGGTCACCACGCGCACGCCCGGATGCTGCGCGGAAAGACGCGCGATCGCGGCGGGCAGGATCAGCGTGCGGCCCAGCGGCAGCGCGCCCACCGTCACCGAGCCCTGGATATTGCCGTGCAGCGCCGCGATATCGTCGGGCACGTGGCGCAATTCGTTGAGCGCGCGCCGCACGTGCAGCAGGAACGTTTCGCCTTCAGCCGTAAGCAGCACGCCGCGCGGTCCGCGATGGAAGAGCGTGACGCCCGAGCCGCTTTCGAGCACGCGCATGGCGCTGCTCACCGCGGGTTGGCTGATGCCGAATGCATTGGCCGTGCTCGGCATGTGGCGATGCCGCGCCAGCGCGACGAATAGCTGCAGCCGCCGTGTGTTGAGCAGATACGCGGGCAGCGTGCCTTCGCTCAACGCGCGACGGCGCGCCTGGCGCGCGGCGCACCACTGCGCCAGCTCTTCCAGTTCGCCAAAAATGCGCGCGCAGCGCTCGAGCACCACGCGGCCCACGGCCGTGGGCAGCATGCCCGATGGCTTGCGCTCGAAGAGCGGCGCGCCGAGCGCCGTCTCCAGTTCCTGTACCGAGCGCGTGACGGCCGACTGCGCGCGATACAGGGCCGAAGCGGCGCGCGTGGCGCTGCCGGTGTCGGCAACGAGGCGAAAGGCGCGCAGATGCGCGAGATTCAGGAGTTCGGGCTGGCTCACGGCGCGATCATGTCGTTTTGGGTGGGATACGTGCCGTGTCTCATGCGGCCACTGCGGCGGCCACTGCGGCGCCAACTGCGCTCAGATGCAGGCGGTCGACCGAGAGATTGAGGCTCTCCTTCGAAATATGCGTGTGCTCTTTCATCAGCGCTTCGACGCGCGCGCCTTCGCCGTTCACGAGCGCGCCGACAATCGCGTGATGCTGGCGGTGCGCATACGAGAGCATCATGAACTGGCGCTGCTGCGCGGCCTTGTCGAACACCACCGTGCCCGGCGAGACGAATGGAATCTTGTCGTTGAGCGCGAGCGCGGCGCTCACCGCGAGATTGTGCGCCGCTTCCACAATGAGTGCGTGGAAGCGGCCGTTCATCGCGGCGTAGCGCGTTTCCGCTTCGCTGTCGAGCACGCCGGCCGCGAAAATCGCGTCGCCCTCGCGCAGGCAGTCTTCGAGCGCGCGCGCGAGCGCCGCATCCACACCGCGCTCGGCGACCGTGCGTGCGGCGAGCCCTTCGAGCACGCCGCGCACGTCAATGGCGTTGAGCACGTCGGTCACCGAAAAGCGCCGCACGGTATAGCCGCGCGCGCCCGAGCGCTCGACGAGGCCCTCGGTGGCGAGCACACTGAGCGCGTAGCGCAGCGGCGTGCGTGAAATACCGAGG
Source organism: Paraburkholderia sp. J11-2 (assembly GCF_905220185.1). NCBI lineage: Bacteria > Pseudomonadati > Pseudomonadota > Betaproteobacteria > Burkholderiales > Burkholderiaceae > Paraburkholderia > Paraburkholderia sp. J11-2. The sequence continues at coordinate 161,055 of NZ_CAJMYY010000017.1, read as the reverse complement.
CGCTCGGCGAGCTGGGCCTCGACGAGCCGCTCGCCGGGCGCGAGTTCGCCGGACAGGATGCGCGTGCGCAGCGCCTGCACGATAGTTTGCTGGGTCGTCCCGTTCATGTCTTGCGTGAATCGCAGTGTGCGAGGCGCGCGGCGTATGGCGCGCGTGGCCCTTGCGAGTTCGTTCTTTTGATATCTGTTTCGTTTATGAGGGCGTTGCCGGGGCGGATCTTCCGCACTTCCCGCAATGGTCTTTCAGGATACCAAAAACCGTTACGGCGCGCGGGTTTGAGCGATCGGCCGAGTGTGTAAAAACGCTCAAAAGCCCTGAATTCATGAGGAAAAGGGAAAAATTCGTGGTTAACCCTTGCTTACGGTTTGGGCGGCATTTTTGTAATTTCGTATCCCAATTGATGGATCGAAGGCGTCTGCCGACGTATCCGGTCCAGCGCGGCGCGAGTGCGCCGCATGAACAGCAGCAGAGGGCAAGATCATGGCAAGAATAGTGGGCGGCATCGGCACATCGCACGTGCCGACAATCGGCATGGCATACGACAAGGGCAAGCAGAACGAACCCGCGTGGGCGCCGCTCTTCCAGGGGTACGAACCGGTGGCGCAGTGGCTCGCCGAGCGCAAGCCGGACGCGCTCGTGATGTTCTACAACGACCACGCCAACAGCTTCTTCTTCGACTGCTACCCGACCTTCGCGCTGGGCGTTTCCGCCAGGCACGAGTTCGCCGACGAAGGCGCGGGCAAACGCGCGCTGCCGGACATTGCGGGCCACCCCGACCTCGCGATCCACATTGCCGAGCAACTCGTGAACGACGAGTTCGACCTCACGATCTTCCAGGACAAACCGCTCGACCACGGCTGCAATTCGCCGCTTTCGCTCATGCTGCCGCACGAAGGCGGATGGCCCGCCGCGCTGGTGCCGATCCAGGTGAACGTGCTGCAGTATCCGCTGCCGACCGCCAACCGCTGCTACCGGATCGGCCAGGCGCTGCGCCGCGCGATCGAATCGTTCGAGCAGGACCTCGATATCGTCGTGGTGGGCACGGGCGGCCTTTCGCACCAGGTACACGGCGAGCGCAGCGGCTACAACAACACCGAATGGGACATGGAGTTTCTCGACCTGATCGTGAACGATCCGGAGCGCCTCGCTCGCATGAAGCACGTGGATTACGTGCGCCTTGGCGGCGCGGAGAGCGTGGAGACGATCATGTGGCTCGCCATGCGCGGGGCGCTGGGCGGCAAGATCCGCGAAGTCCATCGCAACTACTATCTTGCGACCAGCACGGCGATGGCGGTCACGGTGTACGAAGAAGAGGGCCAGCAATGAATCCGCAACTGGCTGGCATCGAGGAACTCACGGGCACCTACCCGTTCGACATTCGCCAGAGCATGAAGGCCATGCGCCTGAACCGCTTCTTCTGGGAAATGCGTTTGCCGCAGGCGCGCGAACTGTGGCTGAGCGATCGCAAGGCCGCCTACGACGCAGCGGCGCTTACCAACGAGGAGCGCGCGCTCATCGACGCAACGGACTGGCTCGGCCTCATTCAATACGGCGTGTGCTTTTTCGTGCTGGAGAAGTTCGCGCGCGTGGTGAAGATCACGAATCTCGGCATGTACGCGAGCATGCGCGGCGAAACCCTCGAGGCGTTCCTGAAGACGCGCAAGGTGCCCGACGCGGTTTGATCGCTCGATCGACCGTTTTATCCCGCTTGATCTCCCGATTCGCTTTTGCGCTTAAGCGGGCGTTTTGCCCGCTCGAGCGCGTTTGACCCGCGCGGCCCATATGCCGCGCGCTTGCTTGCGGCTCGCCTGATCTCGGGGTGGCGAGCCGGATAACCTTCGATGCTCGAATAAACAGGTTTGTTCAAAACAGGAGACTTGGAGAATGCAGGATCATAAGCAATACAAAAAAATTGCATTGGCGATTATGGGGGCCATCGGCGCGATGGCATGCGCGGCACCTGCGTTCGCGCAAAGCAGCGTGACCCTCTACGGGATGATGGACACGGGCATTACCTACGTGAGCAACCAGGGCGGCAAGCACAACCTCAAGATGGACGACGGCGTGAACGGCCCGAACCTCTGGGGCATCACCGGCACGGAAGATCTGGGCGGCGGCACGAAGGCCTTCTTCCAGCTCGTCAACCAGTTCCAGGTGGACAACGGCGCCTTCATGCCGAACAAGAGCCTCTTTAGCCGTACCTCGATTCTGGGCCTGAGCAACGACAAGCTGGGCAAGCTCACGCTCGGTAACCAGTACGACTTCATGACGGACTCGTTGTATTTCGCAGGCAACGATCCGGCGGAACTCTCGGGCCACTTTTATGATTTCCGCGCGGGTCCGTTCCAGAAGCTCGCGCTGCCGAACAACGCGACCGGTGCGTTCGACTGGGACCGCATGGCAGGCGAGACCGTCAACAACTCCGTGAAGTATCTGTCGCCGACGTTCGGCGGCTTCAGCGCGGGCGCGATGTACAGCTTCGGCGGCGTGGCCGGTTCGATCGGCACGGGCAACGGCACGAGCTTCGCGCTGAACTACTCGGCGCATGACTTCGGCGTGAACGCGGCCTATACGAATCTCAAGACCGTCGTGACGGGCGAAGGCGACGTGAGCGTGCGCAACTGGGGTATTGGCGCGCACTATCGTTTTGGCGGCTGGATTACGAATGCGCTCTTCACCACGGTGCATAACTCGGCCAACGGCGGCTCGGTGTACGAGGGCTCGGTAGGCGCGCACTACAACTTCACGCCTGCGCTGAGCGCCGGCGCGTCGTACATGTACATGAAGGGCAACGAGGTGGTCGACAACAATCACGCTCACCAGGTCGCGGCGATCGTCGATTACGCGCTCTCCAAGCGCACCAGCGTGTACGTGCTGGGCGTGTACCAGCGTGCCAGCTCGGGCGGTCTTGCGAAGATCAACGGCATGAACTCCTCGGACGGCGCTTCGAGCGGTCAGAGCCAGGCGGTTGCGCGCGTGGGCCTGCATACGCACTTCTGATGCACGTCTAGCCTCATTTTCTCCGGTAGTTGTTTGACGCCGCCCGGTCGCCTGATCGCGCGGCGTTTTTTCATGCTGCGCGTCCTTTCACGCAATGCACGCGAATTGGGCAAAATAGCGCCAGTCGAAACAGCACTCGCGTGACGAGAAAGGAAGTTTCATGACGGACACGGTGGATTGCGTCGTGATCGGCGCGGGCGTAGTCGGTCTCGCGGTTGCGCGAGCGTGTGCGCGGCAAGGCTGGGAAACCGTCCTCGTCGAGGCGGAAAACGCCATCGGCACGGGCACCAGTTCGCGCAACAGCGAAGTGATACACGCGGGCATCTACTATCCGCAAGGCTCGCTCAAGGCGCAGCTGTGCGTGCGGGGCAAGCGCCAGCTCTACGCGTATTGCGAAGAGAAGGGTGTGGAACACAGCCGCTGCGGCAAGTTCATCGTCGCAACACAGGAAGGGCAGCTCGACGCGCTGCGCGCGATTCGCTCGACGGCGGCCGCCAATGGCGTGAACGACCTGCGCTGGCTCGAGCGCGACGAGGCGCGCGCCATGGAGCCCGCGCTCAATTGCGTGGCGGCGCTCGAATCGCCCTCCACGGGCATTGTGGACAGCCACGGCTTGATGCTCGCGCTGCAGGGCGACTTCGAAGCGGCGGGCGGCATGCTCGCGTTTTGCTCGCCGGTCACGGGTGGCCTGGTGAAGCCGGGCCAGCCGACGCTGCTCAAGGTTGGTGGCGACGAGCCGATGGAATTGCTTGCCACGCGCGTGGTGAACAGCGCGGGCCTCTACGCGCAGCAGGTAGCGGCTTGCATCGAAGGCGTGCCGCAGCAATCGATCCCGCCGGTGCGCTACGCGAAAGGCAATTACTACTCGCTTACAGGCGCGGCGCCGTTTTCGCGGCTCATCTACCCTGTGCCGGAGGAAGGGGGCCTGGGCGTCCATCTGACGATCGACCTTGGCCACCAGGCGCGCTTTGGCCCCGACGTGCAGTGGATCGACACGATCGACTACACCGTGGACCCGGGCCGCGCGGCGAAATTCTACGAGGCGATTCGCACCTACTGGCCAGCGCTGCCTGACGACTCGCTGCAACCGGGGTATGCTGGCATCCGCCCGAAGCTGGCCGAGGGCAAGCATGGCGGCGACTTCGTGATCCAGGACGCACGCGAGCACGGCGTAAGCGGGCTCGTGAACCTCTACGGCATCGAGTCGCCGGGGCTGACGGCTTCGCTCGCGATTGCGGACGAGGTGGTCGAACGTCTAAACATGAACTGACTGCAGTAGCGAATCAACGCGAATCACAAGGAGAACAGGATGGTCTACGAGATGGCGCATATCGCAGTGAGCGCAGGCAAGAACGCCGAATTCGAGGCGGCCGTGGCGCAAGCGCTGCCGCTCTTTCACCGTGCGCGCGGCTGCCGCGCCGTGGAACTGCAGCGCGGCGTGGAAGAGCCGAACCAGTATGTGCTCGTCGTGCAGTGGGATACCGTCGAGGATCACATGGTGCACTTTCGCGAGTCGGATGACTTTCAGGAGTGGCGGCGCCTCGTCGGCCCGTACTTCGAGAAGCCGCCGGTCGTGGGGCACACGCAGGTCGTGGTGAAGTAACTCGCAGGGCGCGGGCGGCGGCAGTGTTGCTGCCCGCTGCGCTTACGCCTTGATATCGAACCCCTCCACGTAGCGCACTGCATCTTCCCCGTCCCAAACGCGGCCATCGACGAACGGCGCGCTCACCGCGTCGCGAGGCACTTCAACCCCTATCGTCGCGGCCGCTTGCGCATACATCGCCGTCTGATTGAGCGCGCAAGCGATCTCGCGATAGTCGCTTCGCCGCGCGAGCATGCCCCATCGTTCGAACTGCGTAAGAAACCACACGCCCTCCGATTCGCGCGGATAGTTCACGCGGCCTTCTTCGAAGAACTTCATTCCGGGCGCGTTCGAAGCCGCATCGGCCTCTAGCCGCGCCGCGATCAGCCTGGCGTCCACGCCCAGCATCTCGGGGCGCGCGAGCCACTGCGCAATCTCGCGCCGATTGCCTTCGCCGTCCAGCCAGCGGCATGCTTCGAGCATCGTCTGCACCAGGGCGCGCGCCGTATTCGGGTGGCGCGCCACGAAATCGCGCCGGCAGGCGAGCACTTTCTCGGGATGATCCGGCCAGATCGCCCCGCTCGCGATGATCGTGCGTCCCACGCCGCGCTGCTCGGCGAGCCCCGCCCACGGCTCGCCCACGCACAGGCCGTCGAGGCGATCTTCGGCCAGGGCGGCCACCATCTGCGGCGGCGGTATCACCACGCTCTCGACGTCGCGCAGCGGATGCACGCCCTGCGAAGCGAGCCAGTAATACAGCCACATCGCGTGCGTGCCGGTGGGAAAGGTCTGAGCGAACACGGGCTTGCGCGCAAGCGTTGCGAGCGCGCGCGGCAGCGAGCCGTGTTCGGCGAGCGCGTCCGCGAGACGGTTCGAAAGCGTGATCGCCTGACCGTTGCGATTGAGCACCATCAGCACGGCCATGTCGGTTTGCGGGCCGCCAAGGCCGAGCTGCACGCCATACACGAGCCCGTAGAGCGAATGCGCGGCGTCGAGTTCGCCAGAGAGCAGCTTGTCGCGCAGCGCGGCCCACGAGGGCTGGCGCGAGAGTTCGAGCGTGAGGCCGTGCGCGTGGCCGAACTCGAGCAGCTTCGCGGCGACGAGCGGCGCGGCGTCGGCGAGCGGCACGAAGCCGATCTTCAGATGGGTTTTCTCGGGCGCGCCGAGCGTGGTGGTGGCGTTCATGGTCGGTCCTGCACGTCGCCCGCCGCGACGATCTGGCGGGCGACTTCGGCGAGCTTCACGCTCTGGTTCATCGCGCGCTTGCGCAGCGCCGCATAGGCGGCGGGCTCGGTGAGCTTCTGTTGCTCCATCAGGATGCGTTTGGCGCGGTCGATCAGCTTGCGCTCGGCCAGCTCGTTCTCAGCCTGCGTGAGACGCTCGCGCAACTGCGCTTCCTGGGCAAAGCGCGCGAGCGCGACTTCGAGGATCGGCGCGAGGCGCTCGCTCGCGAGCCCTTCCACGAGATACGCGGTCACACCCGCGCTCACCGCAGAGCGGATGAGCTGCTGGTTGGCGTCGTGGCTGAACATCAGCACCGGACGCGGCGCGGTGGCGTTCATCACCGCGAGCTGTTCGAGCGTGTCGCGCGAGGGCGACTCGGTATCGATGATGATGACGTCGGGCCGCTCGCGCTCGACGACGCGGTGCAGCGCCTGCGGTGTCGCAGGCTCGGCGAGCATGTCGTAGCCGAGCTTGGCGAGCGCGTCGCGCAGGTCGCCGATAGGCTTGTCGGTGTCGGTTACGAGCAGTACGCGCAGCATGGGGATTCGGTGGTCGTCGGCATGACGTCTTCGACGGTTAATCGGTGCATTGTGCGCCATCGCTGGGCGCGCATGAGTGTTCAGCAAGGTATGTGCCAGTTGGTCCCCTGGCCGGAGAACCTTGCCGGACGGAACTTTGGGCGCGGCGCAACGCACCGCGGCGCATGCTGCGTTGTGCACCGCAGCAGTGCGGGCGCCGGCGGGGCGCACCCAGTTGGCGCAGTGGCCGCGGGCGATGCACGAAAAAGTGCGGTCCGCACGGGCGCTCAGGCTTGCGCAGTCAGTGCGGCCAAACTCGCCTTTTGTGACGAAGGCATTTCAACTATTCTTTTTAGCGCACGCAGTCGGCTCCACGATTCCCAGCGCCAGCATTCTCACGACAATTAACCGGCCAATGGAAATGGAAAGACCTGCTTCCACCGATGCACCGCCCGCAAGTGCGACCGCAAGCCGGTCATGGCTGCGCTGGCTGCCCGGCGTCACGCTGTTCAAGACCTACCAACGCGCCTGGCTACTGAACGATCTTGCCGCGGGCCTCGTGCTGACCACGATGCTCGTGCCGGTCGGCATTGCCTACGCGGCGGCTTCCGGTGTGCCCGGCGTCTACGGTCTCTATGCGACGATCATTCCGCTGCTGGCGTACGCCCTATTCGGGCCTAGCCGCATTCTCGTACTCGGCCCCGATTCCGCGCTCGCGGCGCCCATACTCGCCGTGGTCGTTCAGGTGGCCGGCGGCGACCCCGCGCGCGCCATCGGCGTGGCGAGCATGATGGCGATCGTTTCCGGTCTCGTCTGCGTCGTCATGGGGCTCTTGCGCCTCGGCTTCATTACCGAGCTGCTGTCCAAGCCCATTCGATACGGCTACATGAACGGCATCGCGCTGGCCGTGCTCATTAGTCAGTTGCCGAAACTCTTCGGCATCTCTATCGACGAGCAGGGCCCGATGCGCGACCTGTTCAGCCTCGTCGAGGGTGTCGCGCGCGGTGCGGCCAACTGGTACACCTTTGCCGTGGGCGCGGGAAGCCTCGTGCTGATCTTGCTGCTCAAGCGCTTTGACAAAGTGCCCGGCATCCTGATCGCCGTGATCGTGGCCACGCTCTCGGTGAGTCTCTTCCACCTCGACAGCCTCGGCGTCAAAGTGCTGGGCACGATTCCGCAGGGGTTGCCTGGGCTCTCGCTGCCGTGGGTCGCCAACGTGGACCTCGTCAAGATCGTCCTGGGCGGCGCGGCCGTCGCGCTGATCGCCTTCGCCGATACGAGCGTGCTCTCGCGCACCTATGCGGCGCGCTTTCATGCGCGCGTCGATCCCAATCAGGAGATGGTGGGCCTCGGCGTGGCCAACTTCGCGGCGGGCTTGTTCCAGGGCTTTCCGATCAGCAGCAGCGCGTCGCGCACGCCGGTTGCCGAGGCTGCGGGCGCCCGCACGCAGCTCACCGGCGTGGTGGGCGCGCTCGCGGTGGCGGCGCTGCTCATGGTCGCGCCCAATCTGTTGCGCTATTTGCCCAACAGCGCGCTGGCGGCCGTGGTGATCGCCGCCGCACTGGGGCTGTTCGAATTCGCGGATCTCAAACGCATTTACCGCATTCAGCAGTGGGAGTTCTGGCTATCCATCGGCTGCTTCGTGGCCGTCGCGGTGTTCGGGGCGATTCCCGGCATAGGCCTCGCCGTGTTGATCGCCGTGATCGAATTTCTCTGGGACGGCTGGCGGCCCCACTTCGCGGTGCTTGGCCGCGTGGAAGGATTGCGCGGCTATCACGATATCGAGCGCTATCCCGAAGCCGTGCGCACGCCGGGCCTCGTGCTGTTTCGCTGGGACGCGCCGTTGTTCTTCGCGAATGCCGAGCTGTTTGCGCAACGCCTGATGGAGGCGGTGGAAGCGTCGCCCACACCGGTGCGCCGGGTCGTGGTGGCGGCGGAGCCCGTGACGAGCGTGGACGTCACGTCCGCCGACATGCTGCGCGAGCTGACCCACGCGTTGCGCGAGCGCGGCGTCGCGCTGCATTTTGCGGAGATGAAAGACCCGGTGCGCGACAAGCTCAAGCGCTTCGATTTGCTCGAGGACATCGGCCCGGACCGTTTCGATCCGACCGTAAGCAGTGCTGTCGATCGCTATGTCGGCGAGGCCGGCCTCGCAAAGGACGAGGCCGGGCCGCAAGAGGGGCGCTAGTGTGACGGAAGTGCGCCGTTCGCAACGCTCGCCGACTCAGGCGCCGGGCTTGAGCACCACGCGAAAGCGCGCTTTGCCGCTTATCATCCGCTCATAGGCTTCTGCGGCGCGCGACAGCGGATATTCCTCGATCATCGGCTTCACGCCGGAGAGCGCACTGAACGCCAGGGTCTCCTGAGAGTCGGCAGCGGTGCCCGAGGGCCAGCCCTGCACCGAGTGGCGGCCCATGATGAACTGCGTGATCGGCACCTCCACGGGCTCCTGCGAGACGCCGACCATGATCATCTTGCCGTTCAGGCCAAGGCCGCCCAGCGCGGCGCTCATGGCCTTGCCGCTCGTGGCCGTGGCGAGGATCACGCGCGCGCCGCCTAGCGCGAGCAACGCCTGCGCGACGTCCTGCGAGGCGCTGTCGATATAGTGATGCGCGCCGAGTTGCTTCGCGAGCGGCGCCTTGTCCTGCCCGCGCGCGATGGCTACGGTGACGAAGCCCATTTTGCGCGCGTACTGCACGCCGAGATGGCCGAGCCCGCCAATACCGAGGATCGCTACGACATCGCCCGCGCGCGCGCCGCTGTGGCGCAGCGCGTTGAAGGTGGTGATGCCGGCGCACAGAAGCGGCGCGGCGTCGACGTCGGAGAGGTCGTCGGGCATGCGCGCGAGCGCTTCCTGCGGCGCCACCATGTAATCGGCATAGCCGCCGTCGTAGCTGATGCCGGGAATTTGCCCGTTCTTGCAAAGCACGAAGTCGCCGTGCCGGCAGTGTTCACAATGGCCGCAATGGCCGCCGTGCCAGCCCACGCCGATGCGCTGCCCGACCTGCCAATCCTCGACGCGCTCGCCTAGCTTTGCGATCACGCCCGCGATCTCGTGGCCGGGCACGCGCGGAAACTGGAGGCCTGGCCAATGGCCTTCCTTCGTGAGCGAATCGCTATGGCAGATCCCGCAGGCGTGCACTTTGACGAGGACGTGTCCTTCGGGCGGCTCGGGAATATCGCGTTCAACCAGTTCGAGCGGGGCGCCCGGTTCTGCTACCTGTACTGCGTGCATCTTTGCCATCGTCTGCTCCTGGGAAAGTGGGCTTTCGCCGGTGATGTCGTGGCGACGTGCGACTACCGCGACATTGTAGGACGATGGTGAGAGCGCTTCGTGTTGCGCGGCGTGGGCACTCGAGGGGGATGTTTGTTAGCGTTGGGGTTACGCGGGCAGTCGACAACGTACTGGCGACCGTCAACAATTACCGGAAGTGCCAACGATACGAATGACCGGGGCGAATGAACAATCTTGAAGTTACGCTGCGCGCAGCGACGCCTGCCGACGAGCCATTTCTGTTCGATTTGCGCAGGGCGACGATGGACGAACACCTGGCACGCGCTGGCGAGCCGACCGACGAGCGCGCGCATTGGGCGCGTCTTCGTTACCGCTACAACGATGCCTATATCGTTTGCTGCGGGTCCGAAAGACTCGGCCTTTTCAAATTCTTTCGGGATGCGGATGAATGGACCATCGTGCAAATCCAGATTCTCCCGGCCTGGCAGGGTCGCGGCATCGCGGCCCATCTTCTCCATGAGTTTTTGAAGCAGGCGGACGGCGCCGGTGTGCCTGTCAAGCTAAGTGTTTTGAAAGGCAATCGCGCGATCGGCCTTTACGAGCGCTTTGGGTTTCAGGTCGTGAATAGTACTGACACGTCATGGCAAATGAGGCGAGGGTGAGCGGCAGCAGGCGCTAGGCCGGGCCATCCGATGACGGGCCGGCTCCGCCCGACCCAAGATTGAGGTCTCTGAGCCGTGCGACGGCTTCATCGCGGCTCGACACGCCCAATTTGCCGTAGATGTTCTTCAGGTGCCACTTCACCGTTTCCGGCGAAATCGCGAGTGTGCGCGCAATCCGCTTATTGGGCATGGCCTGGGCGAGCAGCTGCACGACATCCGCTTCGCGCTCGCTCAACATCATGGCGGGCTTTTGTTGCGCGCCAGTTCCACCATCAACTGGCCGCTGTGCCGGGTGGACCGAATCCGTCATGCTGTGCGCGGCCTGCAACCGGCCGACATAGAACGAGAGGACCGGGTCCGCCGGCTCGCTCTGCACGACGCGTGTGACTAGTTCCAGCACACTGGGGCCGGCATCCAGCACGCTGCGCACGAGACCGAGCCGGTGCCCGCGCCGCAGTGCTGCCGTCACCGCTGGCGCCACGGCATGAGTTCGTCCGAGGCTGGCATGCGCGAGCGCCCCGAGCAGCTGGAAGTGTGTGGCGTGGCGTTGCCAGCCGCGCGCTTCGCACGCTGGGACCAATCGATCGATCTGCGCTGAGGCGGCCTCATGATTCTCATGGGCGAAAGCCCAAAGCATGTTGGCGCGTGCCGCGTGCACCGCCACGTGCCCAAGCGGCCCCGTGCGCTCGACGGAAATGCCTTCGGCAATCCTGTCGAGGCGATCGAGCGCCGCTTGTGCGTCGCTGGTCCGGCCGCGTTGCAGGTGGCGCTGGACCTGGTCGGCGAGACTGTGCGCGACGAGCCGGTTCAAGCGATATTGCCTGCCGTACTCTTCGAGGCGTTCCAGCCACGCAAAGCTGTCCATCTCGTGTCCGGCGATCCAGTGCACGGACGACAGCGCCGTCAGCACCCGCAACACCGCATCGGGAATCGACACGCGTTCGAGCACCTCGATCCGCTCTTCCAGAAGTCGCCGGCAGGCGTCCAGCTCATTGAACTCATAGAGCACTTCGCCGAGTAGCGCCGCCGCAAGCGATGCGGCCTCGGCGGCCTCGCGGCCGCGCCGGTCGGCTTCGGCCATCACGTCGCGGCAGATTCGCTCTGCCTGCAGAAAGCGCCCTTCGAGCGAAAAACTGAGGCCCATGACGCATCTGCCGTACAGCATGCCGGCCGGCGTGCCCATCAGCTCGACACCGTTGACGAGCAGGGCGGGCGAGTCTGTCTGGATGGCGCGCGCCCGCTCGTACTCGCCGGCATGCATATAGAGCCACGACAGGATGTTGTTGCGCCCACCGATGCCCACGCTGTCGATCTCGGCGGGCACATTCAGCAAGCACGGCTCCACAGCGCTCACGCCGTCACTATCGTCACGCTGGACAGACAGTGTCGCCTGGGTGATCGCGAGCCGATAGCGCGCGCCGTGGTCGTCGGGCGCCACGTCGGCGAGCAACCCGTCAAGGATAGCCTCGCACGCGTCGAAGTCTCGTGCATAGAGCTTCAAACGCGCGCTCCATAACCGCAGACCGAAGCGCGCCTCGATCTCGGACGCCGGCAGCATGCGAATAATCGCCGCGAGCTTGCGCAGGTCGCCCTGGATCTGCATCTGTTGCGCAACCTGCACGACCTCGTCGGCGGCCGTTGCGGTTTCTCCGGCAAGCAGCGCGTGGCGGATTGCTTCGTCGTGCCGATCGTGCTCGCGAAACCAGCGCCACGCCCTGTGATGCACCTCACGTTGCTGCTCGAGCGGCCATGAGCGAAAGCGCTGCAGCAGCGTCTCGCGAAAGAGCGGATTCAGGCGATACCATTTCTCGCTTCCCGACGACGCAATGGACTCGACAAAAAGGTTGTCGCATTCGAGTCGGCCAGGGATCCGGCCATGCAGCTCCGGATTCGCGCCGAGCGCGGCGCACAGTGAAGCGCAAAATATCGTGCAGGGCGCGAGCCTGACGAGCAGGTCGAGTTCTTCGGCAGACAGTTGCGGCAGGACTTCGCGCTCGAAATAGTCGGCAACGCCGCGCGCGTCGAGGAAGTGGCTGCGGGGCACATGCCCGGCAAGAGGAGCGCCTTGCTCGCCCCGCTCGCCGCGCCGCAAATGCGCCGCGAGCAGCAGCAAGCCCGCCACCCAGCCATCCGTGAGCTCATGCATTTTTTGCGCGTCGCGCCGCTCCAGATGACTGACCTTCGCTTTCAGGAATGCTTCGGATTCCTCTGCGGTGAACCGAAGGTCGCGCATGCTGAGTTCGAGGGACTGGCCGCCATCGCGCAGCCTGCCAAGCGACACGGGAACGGCGCTGCGCGAGGCCATGACGATGTGCAGGTTGGGCGGCGCGTAGTCGAGCAGCCACTGCACGGTTTCGCGCACCTGAAGATCGACGACGTGGTGTGCGTCGTCGAGCATCAGCATCAAGTGGCGCGGGTGCCGGCCAATACCGCTTACGAGGGCGACGAGGGAGCGCTCGACGGCTTCGTCGTCGGTGCCGCGGCCAGAGAGCAGCGCGGCCTCTTGCGGTATGGCGGGATCGACCTGGGCGAGGCTCGCGGCGAGGTCGTCGAGCCAGCGCGACATGTCATTGTCTTCGGGGGCGAGCGTGAGCCACGCCACGTCGAAGCTGAGTGGCAACAACGCGCGGCGCAAGGCCAGCAAAAGCGCCGTCTTTCCGCAGCCCGCCGGCCCCTCGAGTATGAGGCAGCGGCGCCGGCGCGCTTCGGTCAACTGCGCGAGCAGGCGTTCGCGCGCCAGCACCCGTGCGTCCATACGCGGCGGCTGCAGTCGCTGTTCGGCTTCGCTCAACAGGGAGGCCAACTGTGACTGGGAAGATTCCATGGGGTCACATAAAGCAGAATGTTTGCCCGGCAAATGCCGCGGCGCAACGACGTGCCCGCATTCATGCGCTGGTCGATTGTACAGTGGGGGCCCCAAAAGCGGCGTCCGGAAGGTCGGCAGACCTGACGACGCCGCAGCCGCCCTCAGGCCGTGCTTGCGACGAAGGCAGGAGGCGTGGGGCGATAGACTTCGTCGATCAGATCGCCGCGCCGCGCGCGGCAGGCTGCCTGATTGACGTAGCCCTTGTCGGTGGTCTCGTTTGCGTCGATCGAGGGCGGCTCGGCCATGAGCATCAGGCGCCTGACATGGAGGCTCGCGCCGGACGCCTTCTGCATGCGCAGCCGCTCGTTCAACGCGGCAATGACGACGGGATGCGCAATGAGCGCCTCGACTTCCAGCGCGGCGAGTTCCGGCGCGAGCCGCCGACAGGCCGCCATATTTGGCCACGCGAGCGCCGCCACATAGTCGCGGTCATGGCCGCATATGACCGCATCGGTCAAGAGCGGGGCGCATTGCTCCAGCAGACCGAGCCTGACACTCCCGGTGCGGACCCACGTTCCATTGGTGAGCTTGAAATCTTCGGCTACACGCCCGGCGAAGCGCAGACCTTCCGAGGGATTCCGCGCGTTCACGAGGCGCACCGCGTCGCCGAGACACAAATAGCGCTCCTCATCAAAGGCCTTCGCGCTCTGGGACGGGTCCTTCAGGTAGCCACCGAAGATCGCTGCGCCCCGCATGCGGATTTCGAAGCGCCCGTCGCCGCCTTCGAGTGGCACCAGCTTGAGTTCCACGCCGGGGCCCGGCACGCCGATGTTTCCGAGATCGTCGGACGGCATGGCGAACCAGGTGCCCGTGCCGTTGGTTTCGGTCGCGCCCAGCGAAGTGCAAAACGTCAGGTGCTCGCCGATGGTCTCTGCGGCCACCCGCTGGATGCGCTCCCAGGTGGCTCGCGGAAGGCTCGCGCCTCCGTAACCGAAATTGATAAGCCGTGCGAAGAGCTTTTGCGCCAGCTGCGCATCGTCTTCGAGCGCGTTTGCGAGCATCGTCAACGCTGAGGGAGCGCTGCTGAATGCGGTCGGCGAAACGTCACGCAGGTTGCGCAAGGTGCGCTCGAAGTGGCCCGCTACCGGTCGCCCATCGTCGATGTAATGGCTCGCGCCCGTCACCATCGTGCGACCAAATGCCAGCACCCCGCCCATGGTGTGATGCCACGGCATCCAGTCGAGAAATACCGGTTGCGGCTCGGACAGCGTGCCGTAGATCCGGACGAAATAACGCGTCGCCGCCTTGAAGTTGGCGTAAGTGGAGACGACCCCCTTGGGCGCGCCTGTCGAGCCGGATGTGAACAGGATGCGCAACACATCGGCGGGCTGGATGGCTGCGCGCGCGGAGGCAAGCGCGGCAATGCGCGCTGGCGTCAGTTCGAGGCTGGCCAGCGCGTTGAATGAGCATGCTTCGTCCGTTGAACTGTGCACAGCGATGACAGGGACCTCGGGCAAGCCGAGCGCCGCAATCGCGCGCTCGAACGTCTCGCGGTCCTGAACGAAAATGGCGGCGGGCTGAACCAGCGCGGCGATGCCCTTCAGACGGGCGAAGTCGCTGCTGATCGTCGAGTAGGCCGGCGACACCGGCACCGTGGGCACGCCGGCATACTCCGCGGCGAGCAGCAGGATCGCCTGCTCGATCGAGTTGCCGGACAGCAGCATGAGCGGCCGCCCTTGCCCCAGTCCGAGGTTGAGGAGGCCCGCAGCCACATGTCTGACCTGGTTCCAGAGCCCGGACCAGGTGATCGAGCGCCATCCGCCTTGTGCGTCGCGCTCGCAGAACACCGGCGAGTGAGCGCGGCGTTGCGCCCAGTACGGCAGAAAGTCGACGAAGCCGTTCTGCTCGATAGCAGGGGCTTGCGCAGACGAGAGAATGACGGTGCCGTCTGCGCGGTAAGTCGTGTGGACGTCCCAGGCAGGAATACGCGGGGAGCGATACGGTAGCGCCTGCGAGCAAGCGTCGGCGGGGGCGGCCATGCGGGTGTCTCCAGAGGGGGCTTGTTGTGCGAGTGATCAGGCTGCGTGGCCCGAACCTGAGGGAGAAACGATCCGGGCAACGACGCCTGGTCGAGTTTAGGTTCCGTCAGATCAGTCTGACCCACCCATCCAGGGTGGGTTTCTCATCCGTCACCCGCATCTCCACCTGCGGCCGCGATACCGGCCGGGGCGGCAAAAAATTTTCCCCCGATGTCACACACGGCTCAGGCTATCTCGTCATGTCATGGCAACCCAACCGAAAGGAGATGACACCATGACTGCCAAGCTCGACCTGTTTGCCGCTGCTCCGACCCTGATGAAGTCCTGGATGGGCACGTCGCTCGCCGTGTCCGGCAGCCTCGAGCCGAGCCTCATTGCGCTGGTGGAGGTGCGCGCGTCGCAAATCAACGGCTGCGCGAATTGTCTTAACATGCATACCGCCCACGCACGCGAGGAAGGCGAGACTGAACAGCGTCTCTACCTGCTTTCCGCCTGGAAAGAAGCGCCGTGCTACACCGACCGCGAACGCGCGGCGCTCGGCTGGACCGACGCCCTCACGCGCCTTTCCGAAGGCCACGCGCTGGAGCAGGCGCGCGCGGCGCTCGCCGGCCACTTTACCGAGGAGGAGCAGGTGAAGCTCACGCTGATGATCAACGTGATCAACGGCTGGAACCGCCTGGCGGTCGGCTTTGGCCTGTGGGTCGATCCGGCGGCGGCCAAGGCTGTGGCCAGCAAGATGGTCGCCGCATGACGAACCCGGCACTCAAGGATGCCGCGGCGAGTTTCGACCCGCTGCGGCGCAAGCTGATCCGCGTGGCGTACCGCATGCTCGGCTCGGTCGCCGACGCCGAAGACATCGTGCAGGACGCATTTATCCGCTGGGCGGACGTGGAGCGCGACGAGGTGCGCGTGCCCGAGGCCTTCCTGCGCCGCATGGTGATGCGCATGTGCCTGGACCAGCTCAAGTCGGCGCGGCATCAGCGTGAGACCTATATCGGCCCGTGGCTGCCGGACCCGGTCGTCGAAGAAGACGAGCAGGAGGACGTCACGCTGCCGCTCATGCTCGCGCTCGAACGCCTTTCGCCGCTCGAGCGCGCGGCGTTCCTGCTGCACGACGTGTTCGGGCTGGAGTTCGACGAGGTCGCGGCCACGATCGGGCGCGAGAGCGCCGCATGCCGCCAGCTCGCGGCGCGCGCCCGGAGTCACGTGAGGGAAGCGCGCCCGCGTTTTCATGTCGAGAAGGCGCGCGGCCTCGAACTGGCGCAGGCGTTTTTCGCGGCGTCGCGCAGCGGCGACATGAGCGCGCTCGGCGCCATGCTCGCCGACGACGTGAGCCTGCATGCGGACGGCGGCGGCAAGCGCCCGGCGATCGGCCATCCGGTGTTCGGCTTCGAGAGTGTGATGAAGCTGCACGCCCAGCTAGCCGACCTGTTTCGCAGGAATGGATCGACGCTCGTGCGCGCGGGCTTCATCAACGGGCTGCCCGGCTTCGTCACGCGCGAGGCCGATGGCGAGTTGCAGACCACCGCGCTCGAAATCGAAGGCGGCAAGGTCACGGCCATTTACGTCATGCGCAATCCGGACAAGCTGCGGCATTTGCACTGAGCGTGCGGCGTGCGACGGCGTTGCACAAACGTTCCAGACTTGCCGCCGCGTCTCGCGGATCATGAGTGCCTCGAAAAAGGAGGCAGCAAGCATGTTCGATACGAAAGTGGCGCTGGTCGTGCGGGACAATCTCGCGGTTTGGCAGAAGCTCAATGTGACCGCGTTTCTCGCAACCGGCATTGCGGCGGCGGTGCCCGAAGCGCTTGGCGAGCCCTACGAAGACGCGCGCGGGCAGCGTTACGGCAGGATGCTGGGCCAGCCGATGATGATCTATGGCGCCGATGTTGGCGGTTTGCAGGCGGCGCTGCGGCGCGGCGTGTCGCGCGAGCTGACGATCGTGCCGTATGTGCACGCCATGTTTTCGACGGGCCACGACGCGGCCAACCGCGAGGTATTTCGCGCGGAGGACCCGGAAAATCCCGATCTGGTGGGAATCGCGCTATACGGTCCGAAAAACGCCGTGGACAAAGCCGTGAAGGGGTTGGCGCTGCATCAATAGGCGTCCGAGCGTATCGCAACTAACTGCCGAGCCGGCGGAAACACCGCGAGCGCAACGGCTTGCGGCACACGCGGCGATGGCGAGCGAACCAGGCGCCCGCCATCGCCGTAAGCATTGCTTTCTCTAGCTGGCCTTGCGCACCGGCGGAAAGCGCCGCTTGCTATTCCCACCCATGGGAATACGGCGGAAGCGCTCCTTCTTGTGCTCTTCCTCGAAGTGCGAGAGCGAGAGCTTGACGAGGTCACTGCGCGAAACGATGCCCACGAGCCGTCGCGATTCGCGGTCGGCCACCACGGGCAGGCGTTCGAGCCCATGAATCGCGAGGCGTGTGGCGACCTGGCGGCAGGTTTCCTCGGGTAGCGCCATATCGGGCGAACGTTGCGCGAGCAACGAGTCGAGCGGCGTGTCGAGTGCTTCGGTTGCCGCGCTCGCGCGTACGGCGTCGAGCATCGAGCGATCCACTACACCGAGGACCGCGCCGTCGCGCAGCACCGGGAAGGCGCGGCGCAGCTGCGTCGAGCCGAAGTAACGGTCGAGCGCGTCGCGCACGGTGACGTTCGCGTCGATCGTATCGACGTTGCGCGTCATCACTTCATCAACGTAATGACGCTCGAGCGGATCGACGCCGTACTCGCGATAGATGTGATAGCCGCGGCGCGCGATCTTCTCGGTCATGATCGAGCGCTTCATGACGACCGTTGCGAAGCCGTGCGCGACCAGCGTGGCCGTGAGGAGCGGCAGCAGCGCGTTGGTGTCGCGCGTGAGGCCGAAGGCGAACACGATGGCCGTGAGCGGCGCGCCGAGCGTGGCGCCGAGCGTTGCCGCCATGCACACGAGCGGCCAGAGCGCCGGGTCGCTGCCGGGCAGCACATGGCTCAGTACCGAGCCAAGCCCCGCGCCAAGCATGAGCAGCGGCGCGAGCACGCCGCCCGAGGTGCCGGAGCCCAGCGCCACGACCCAGATCACGGCCTTGACCACCAGAATGGCAATGGCGACCTGAAGCACGATGTGCTGATGCAGCAGGTCGCCGATCACGTCGTAACCCACGCCGAGCGCGCGCGGCTCGATGAAGCCGCCAATGCCCACCACGAGCCCGCCGATCGCCGGCCACCACGACCAGTGCAGCGGCAGATGGCCGAACAGGTCCTCGACCTTGTAGAGCGCCGCGGATAGCCCCGATGCAAGCGCGCCCGCCAGCAGCCCGGCAACGACGCACGAGAAGAGCGCCACGGCGTGCGGCGGCAGCGTCTGCATGGGAAAGAGCGGCGCCGTGCCGAAGAACACCGAGCGCGCGAAGCCCGCGACCGCGCTCGCAAGCGCCACGGGCAGGAAGCTGCGCGGCCGCCATTCGAATAGCAGCAATTCGACGGCGAGCAGCACGGCGGCAACCGGCGTGCCGAACACGGCCGTCATGCCCGCGGCCGCGCCCGCCACGAGCAGCGTCTTGCGCTCGGCAGCGGTGACGCGCACGCATTGCGCGAGCAGCGACCCGAGTGCGCCGCCCGTCATGATGATCGGGCCTTCCGCGCCGAACGGGCCGCCGCTGCCGATCACGATGCCCGACGAGAGCGGCTTGAGCACGGCCACTTTGGGCGACATCTTGCTCTTGCCGAAGAGAATGGCTTCGATGGCCTCGGGAATGCCGTGGCCGCGAATCTTCTCGGAACCGAAGCGCGCCATCATCCCGACGATCAACCCGCCTGCCACCGGCACGGCGATGACCCACGGTCCCAGCGTGTTGAGCGCCGGCGAGCGGTCGGCGAACGAGAACTGGCCGAAGAAAAACAGGTTCGTGAACCAGTGGATCAGGCTCAGCAGCACGAACGCCGCGAGCGTGGCCAGTACGCCAATTACGGCGGCCAGCGCGCTGATGCCGGGCAGGCGTGCGTTCGCCGAAAAATCGCGCTTGTGGGAATCGTCGGAATGCATGGTCTCTATAAATCGATACGCGGAACGGTGAATGCGCCGTCGAGCGACTTCAACTCGGCGCGATGCAGTTCGGCCAGGCGCGCGAGCAGCTTTTCTCCGGCGGCGAGCAGATGCACTTCCACCTGGCGGCGGTCGCGCTCGCTCACACGCCGCTCGACGAGCTCGATCGCCTCGCAGCGCGAGACAAGCGCGACCACGCCGTGATGCTGTGCCTGCAAACGCTCAGCCAGCTCGCCAATGGTTGCCCACGTGCGGCCGGGATAGCCCTTCACATGCAGCAGCAGCAGGTATTGCAGCGGCGTAATGCCCTCGGCCTGCGCGGCCTGCTCCGAGAAACGCTCGAAACGGCGCATCTGGTAGCGGAATTCGGAGAGCTGTTCGAAGTCGGCCTTGTCGAGATCGCGCGCGCTTTTTTTCATTGGAAGTCCATGGAACGGTTCAGTCTCCTAATTTATCACGATATGATATTTTTCTCCGAAAGCGTCCGTTACAGCGGCATCGCGACCAGATCGATTGGAGCGAACCCGGGCGCAAACGCGCTCAGGCCGGCGCCTGCTGCGGCGTCTTCGCCTGGTGGTAGAGCCCGGAGATCAAATCGGCTTGCGTGATGATGCCCGCGAGCCGGTGTTCGTGATCGACCACCGGCACGTGATGGTGCCCGCGGCCCGCGAAGATGCGTACGAGTTCGACGATCGGCGTCGTGTGCGCAACGGTCAGCACATGCGTGGTCATCAGCGTGCCGACGTTCTGGCCGGACTCTGCATTCGGCCGCACGAGCCGCGAAATCGCATGGAGCATGAGACGCAGCGGATGCCGCTCACGCCCCTCGTCGGCGAGGTCGGCGCGCGTGACGATGCCCTTCACCTGGCGCTGCGCGTCGACCACGGGCAGTGCCTTCACGTCGTGGCGCTTGAGCAGCGAGCGCGCTTCGCCCACGGTCGTGGCGGCTGTGATGCTCACTACGTTGGCCGACATGACGTCCGCGCAGGTCAGCTCGCCGAAGCTGCGCGCGTACGCGCGGATCTCGGCGTCCTGCAGCACGGCTTCGAGGTCGTCGGTGTCGATGTCGAGCATTTCGTCGCGATCGCGCAGCACGGCTTCGAGGTCGGCGCGGGTGAAACCGGCTTGCGCGGGCGCGGGCACGGCCACGCTTGGGCGCCGCCCGGCGTGCGGGTAGCGATGCCCCGTGGCGGCGTGATAAACGAGCGCGCCGCCGAGCAACAGGAACGACTGCAGCGCGACGGGCAGGAACACGAACTCATAACCGAGCGCATGCACGGCCGGACCGCCCAGCACGGCGGTGAGCGCGACCGCGCCCGAAGGCGGATGCACGCAGCGCAGCGTGAACATCGCGACGATCGCCACAGCAACGGCCACGGCGGCGGCGGCCACAGGGTCGTGTATCCACATTGCAGCGCTCACGCCGACGGTGGCGGAAACGAGGTTGCCGCCAATGATCGACCACGGCTGCGCGAGCGGGCTCGCTGGCACGCCGAAGAGCAGCACGGCCGACGCGCCCATGGGCGCGATCAGATACGGAATGGCCGGATCGCCGCCGAGCAACCGGTGCGTCACTGCGCCGGTCAGGGCGATACTGACCAGCGCGCCGCCGCCCGAGCGCAGGCGCTCGCGCCATGTGATGGTGACCCCGGAGGGGATGAAGCGGGTGAGCCAGCGAAGGACCTTGAAGCGGGACACGATTCGGAGCGGGTTTGAAACGGATAGGGAGCGCAGACGGCTCGGCACCGCCCAAAGAAGCGCAATTATATCTCAACGTGATATATATCGCGACACTTCGTCGCTTCGGGTTGTCCCGAGGATGGCGCGGAGGCGGGAGATTTTGAGGGGCGCAACGAGAGCCGCGCAGCGTGTGGCGGCAGTTGAGGCAGCGGTAGAAGCGCCGCCGCGGGCGCGGCGACGCTTTTATCAGGCTGGCGGCCGGTTCGACCTGAAGCCTGTATTAGCTGGCATTACCGGCATGCGGCGGCTGACCCGCGAGACGTGGCGCAGGCGCGGCGTTGGGATGGCCGTCGGGGTGGCGGTGGTGGCCGGCATTCGCGCTGGCGTTCGCGTTCTGGTTGTGGTTCGGCGCGGGCGGCGGGCGATGGGCAGTGGTGTGCACCGGCGCATGCCCGCCCGGCTGCGGCCGGTTGCCATGTGGCGGCATGCCATGCGGCGGCGCGCCGTGCGGCTGCATCGTCACGTGCACGCGCTGGGATTCGGGCACGCGTGCGTGTTGCATCGGCAGATGGCCTTCGTTGCGGGCCATCACCACGCGCAATTCCGCGCGGCGGTGCAGGACTTCGCCGCGCAGGTCGCCGCGGCCGTACAGGCGGCGCTGGCGGTGGCCGTCCGGCCCCACAATCCAGATATACGTGCTGCCGCCGGCGTAGACCACGTCGCGATCGAGCACGACCGAAACGTACGCGTCGTAGGGCTGCGGCACGTACACCGGCTGGGCGACGACGACAGGCGGGGGAGGCGGCGGGGGCGCGGCAACCACGACGGTGGGGTGCGCGGGTGCGGTGGCCACGCGTGGGCTGCTGACGCAGCCGCTAATCAGCAGGGTTCCGGCCAGGGATGCGAACAGGACAAATGCAGACGGCAGAGCGCGCGGTTTCGCGTTCAAGCGGGACTCCGGAATGAGGGGTTGTTGGTCCCGTGTGTTAACGGCAAATGCCCGAGGGGCTTGAGAAAGCGCTCGCCGACTAATGGCTCGCTCCACGCCCAGCCATCCGTTTTTCGCATACCAGTGTTTCCAATTTGTGATTTTACGATGGCATATCGGCTTCCTATACTCGGCCGCGAAACGTCAGATTTCGCACCGATTCCGGAGACAGCCCCGCCATGAACGCCCCCGACCGTGCCGCCGTAGAAGCCGCATCGCTAGCCGCATCTGTTTCGCTCGACGACAAATACACGCTGGAAAAAGGCCGCGTATACATCAGCGGCACCCAGGCGCTGGTGCGCCTGCCCATGCTGCAAAAGGCGCGCGATCGCAAGGCCGGGTTGAATACCGCGGGCTTCGTCTCCGGCTATCGCGGCTCGCCGCTAGGCGCGCTAGACCAGTCGCTATGGAAGGCGAAGAAGCACCTCCAGGCGCACGACGTCGTGTTCCAGCCCGGCGTGAACGAGGACCTCGCCGCCACGGCCGTGTGGGGCACGCAGCAGATCAATCTCTGGCCCGGCGCGCAGCGCGATGGCGTGTTCGGCATGTGGTACGGCAAGGGCCCGGGCGTCGACCGCACCGGCGACGTGTTCAAGCACGCCAACTCGGCGGGCAGCGACGCGCGCGGCGGCGTGCTCGTGCTCGCGGGCGACGACCATGCGGCGAAGTCGTCTTCGGTGGCGCACCAGTCGGAGCACGCGCTCATCGCTGCGGGCATTCCCGTGCTGTATCCCGCGAACGTGCAGGAATATCTCGATTACGGTTTGCATGGCTGGGCCATGAGCCGCTACTCGGGCCTGTGGGTCGCCATGAAATGCGTGACCGACGTGATCGAATCGACCGCGTCGATCGATCTCGACCCGGATCGCGTGGAGATCGTCACGCCCGCCGACTACACCATGCCCGAAGGCGGCCTCAATATCCGCTGGCCGGACACCCCGCTCGCCCAGGAAGCGCGTCTGCTCGACGAGAAGTGGTACGCCGCGCTCGCCTACGTGCGCGCGAACCGCCTGAACCGCGTGGTGATCGATTCGCCGCGCGCGCGCTTTGGCATCATGACCGCGGGCAAGGCGTATCTCGACGTGCGCCAGGCGCTCACCGACCTCGGCCTCGACGATGAAACCTGCGCGCAGATCGGCGTGCGCGTGCTCAAGGTAGGCTGCGTGTGGCCGCTCGACGCGCAAGACGCACGCGGCTTCGCCACGGGGCTCGAAGAAATTCTCGTGGTGGAGGAGAAGCGCCAGATTCTCGAATACGCGCTCAAGGAAGAGCTATACAACTGGCGCGAAGACGTGCGCCCCAAGATCTACGGCAAGTTCGACGAGCGCGACAACGAAGGCGGCGAATGGTCGGTGCCGCGCGGCAACTGGCTGCTGCCGGCGCACTACGAACTCTCGCCCGCGCTGATCGCCAAGGCCATCGCGCGGCGTCTCGCGCGCGCGGATTTGACCAATGCGGTGCCCGAGGAAGTGCGCGCGCGCATGCTCGCGCGCGTGGCGATCATCGAGGCGAAGGAGCGTGAAGCGGCCAAGCCGCGCGTGACGGTGGAGCGCAAGCCGTGGTTCTGCTCGGGGTGTCCGCACAACACGTCGACCAACGTGCCCGAAGGGTCGCGGGCGCTGGCGGGCATTGGCTGCCACTACATGTCGATGTGGATGGACCGCAAGACCGAAACGTTCAGCCAGATGGGCGGCGAAGGCGTGGCGTGGATCGGCCAGATGCACTTCTCGGGCGACAAGCACGTGTTCGCGAATCTCGGCGACGGCACGTACTTTCACTCCGGACTGCTGGCGATTCGCGCGGCCATCGCGTCGAACGCCAATATCACCTACAAGATTCTCTACAACGACGCCGTGGCGATGACGGGCGGCCAGCCCGTGGACGGCGTGCTCACCGTGCCGCAGATCGCGCACCAGGTCCATGCGGAAGGTGCGAAGCGCATCGTTATCGTGACGGATGAGCCGGAAAAATACGACTCCACTATCGTGCTACCCGCCGGTGTGGACGTCCATCATCGCGACCAGCTCGATAGCGTGCAGCGCACCTTGCGCGACACCGCCGGCACCACCGTGCTGATCTACGACCAGACCTGCGCCACGGAAAAGCGCCGCCGCCGCAAGCGCGGCGCGTATCCGGACCCGGCCCGCCGCGCGTTTATCAACGACGCCGTGTGCGAAGGCTGCGGCGACTGCTCGGTGCAGTCGAACTGCCTTTCCGTCGAGCCGCTCGACACGCCGCTCGGCACGAAACGCAAGATCAACCAGTCGTCGTGCAACAAGGACTTCTCGTGCGTCAAGGGTTTTTGCCCGAGCTTCGTGACGGCCGAAGGTGCGCAGTTGCGCAAGCCGCGCGCGGCGAATGCGTCGAGCGCCGCATCGATCGATTTCGACGCGTTGCCCATGCCTCTCCTCCCGCAACTGGCGAAGCCCTACGGCATTCTCGTGACGGGCGTGGGTGGCACGGGTGTCGTGACCATCGGCGGGCTGATCGGCATGGCCGCGCATCTCGCGGGCAAGGGGGTGACCGTGCTCGATATGGCTGGCCTCGCACAAAAGGGCGGTGCCGTGCTGAGCCACGTGCAGGTGGCGGCCACGCCCGCTGCCTTGCATGCCACGCGCATCGCCACGGGCGAGGCGCGCCTCGTGATCGGCTGCGACGCGATCGTCTCTGCTTCGGGCGACGTGCTTTCGCGCACCCAGCATGGCGTGACGGTCGCCGCGATCAACAGCGGCGCGACGCCTACTGCGGAATTCGTCAAGAATCCTAAGTGGACGTTTCCGGGCACGCAAACCGAAGCGGAGCTGCGCGCGAGCATCGGCGAGGGTTGTGCGTTCGTGGATGCCAATGCACTCGCGCTCGCCTTGCTTGGCGACACGATCTACAGCAATCCGCTTTTGCTCGGCTACGCGTGGCAAATGGGCTGGCTGCCGCTCGAACTCACGCATCTGCGGCGCGCGATCGAACTCAACGCCGTGGCCGTGGAAAAGAACCAGCAGGCGTTCAACTGGGGGCGCTACGTCGCGCATCATGGCGAGGCGGCCGTGCGCGCGTTCACGAAAACGCCCGCAGCGCCGCAGGCCATCGTTCTGCAGATGCCCGAATCGCTGGACAAGGTGATCGCCGCGCGCGAAGTGTTGCTCACGGCATATCAGAACACCGCGTACGCGCAGCAATATCGCCGCGTAGTCGACCGTATTCGCGCGAAGGAGACAGCGCTTGGCGGCGACACGAAGCTGCCGCTCACGCGCGCCGTTGCCGTGAATCTCGCGAAGCTGATGGCGTACAAGGACGAATACGAAGTCGCGCGTCTTTATGCCGATCCTGCGTATCTGCAGAAATTGCGCGAGCAGTTCGAAGGCGAGCCGGGCCGCGACTACAAGCTGAACTTCTGGCTCGCGCCGCCGCTGCTCGCGAAGCGCGACGAGCACGGCCATCTCGTGAAGCGCCGCTTCGGTCCGTGGGTGCTGCCGGTGTTGCGCACGCTGGCCCGCATGAAGGGGCTGCGCGGCACGGCGTTCGACGTGTTCGGCAAGACCGAAGAACGTCGCGACGAACGCCGCTCGATCGTGGAATACGTGGCGCTCGTGGACGAATTCTGCGCGAGCCTCGACACACAGCGCCTGGCCGCCGCGCTCCAGCTTGCCGCGCTGCCCGATGAAATTCGCGGCTTCGGCCACGTCAAGGCGCGCAATCTCGCTGCGGTGGAGAAAAAGAAGGAGCGCTTGCTCGCGGACTACCGCACGCCCGCGGCGCAGCGCGCCACGGCGTGAGAGGCGTAAAAGCGATCAGGGAAGCAGGCGCCTGCCGATCAAGCGCGGCAGGCGCAGCGCAAACCCGCTCACGAGCCGCAAATGCATGCCCGCGAGCAGCAGGTTGTCGCGCACGTAGTTGAAATGCGAAACGCCGCCTTCATCGGCGCCGAAGTAGCGCACCGGCGCTTCGATCTGGATGGGCCGCACCCCGGCCCAGCACAGGCGCACGGCGGCTTCGGGATCGAAGTCGAAGCGGCGCATCCACGTCTGGCGCTCCATGATCGCCTTGAGCGGCGCGATGGGGTACACGCGAAAGCCGTACAGCGAATCGCCGATACCGGCCCACAACGTTTCGAAGTCGGCGAAGAAGTTCGAGACGCGCCGTCCCTGTACGCGCAGTTGCGGCGCGCTTGCGTCGAACTTCGGCCGACCCAGCACCATGGCTTCAGGCGCGGCCTGCGAGGCGGCCATGAATTCGGGAATCAACGCGGTGGGGTGCTGGCCGTCCGAATCCATCGTCAGCACGTGAGTGAAACCGCGCGCGGCGGCGGCTTCGAGCCCGGCGAGCACCGCGCCGCCCTTGCCGCGGTTGGTGGGCAGCACGATGACGTGCAGGCCGGGGTCGTCGTTGGCCATGGCTTGCAGGCGCGCGGCGCTGCCGTCGGTGCTGCCGTCCACCACGACCCATACGGGGTTCCATTGCGCGCGCGCGCTGCGCACCGTCTCTTCGAGCTTGGCACCGGGGTTGTAGCTCGGGATCAGGACAAGATGCGTGGACGAAGGCGTGGACATGGCAGCGGGTGCCTCTACAGCGTGAGACCCTGAAAAAATTTTAGGTCGCGCCGCTGCGCGTGCATAACCGCCGTGGCGGACGTCCGGCGCATCGTGCGCGGGGACTTCGTAACCGGATGCTTCGGCGCTCGAGCCCGTGCTTGTGCCGGGCGCGGAGCGCGACTGCCGCTTTGCGTCGAAGGGTTGCACAGACACTCGTATTTCCTCAGAGGATGCAGCGGCGGAATACGCGCCGCGTGTTCAGGCCAGGCCGCCGTTGATCGAGAGCACTTGCCCCGTCACGTAGGCGGCCGCGTCGGACACCAGGTACGCCACCATGGCCGCGACTTCCGCGGGCTGGCCGGCGCGCTGCGCGGGCACGAGCTGCTTGATGCGCTCGGCGGGAAACGCGCGCTCCGCCATGGGCGAAGCGATGATGCCGGGCGCCACGGCGTTCACGGTGATGCCGCGCGAGGCCAGCTCCAGCGAAAGCGATTTCGTTGCGCCGATCAGCCCGGCCTTCGCGGCCGCATAGTTCGCCTGGCCGCGGTTGCCCATCACGCCAGCGATCGAAGCGATGTTGACGATGCGCCCGCGGCGCGTGCGGATCATCGGCATGAGAAGCGGCTGCGTGACATTGAAAAAGCCGTTGAGCGAGACGTCGATCACGCGGCGCCATTGTTCGCGCCGCATGCCCACCAGCGGCGCGTCGTCGTGAATGCCCGCGTTGTTCACCAGGATCTGCACGGGCGCGTCTTCCACGAGGCGCGTAAGCGCGGCCTCGGTCGCGTCGGCGTCGGTCACGTCGAAGGCAATGGCGTGCGCGCTGCCGCCCGCCGCGACGATGCGCTGCGCAACCGCTTCGGCCTCTGCCAGACGCCGGTTCGCATGCACCCAGACCTCGTGGCCCGCTTGCGCGAGCGCAACGCTGATGGCCTGGCCGAGTGCGCCGCTGCCGCCCGTCACGAGTGCACGCATGCGTTTTTCTCCATCAATCCTGGCTGGCGCCGGCAATGACGTTACCGCACGCGGTGCGCCGCGACATAGGCAGCCAGCGAGCCGAGCGTCGCGAAGATTTTCTCGTTTTCCGGATTGTCCGAGCGCAGCTCGAAGCCGTACTTCTTCGAGATCAGCAGCGCGATTTCCAGGATGTCGATCGAGTCGAGCCCGAAGCCTTCGCCGTACAGCGGGGTGTCGGCGCTCACTTCGTCGAGCGAGACATCTTCCAGATTCAGCTCTTTCACGATCTGCGCGGCGAGCTCGTGTTCCAGTTCGTTCATCATGCGTGGGCTCTCCGGGCATGCGGACCGTAGCGGCGGCTGCCCGTTTTTAGGGTTCGTTGGATGTAAAAGTTACCAGGATTCTAAGTGAAGGGTATCGGTGCGTATACGGTGCTCCCCGGCGAAAGGGTTACAGAGGGTCGGTGCCAGGCGGCGCGCATTTTTGGGATCGGAACGCGCGAGATGCTTGCGCGGCTTCGGGCCTGTCTGGATCGGACAAAAGCCTTACCTGGCGCGATTCCGAACATTCAGTTACAAACCGGCAGCCGGCAGGACAGGTGATCGGGTCCCGCCAATCTTAAAATGTGCGTGCTTGCAAGAAACCGGCCCGATACTTGCATTTCCTATGATGATTCGTCGCGCTTGCCACGCCCTACGATTGACTTACAGCGCCATTTGCGATCGTTGCCAGATGCCTTGTCCGCTTAGCCATTGCGCCTCGGGTTGCACCGGGGCCGCCCGCCCGCCGGCGCCATGTGCACGGCAGGGCGGCGCGCGCCTTTGCGGAGGCAAGCGATGAGCGCGCTGGCAGCGGCGGCGCGCGCGGCGCTTGGGGTGGCGGCCGTGGCCGCCTGGCAAATCGGCGCGCACTACGCGGTGGCGACGCCGGGTGCGCATGGCTTCGGCCTTGCCATGGCGCTCGTGCCGCCGCTCGCCATTGCGCTGGCCGCGGCCGCCCGCTCGCCGCGCCGTGCGTGGCTGTTGCCGCTGTGGACACTCGTGGCGCTCGCGCTGTGGTTCATGCGCACGCCGCTTGCTCTGCATTTTGAATGGGGGCTGTATCTGGAGCATGTGAGCTTCAACCTCGCGATGGCGCTGCTGTTCGGGCGCACGCTCGCGGCGGGGCGCGTGCCGCTGTGCACGCAGTTCGCGACGATGATCCATGGCGGCACGCTCCCGCCGGCCGTCGCGCGCTATACGCGGCGCATCACGCTCGCATGGGCGCTCTTTTTCGTCGCGATTGCCGGCGTTTCGACGCTGCTGTTCGCGGTTGCACCGATCGTCGCGTGGTCGACGTTCGCCAACTATCTGGCGTTGCCGCTCGTGGCGGTGATGTTCGTCGCCGAGCATGCTTGCCGGCGTTTCGCGCTGCCGGGCGAGCCGAATGCCGGCATGCTCGACGCGATTCGCGCCTACCGGCAGACGACCCGGCACACGACGCCGGCGCACGCGGAGCATTCCTGACCATGGGTGCCGCTCGCCCGCCCGAGTCGAAGCAGGGCCAAACACAGGAATCCGCACAGGAATCCGCACAGGAATTCGTATCGACCGAAGTTATGCAGACTCATCCGCTCGTTTTTCATACGTCGCCCGAACAGGTCATTGCCTGGCGCGACGGCGCGCCCGTCACGGTGCGCGCTTTCCTCGCCGATGTCACGCGTGTGGCCGCGGCGCTGCCGGCGGGCGGCCACGTGTTCAACGTTTGCCGCGACCGCTACCGTTTTACCGTGGGCGTGTGCGCGGCGCTCGTCTCGGGCCGCGTCAGCCTGTTGCCCTCGACGCAGACGCCGGAGACGGTGCGCCAGCTCGCAACCTTCGCGCCCGACGCGTTCTGCCTGCACGACGCGCCCGACTGCGCGATCGACCTGCCGCGTTTCGCCTGGCCCGAAGCGCAGCAAGAAGCCGCTGGGGACGCGCCGTTCGCCGTCCCGCAGATCGACGCCTCGCGCATCGTGGCTTACGTGTTCACGTCGGGCTCCACCGGCGCGCCGGTGCCGCACGGCAAGACCTGGGGCGCGCTCGTGGCGGGCGTGCGCGCGTCGGCCGAGCGCCACGGTCTCCTCAGCGCGCACGACTGCACGATCGTGGGCACCGTGCCGCCGCAGCACATGTACGGTTTCGAAGTGACCGTGCTGCTCCCGCTGATCGGCGGTTTCGCGTTCAGCAACCGGCTGCCGTTCTATCCCGTCGATATCCGCAGTGAGCTCGAAGCGGTGCCGCATCCGCGCGTGCTCGTGACCTCGCCGATCCATCTGCGCGCGCTGCTCGCCACCGGCCACGCGCTGCCGCCGGCCGAACTGGTACTTTCGGCTACGGCGCCGCTCTCGGAAAAGCTCGCACTCGAAGCGGAAGCGCGCCTGAAGGCGCCGCTCGTCGAAATCTACGGCAGCACCGAAACCGGCCAGATCGCGACGCGCCGCACCGCGAAGGGCGCGACGTGGCAACTGTTCCCGCAGGTCCGTTTCGAAGCGCGCGAAAGCGCGGCACAGGACGACGAAGGCCCGACGATGTGGGTCTCGGGCGGCCACGTGCAAGAGCCGGTGCCGATGGGCGACGCCATCGAACTGCTCGATGCCGAGCGATTCCTGCTGCACGGGCGCAAGGCGGACCTCATCAACATCGCGGGCAAGCGGACCTCGCTTGCGTACCTCAACCATCAGCTCAATGCGATTGCGGGCGTAGAGGACGGCGTGTTCTTCATGCCTGCCCACCTCGAGCACGATGCGCTCACGGGCCACGACGTCGTGCAGCGCCTCGTCGCGCTGGTGGTCGCGCCCACACTGCCGCTCGCCGATCTGCAGCGCGCGCTGCGCGAGCGCATCGATCGTGCGTTCCTGCCGCGTCCGCTCGTGTTCGTCGACGCGCTGCCGCGCAATGACACCGGCAAGCTGCCCCACGACGTGCTCGCGGCGTTCGTCGCGCTGCATATGCGCGGCGGCCTCGCGAGCGCCGCGAAGCGCGCCCCCGAGGCGACGCAAGCGAGCGCCGCGTCGGCACCCGCGTCCACGCTTTCGTTTGCGATTCCCGCCGATCATCCCGCGCTGCCCGGCCATTTTCCGGGCCACCCGATCGTGCCCGGCGTCGTGCTGCTCGATCGCGCCATCGACGCGATCGGCACGGCGCTGAACCGGCCGTTCGCCACGTGGAAGCTCAGCAGCGCGAAATTCCTGAGCCCGGCCGCGCCCGGCGAAACACTCGATCTTGCCTGGGACGCAGCGGCGAGCGGCGCAATCCGCTTCACGCTGCGCGCGGGCGCGCGCGATGTCGCGAGCGGCGTGCTCAGTGACGCGATGAGCGACGTATTCCGCGCCGGACCGCTCGCGCCTGCAAGCGCGCAAACCGGAGCGCGACCATGACGAAGCGCACCGACTGGGCGAACCAGCAGGAGCGCAGCAATACGCTGCTCCTGCGCATCATGACGTGGCTTTCGCTGCGCCTCGGCCGCCGCGCGGGCCGCGCGCTGCTGCACCTGATCGCGCTGTATTTCGTGCTGTTTTCGCCGCGCGCGTGCGCGGCCTCGCGCGACTACCTGCGCCGCGTGCTGGGCCGCCCGGCGCACTGGCGCGACGTGTACCGCCACGTGTTCACGTTTGCCTCGACGATCCACGACCGCGTTTATCTGGCCAACGCGCGCTTCGACCTGTTCGACATCCGCCCCCATGGCCATACGCTCGTGGACGAAACGCTCGCCAAGGGGCGCGGCGTGTTTCTGATGGGCGCGCACCTCGGCAGCTTCGAGGTCGTGCGCGCGCTCGGCCGCACGCGGCCCGATCTGCGTGTGGTCGTGACGATGTACGAAGAGAACGCGCAGAAGATCAACGCGACGCTCGCCGCCGTGAATCCTGCGGCCAAGCCCGAAGTGATCGGGCTAGGCCAGGTCGGCTCGATGCTGAAGGTGCACGAGCGTCTCGACCAGAACTGCATGGTGGGCATGCTCGCGGACCGCACGCTGCTTGCCGACGACACGGCCACCATGCGGCGCATGGGTTTTCTCGGCGAGCCGGCGGCGTTCCCGCTCGGACCGCTCTATATGGCCGCGATGCTCAAGCGCCCGGTGCTCTTCATGACCGGTCTGTACCGTGGCGGCAATCGCTACGACGTGCACTTCGAAACGCTGGCGGACTTCACCGACGTGCCGCGCGAAGCGCGCCAGCGCGCGATCGACGCCGCGCTCGTGCGCTACGTCACGCTGCTCGACCGCTATTGCCGCAAGGCGCCGTACAACTGGTTCAATTACTACGACTTCTGGCAGGGCGGCAAGCAGGGCGCGAGTGTCGGCGCGCCGCTATCCACAACTGTGGCGGCAACTGCTGCATCCCGCGCGCCGGCCCCGGTGCGCCGCCGTGAAACGCGACCTCACGCCGAGCTTCCCGTGCACGAGGTGACCGACGCATGAGCGCGATCCACCGTTCCCCAAGGTTACGCGCGCGCTGCCTGCGCGCGCTGGCGAGCGCCGCTTTCCTCAGCGGTTTCATCGTGACGGCGGGCGCGCCGGTCGTGCAGGCGCAGGCTGCGGAATCGGCGCAACCGGCATGGACGCTCGACCGCCTGATGTCCACGCTGGCGCAGCGCAAGTCCGGTCGCGCGAGCTTCACGGAGACGAAATACCTCTCGATCGCCACGCAGCCCGTGGAATCGTCAGGAGAACTCGTGTTCGTCGCGCCCGACCATCTGGAAAAGATCACACAGAACCCGAAGCCCGAACACCTCGTGGTGGACGGCGACATGCTGACCGTGCAGCGCGAGAACCACAAATACACGCTCGCGCTTGCGCGCTATCCGGAGCTGGGCGCGTTCATCGAAAGCATCCGTGCGACGCTCGCGGGCAACCGCTTCGCGCTGGAACAGGTCTACAAGGTCGCGCTCGCGGGTGAGGGCGACGACTGGACGCTCACGCTCACGCCGCTCGACTCGCGCATGCGCAAGGTGGTGAGCACGATCACGATAGACGGCACGCGCGACGCGATGCGCAGCGTCTCGATCCAGCAGGCCGACGGCGACCATTCGGTGATGCGCCTGCACGCCCTTTCCGCGGACACGAACTGATGAACCCGCGCGCCCATCCGCTCCTCGCACGCGGCTTCGCGCTCGCGCAGCGCCGCGCCGTCGCGGTGTGGCTGCTGTGCCTCGTTGCGTGCGCGGTGGCGATCGGGCGCGCGAATTTCACCGCCGACCTCTCGGCGTTCCTGCCGCGCTCGCCGACCCCCACGCAGCAAGTGCTCGTCGATCAACTGCGCGACGGTCTGGCTTCGCGGCTCATTCTCATTGGCATCGACGGCGGCTACGAGAGCACGCGCGCCGCGCTCTCGCGCCGCGTGGCGGCGACCTTGCGTGCGGACCCGCAATTCGTGGCGATTCACAACGGCTCGGGCCAGAACGACGCACGTGACGAGCAGTTCATGTTCTCGCACCGCTACGTGCTGAGCCCCGCGGTCACGCCGCAACATTTCACGCAACAGGGGCTGCACGAGGCGCTGGGCGAGAGCCTCGATCTGTTGACGTCTTCGGCCGGGCTGGTTGCCAAGGACCTGCTGCCGCGCGATCCCACCGGCGAAGTGGCGGCGATGCTCGGCCAGCTCGACAGCGCGTCGCAGCCCGAGAGCCGCGGCGGCGTATGGGCCTCGCGCGACGGCCGGCGCGCCGTGCTAGTGGCGCAAACTGCCGCCGCCGGCTCCGACACCGACGCGCAGGCCCATGCCATCGACGCTGTGCGCGCGGCCTTCGCTGCCGCCACGCGCACCTTGCCCAATGCTTCGGCCTACCAGGTATTGCTGACGGGGCCCGGCGTGTTCGGCGTCGCCACGCGCGACGCCATCCGCCACGACGTGGAGCGCCTCTCCACCTTGAGCCTCGTGCTGATCGTCGCACTGTTGCTCACGCTGTACCGCTCGCCGCGCACGCTGGCGCTCGGCCTGTTGCCGGTGCTTTCGGGCGTGGCGGCGGGCATCGCCACGGTATCGCTCGTGTTCGGCACGGTGCATGGCTTGACGCTCGGCTTCGGCACGACGCTGATGGGCGAGGCGGTGGACTACTCGATCTATCTGTTCGTGCAGTCGTCGCAGGGCGGCCCGAGTGGCGCGCCGCAGAGCCGCGACACCATGCGTGCATGGCTTGCCGCCTACTGGCCGACCATTCGCCTTGGCGTGCTCACCTCGGTGTGCGGCTTTGCGACGATGCTGTTCTCGGGCTTTCCGGGCCTCGTGCAACTCGGGCTCTATTCGATTGCGGGCCTCGTGAGCGCCGCGCTCGTGACGCGCTTCGTGCTGCCGCAGTTGTGCGGCGGCGCCGTGGCGATTCGCGACGTTTCGCGCATCGGCGCGGTGCTCGCGCGGCTTGCGCACGCGGCGCCGCGTCTGCGCTGGCCGCTCGCGGCACTTGTGCTCGCGGGTGTCGCTTCGCTCTGGCTGCATCGCGACGACCTCTGGAGCCACGAGCTTGCCTCCCTGAGCCCCGTGCCCGCCGCGAGCCAGGCGCTCGACACGCGCCTGCGTGCGGACGTGGGTGCGCCCGACGTGCGCTATCTCGTGGTGATTCCGGCCGCGAGCGAGCAGGCCGCGCTCGAAGGCGCGGAGAAGGTCGGGGCGCAACTGCAGCCGCTCGTCGAGCGTGGCTTGCTGGGCGGCTTCGAGAGCCCCGCGCGTTACCTGCCGAGCGACGCCACGCAGCATGCGCGCCTGGCGAGCCTGCCGGAGAAGGACGTGCTCGCAGCACGCATGCAGGAGGCAATCAAGAACCAGCCAGTGGACGTGAGACCCGACGCTTTCGCGCCTTTCCTCGCCGATGTCGAGGCGGCGCGCAACGCGCCGCTCGTCACGCGCACGGACCTCAAAGGCACGTCGATGGCACTCGCCGTCGACGCGCTCCTGACCCAGCGCGACGGCCAGTGGAACGCCATGCTCGCCTTGCGCGCGCCGCGCCATTCACTGGGCGCACAGGCCACGCAGGCCGCGAACACGCCGAGCCTCGACGCCAGCACCGTGAGCGACGCCGTCGCGCGTGCGAACGTGCCGGGCGCACTGTTCGTCGACTTGAAGACCGAAGCCGACCGCATGTACCTCGACTACGTGCACGAAGACATCCGCCTCTCGCTCGCGGGCTTTGTCGTCATTGTCGTGCTGCTGGCGCTCGCGCTGCGCTCGTTCTCGCGCGCGGCGCGTGCGCTCGCGCCGCTCGTCGCGGCGGTGCTGGTGGTGGCGGCGGGATTCGCGCTGGCGGGCGTATCGCTCACCATCCTGCACCTGATCGGCATGCTGCTCATCGTCGCGGTGGGCTCGAACTATGCGTTGTTCTTCTGCAAGCGCGACGACGAAGCGGGCATCACGCCGCGCACGCTCGTCTCGCTGCTCGTTGCCAATCTCGCGACGGTAGCGGGTTTTGGCCTGCTCGCGCTCTCGCACGTGCCGCTGCTCGAAACGTTCGGGCTCACGGTTGGGCCGGGCGCGATGCTCGCGCTCATATTCGCGGCGATTCTCGCGCCGCCGCTCGTACGCGGGAGCGACGAGGCGCATAGGGCTGCCGATAACCCCGAAGAGCGGCAGGCGGCCAGCCCGCGCACCGAACGCACGCACATGAGCCACCCGCACGGAGGCCGCGCATGAACTCGGCTTCGTTGCCCTCTACGCGCGTG
Organism: Paraburkholderia sp. J11-2; assembly: GCF_905220185.1. Classification (NCBI taxonomy): domain Bacteria; kingdom Pseudomonadati; phylum Pseudomonadota; class Betaproteobacteria; order Burkholderiales; family Burkholderiaceae; genus Paraburkholderia; species Paraburkholderia sp. J11-2. The sequence continues at coordinate 126,137 of NZ_CAJMYY010000017.1, read as the reverse complement.
AAGGCCGCGACCGCTACGGCGCGCCGCTGGAAGCCTTCGCCGTTCATTGGCGCAGCGGCAGCGGTGCACGCGGGCGCGGCCGCCGGCCTGGTTGCGCATCCGGGTGCGTGGCCGTGGGCCGCGGGTAGCGTAGTCGCCTCGCATCTCGCGCTGACTGCCGCGGGCCTGTGGCCGCGCAGCGCATTGCTCGGCCCGAACTGGACGCGACTGCCCGAGCACGCGGGGCAGCGTATCGCGCTCACGATCGACGATGGTCCGGACCCCGAAGTGACGCCGCGTGTGCTCGACCTGCTCGACCGGTTTGATGCGCGCGCAACGTTCTTCTGCATCGGCGATCTGGCGCAACGCTACCCGCATCTGGTGGAGGCGATCGTGGCGCGCGGCCATGCCGTCGAGAATCATAGCCAGCGCCATCGGCATACATTTTCCCTATCGGGGCCGCTCGCGATGAAGCGCGAGATCGAGGCGGCGCAGCGCACGCTCACCGAAATCGCGGGTACGCCGCCGCGCTTCTTCCGCGCACCGGCGGGCCTGCGCAATCCGTTCCTCGAGCCGGTGCTGTGCGGCCTCGGCCTGCGCCTCGCAAGCTGGACGCGGCGCGGCTTCGACACCTGCGCGAAAGACGCCGGCACGGTCACGCACCGCCTGCTCGATGGCCTGGCCGAGCGCGACATCCTTCTTGTGCACGATGGCCATGCAGCGCGCGACGCGCGCGGCGAGCCGCTCGTGCTCGACGTGCTGCCGCCGCTCCTGCGCGCCGCCGCCGAACGCCAGCTGCAGTGGACCACACTGCGCGCGTGCCTCGACGGCGAAGCCGGTCAACCCTGATTCCACCGCAGCGACAACGGACAACGGACCGACTGACGTGAAACCACTCCTCCTTTCGCATTTCACCGCTACCAGCTGCCTCGGGCGCGGGCTCGACGCGACGCTCGCTGCGTTGCGCGGCAAGCGCGGTGGGCTCGCGCGCTGCGACTTCGCGCGCGCGGATCTCGATACGTGGATCGGCGCGGTGGCGGACCTGGAGAGCGAGACCGTGCGTGCCGACCTCGCGGACTACGCGTGCCGCAACCACCGCCTCGCGCAAATCGGCTTCACGCAGGACGGGTTCGCCGAGCACGTTCAGGCCGCGATTGCACGCTATGGTGCGGATCGCGTGGGCGTGTTCGTCGGCACCAGCACCTCGGGCATTCTCGAAACCGAAAACGCGTACCGGCAGCGGGACCTGGAAAGCGGCGCGCTCAGGCCGGGCTTCCACTACGCACAAACGCACAACCCGTTCGCGCTGGCCTCATTCGTGCGTGCGTATTTCGGCCTGCGCGGACCGGCAACCTCGATTTCTTCTGCCTGTTCCTCGGGCGCGAAGGTGTTCGGGTCCGCGCGCCGCATGATCGAAGCGGGGCTGATCGACGCGGCGGTGGTGGGCGGCGTCGATTCGCTCTGCTTGACAACCTTGTATGGCTTCAATTCGCTCGAACTGCTTTCGCGCGACCCGTGCCGCCCGTTCGACGTGAATCGCAACGGCATTTCGATTGGCGAGGCCGCGGCGTTCGCTTTCCTCGAACGTACGCCCGCCACGCCGGACGACGACGCCATCCTGCTGCTTGGCGTGGGCGAATCGAGCGATGCGCACCACATGTCGTCGCCGCATCCCGAGGGACTCGGCGCGCGCGCCGCGATGACGCAGGCGCTTTCCACAGCAGGCGTGGCCGCAAGCGAGGTCGGCTACATCAATCTGCATGGCACGGCCACGCCGAGCAACGACGCCGCCGAAAGCCGCGCGGTCAACGCCCTGTTCGAGCGCACGCCGTGCAGTTCGACCAAGGGCGCGACGGGGCACACGCTCGGTGCGGCGGGCGCGCTCGAAGCGGTGATCTCGGCGCTCGCGCTGCGCCATCGCTTCGTGCCCGCCGGCGTCAACACCACGCAGCCCGACGCGGCGCTCGGCCTTGACTATGTGCTCGAAAGCCGCGAGTCGCAAGTGGGTGCCGCGCTCAGCAACTCATTCGGTTTTGGCGGCACGAACTGCAGCCTCCTGTTCGGCCGCGCGGACCGCGCACATCACGGATGACCGCCATGAGACTTTGCGCATTCATTGAAAGCGTCGGCGTGATTGGCCCGGGTCTTGCCAGCTGGCCGCAGGCCGCAGACGTGCTCGCCGCGCGCACGCCCTACGCGAGCGCACGCACGGTGCTGCCGCCGCCGGAAGGTCTGCCGGCGGCAGAGCGCCGCCGCACCGGCGCGGTCGTCAAGACCGCGCTGGCCGTGGGCCACGAAGCCGTCGCGGCGAGCGGCCGCGACGCCACCACGCTGGCCACTGTGTTCGCCGCTTCGGGCGGAGATGGTCAGAACTGCCACATAATCTGCGACGCGCTTGCCGGCGAGGATCGTCTGCTTTCGCCTACGCGTTTTCACAACTCGGTGCACAACGCGCCGGCGGGCTACTGGAGCATCGCGACACGCGACCAGGCCACGTCGAACGTGCTGTGCGCGCACGACGGCAGCTTCGCAGCGGGACTGATCGAAAGCGCGTGCCAGGTGGCCGTGGACGGCGTGCCTACCTTGCTGATCGCCTACGACGCCGACTATCCCGAGCCACTGCACGCGCTGCGTCCCGTGGCCGATGCATTTGGCGTGGCGCTCGTGCTTGCGCCGCAGGCGAGCGGGGCGACGATCGCGCGGCTCGATGTGACGCTCACCGAAGCGCTCGCGACGCCGCTTGCCTCGCCGGAACTCGAAGCGCTGCGCACGAACAATCCCGCCGCGCGTGCGCTGCCGTTGCTCGAAGCGCTGGCGTGCATGGAGAAGTCCGGCCGGCCGGCAAGCGTGGTTATCGACTATTTGCCCGAATTGCGCGTGCAAATCGACGTGGCGCCCGCGGGTGCGTTTGGAGAGGGCGCATGACGACGCAAGCCGCCCTGCCGGGTAGCCTCGCGGACGTGATCGCGAGCGCCGCGACGATTGCGCCGATCGACCGCGCATGGATCGCGGCGCGCATACCGCATAGCGGCGCGATGTGCCTGCTCGATGGCGTGCAAGCGTGGGACGAAACACATATCCGTTGCACGGCAACGAGCCATCGCGATCCACACAATCCGCTGCGCTCGCGCGGCCGTCTCGCGGCGGTATGCGGCGTGGAATATGCCGCGCAGGCGATGGCGGTGCACGGCGCGTTGCTCGGTGCAATGGATGGTGCAGCGGCGGACCGCCCGCGCGTGGGTTTTCTTGCTAGCGTGCGCAACGTGATTGCGCACGTTGACCGCCTCGATACGCTCGCTATGCCGCTCGCGATCGAAGCCGAGCGCGTGAGCGGCAGCGGCAACACGATCCTCTATGGTTTTACGCTGCGCGGCGAGGGCCGCGTGCTGTTGACGGGACGCGCGGCGGTCATGCTCGACGCGTCCGCAGTCATTCGATGACAATACAAAAGGGAGCCCGACGATGAAATCCAAACGGTTCATACTTGCCGCGCTCGTGCTGGGCATGGCCAGCACGATGGCGCACGCCGACCTTCACGAAGTGAAGGAGAACATCAAGCACGACTCGAAGGAAGCGGCCACGAAAACCGGCCACGCCGCGCGCGACTTCGGCCACGCCACCGCGAATGCGGCGAAGACAGTGGGCCACGGCATCGCGCATGTGTCGCGAGAAGGCTACGAGGCCACGAAGCGTGCGACCAAGCGCGTGTTCCATAAGGACGGCAGCAGCGAAAGCAGCGAGAAGAGCCAGGCGTAAGGCGGTTTTCAGCTACGCGCGGGCATTCGTAGGCGTTTACCCTCGCGCGTACCTACGCTTCGCGCGCGTCGGTCCACTCGGCGCGCCTTCCCGTCTGCGCCCTGTAATCCGCCTCGCGGCGTTCCCACTCAACACTTCAAGATACCGCCACCCCTGCCGTTAATGCAGGGGCGGCGTCATCGCTCGCCTCGCGGCGAACGGTGCGCCTCACACCACAACAAAGATCGGGCCGGCCGCGGGCGCGACGTGCATCACACGCACTGCGGCAAGAAGAGGGGAAGAAGGTATGGTCTATTCCCAGGCGGCGGGAGCGTTCGGCGCAGCGGGATCACGGGGCGGTCAGTCGGAGGTGTCGAAAGAATCGAGCGAGGCCGTGAGCGGAGCGGATGCGGCGCTCGCTGAAGAGCGAAACGTACTCAGGCTGGTGTCGCGCAGCATGCCGCTGCCGGAACTGCTGGCGGAGGTCTGCTGCCGCGCCGAACGGCTGCTGGGCGAGGGCGCGAACTGCGCGATCCTGCAACTGGACGGCGACGGCCGGCGCCTGCGCATCGGCAGCGCGCCGTCCTTGCCGGCGCAGTATCACGCCGCGTTCGACGGCACGCCGGTCGGTTCCGGCACGAGCCCGTCCGGCACGGCAATCCACGAGCGGCGCACGGTTTGCGTCGACGACTTCGAACGCGCAGACGAATGGGGCGAGTACCGCCGCATCGCGCTCGACAGCGGCCTGCGCGCAGTCTGGACCACACCGCTCGACGACGACAGTGGCGGCGTGATGGGTGCGCTCGCCGTGTACCAGAGCCGGCCCTGGCGGCCCACCGCGGCCGAGGAGGCGTTGCTGTGCGATATCGCCAGCAGCGTCGCGGCCATGCTCAACCAGCAGACCATGGCCGAGCGTCTCGCGCTGAGCGAAGAGCATCATCGGCTCGTGGTGGATCACCTCAACGAAGGCATCGTGATGCAGGCCCGCGACGACACCGTGCTCGCCTGCAACCGCAGCGCGCGGCGCATGCTGCGGCTGCCCGAGCACGCCATCGGCCTGAGCATCCTGAAGGTGATTCCACGCGTGCTCGACGAAAGCGGTAAGCCGCTGCCCATCTCGAAGCGCCCGAGCATGCAGGCGCTCAAGACGGGCAAGCCGGTGCTCGGCGAGACGGTTGGCCTCGAACTCGCGGATGGCGAGATCGTGTGGGTGAGCGAGAACGTGCTGCCGATTTTCCGGCCCGGCGAAAGCGAGCCGGTTTCCGTGGTGGTTTCGTTCACCGACATCGGGCCCGTGCGCGAAGCGCAGCAGCAACTGCGCTATCTCGCCACGCGCGACCCGCTCACGGGGCTCTATAACCGCACGTTCCTCGCCGAGCGCATGCACACGCTGCTCGAAACGGCGAGTTGCTCGGCGCGGCCCGCGCTCCTCTTCGTCGATCTCGACGGCTTCAAGAAGGTCAACGACACGGGCGGCCACGAGGCGGGAGACTCGCTGCTGCGCGACGTGGGGCGGCGGCTCGCCGCTTGCGTGAGCGACGCGGACACGCTCGCGCGCGTGGGCGGCGACGAATTCGTGATCGCGGTGTGCTGCTACGAGAGCGTGGACGAACTCGTCGCGCTGGCGCAGCGCGTGCTCGCCGCGATCGCTGCGCCGTTCGCGGTGGCGGGCAACGAGTACTACCTGGGTGCGTCGATTGGCATCAGTCTGTATCCCGACGACGGCCGCAGCGCCGCCGCGCTCATCCGCAACGCCGACTCGGCCATGTACGCGGCCAAGCAGCGCGGCACCAACCAGTTCCAGTTCTTCACGACCGAATTGCGCCAGCGCCTGCAGCGCCGTTTCCAGATCGAGCGGGGGCTGCGCCGCGCGCTCGCTTCGGGCGAACTGCGCCTCGTGTATCAGCCGATCGTGGATGGCGAAAGCGGCCGCATGATCGGCGCGGAGGCGCTGCTGCGCTGGGAGAGCGAGGAGCTGGGGCAGGTCTCGCCCGCGGAGTTCATTCCCGTGGCCGAGGACACCGGCATGATCATCCCGATCGGCCAGTGGGTGCTCGAGCATGCGTGCCGCCAGGCCGCGCAGTGGCGGCGCCTCTTTGCGCCCGACTTCGTCATGGCGGTCAACTTTTCGCCGCGCCAGATTGCGGACGGGCTGGTCGAACAGGTCGAGGACTGTCTTGCGCGTACCGGACTCGCGCCCGACGCGCTCGAAGTGGAGATCACCGAAGGCATTCTCATGAGCGACAGCCAGAGCGTGCTGCCTCTGCTGCACGCGCTCAACGACATTGGCGTGCGTATTTCGGTGGACGACTTCGGCACCGGCTATTCGTCGCTCTCGTATCTGAAGCGTTTTCCGCTGCACCATCTGAAGGTCGATCGCACGTTCGTGGCGGGCTTGCCGGGCAACCGCGATTCCGTGGCGATCACCCAGGCCGTCGTGGCGATGGCGCATTCGCTCGGCATGCGCGTGACCGCCGAAGGCGTGGAAACGCCCGAGCAGTCCTCGTTTCTCCGCTCGCTGCGCTGCGAGCGGCAGCAGGGTTACCTGTTCGGCCGTCCGGTGAGCGCCCAGGCCTGCGCGGCGCTGCTGCGCGAGCATGCCGCCGGCCACGTGCGGGAGGGCGCGTGAGGGCGCGTGGATGTGCCCGGATACGGCACGGTCGTGCGGAAGTAACAGGTTGAAAGCTGGCTCAAGAATTCCCGCGCGAGGCCGTAGACGGAAGACAGGGAACCGATGCCACGAGCATCGGTTCGCACCGGACAAAGCGGCACACGATAAGGACACGAGAGAATCATGGACAGCGGCTTCGCAATCGACGAACGAACGCGCCTGACAAGCACGAACCAGTTCGAACTCTTGCTATTCCGTCTCGGCGCGGCGCCGGGCAGCGAGGTGGGCGAAGTCTTCGGCATCAACGTTTTCAAGGTACGGGAAATCCTGAGCATGCCGGCGATCACGCCGATCGCGGCGTCGTCGCCCTACGTGCTGGGCGCGGCGAACATTCGCGGCCAGGTGATGCCCGTGATCGACCTGCCGCGGCTCATGGGCTGCGAGCCGGCCACGGGGCTGAACATCCTGCTCGTGACCGAATTCGCGCGCTCCACGCAGGGCTTCGCGCTCGAAAGCGTGGACGAGATCGTGCGGCTCGAATGGAGCCAGGTGCTGACCGCCGATGTCACGATGGGCAACCGCGTGACGAGCATCGCGCGGCTCGAGAACGACCCCGAGAGCAAGCGGCTCGTGCAGGTGGTGGATGTGGAGCAGGTGCTGCGCGACGTGTTCCCGGCGCAGCACGGCGCGGTCGTGGCGGAGGACGTGGGCGAGCCCGCGATGATTCCGGCGGGCGCGAAGGTGCTGGCCGCCGACGACTCGGGATTCGCGCGCGAGTTGATCGGCCAGAGCCTCAAGGCGCTCGGCGTGGAATACACGATGGCGAAGACGGGCCTCGAAGCATGGAAACAGCTCGACGCGATCGCGACGAGCGCGGAGCGCGACGGCGTGCGGGCGAAGGATCGCATTGCGCTCGTGCTGACCGACCTCGAAATGCCGGAGATGGATGGCTTCACGCTCACGCGCAAGATCAAGGCGGACCCGCGTACCGTGGATATTCCCGTGGTGATCCATTCGTCGCTTACGGGCACCGCGAATGAAGCGCACGTGAAGAACGCTGGCGCGAGCGGTTATGTGGCCAAGTTCGCCGCTGGCGATCTGGCGGGGGCGATTCGCAGCGCGCTTGCCGGGAAGCCGGTTTACGCGTGATTCGCTTTGACTCTCGCTAACGCGCAAACAACCTCCCCAACTGCGGCTCGCTATCCCGCACCCCTGCGAGCCGCAGCGCGTGCCAGGCCATCGCGTAGTTGCTCGACAGCACGGGCTTGCCGGTCTGCGCTTCGATCTCCGGCACCAGCGAGGCCACGCGCAGACTCGTGCACGAGACGAACACCGCGTCGGCGTCGTCGTGGCGCGCGAGCCTGTCTATCGCACTGCGAATCGAACTCGCGTCGATGCGTGCCACCTCGTTGTCGTTCGCATGCTCGAACGAGGCCATGCGCGTGACGGCCACGCCGCGCGCCTCGATGTAATCGCGCATGAAGTCGTTGATCGTTCGCACATAGGGCGTCAGCAGCGCCACGCGGCGCACGTCGAGTGCGCGCAGCGCGGCGAGCGCCGCCGTGATCGGCGTGGTGCATTCGATGCCGGGCCGTGCCTCGTGAATGCGCGAAGCGACTTTCTCTTCGCCTATGACCATCGAAGCCGAGGTGCAGCCGAACGCCACCACGTCCAGCCGCTCGCCGGGCAAGAGCAGGCTCACGGCCGGGGCGATGCGCGCTTCGATTTCCGCCAGACGCGGCGGCGTGATGTCCGGCGAATTCTCCACGCGGCTCTCGTAGAACGCCACGCCCGGCTGGCGCAACAAGTCGCGCCATTCGTGTTCGATCGTATGGTCGGTGGCCAGCACGACGAGGCCAATCGCGGCGCGGCGGGCAATGCCGCCGTCGAGCGCGAAATCGAGCTTCGTGTAGGCGTCCTCGTGATCTTGCGGCGGTGCGGTAGTGTTCATCTCAGCGTCAGTCCCGTCATGTCGAGTTCGGGTTCGCGCCCGGCCATGATGTCCGCGAGCAGTTTCGCGGTGCCGCACGACATGGTCCAGCCCATGTGCCCGTGCCCCGTGTTCAGGAAGAAGTTGCGATGGCGCGTGCGGCCGATCAGCGGCGTGCCTTCGGGCGTCATCGGGCGCAACCCGGCCCAGTAGGTCGGCTGCGTGTAGTCGGCGCCCTGAGGAAAGAGTTCGTGTGCCGCCTGCATCATGGACGTGTAATCCGAGGGCGTATGGCGCGTGTCGTAGCCCGCGAAATCCGCGGTGGCGGTGAAGCGCAGGCGCGCGCCGAATCGCGCCCACGCCACGAGGTGATTCTCGTCCACGCCGCCCATGTCGGGCGGCCGATGTTCGGGCCCGCAGGGGAACGTCGCCGAATAGCCCTTCACGGGATAGATCGCGATGCGGTAGCCGAGCGGCCGCGCGAGGATCGGCGACCAGGAGCCGAGCGCGAGCACGTAGTCGTCGCCCTGGATCACGCCGGCGCGCGTATGCACGCCGGTAATGCGGTCGCCGGCGGCTTCGATGGCCTCGATCGGGGCGTCGAACACGAAGTGCACGCCCATACGTTCGCAAACCTCTTTGAGCGCGCGCGTGAAGCGGTGCGCGTCGCCGCTCTCGTCGCTCGGGCAGTAAATCGCGCCGGCAATGCGCTCGCGCGCGTGGGCGAGCGCAGGTTCGCGTGCGGCGACGGCCGCGGCGTCGAGCGTTTCGAGCGGCAGGCCGTTTTCGACGAGGATCGACATGTGAGCGCGGCCGCGTTCGAACGAGGCGGCGTCGCGATAGAGATAGAGCAGGCCGCGGCTGATACGGTCGTATTCGAGCTGTTCGCGCGTCGTGACCTCTTGCAGTTGATGCTGCGAATAGCGGCATAACCGCACCTTGCGCGAGGTATTTTCGCGCGAGCGCGCTTCGGTACAGTTGGCCAGGAATTGCGCGCACCATGCCCACATGTGCGGATCGGCCCTGAGGTGCAGGCGCAGCGCCTGGCCCTCGACGAACAGCGATTTGAGCAGGATTTTCGGCGCGCGGGGCGAAGCCCACGTGTACGAATGGCCAGGCGCGACGAGCCCCGCGTTGGCGAAACTGGTTTCGAGCGCAACGCCCCCGCGTCGCTCGACCACGGTGACGTCGCGGCCGTCGCGCGCGAGGTAGTACGCGCTCGTGACGCCTGCTATGCCGCCGCCCAGCACGATGGTCTTCATTCGCGCGCCTCCATGCGTGTATACAAAGTACCTTCACGCCGCCCCAAGCGCACGCGATTTGTATACGCGCATACCCTATAGCAGTTAAACGCTGGCATGCATCTATCATGGATAAGTCGTTATGCACCGGTCCCCATGCAAGCTGCGCGCCATGAGCGAGCGAGTCCTGCAGGGCATCGCACCGGACGAATTATTTCGTTTCGCTAACTGACCGCGCGGGCTCGCCTGCGTTGCGGCATCGCCCGGTCGGGTCCACGCTCAGGAGCCGCTCACATGAATCCTCAGAACAATGGCACGCTGCACGCAACCCTCGCGCTCACCTTCCTTTCGCTTGCCGCGCTCGCGCCTGGCTTCGCACAAGCCCAGACGATCAAGATCGGCGTGCCGGTGCCGCTTTCGGGCAGCAGCGCCGCAGCGGGCACGGATATCCTGAATGGCGCGAAGCTCGCGGCCGCGAAGATCAACGCGGCAGGCGGGGTGCTCGGCAAGCAGATCGAACTCGTACCCGAAGACGACGCCTGCGATGCGCAAACGGCGGTTCAGGCTGCGCAAAAGCTCGTGGATGCAGGCGTGGTCGCCGTGGCGGGCGGCTACTGCTCGAGCGCCGCATTGCCCGAGTTGACTGCGTTCCACCGGGCCGGCATTCCCTATGTGCTCGATGCCTCGACCAATCCGAAGCTCACGGAAATGGGCTACGACAACGTGTTTCGCACGATTGGCCGTGACGACGAGCAAGGGCCGTTTGCGGCCAGCTTCATGAAGAATTCGCTGCACGTGAAGCGCGCGGCGGTGATCGACGACAACACGACCTACGCGAAGGGTCTCGCGCAGAACACGGTCGAATCGCTCAAAAAGATGGGCGTAGACGTGGTGTATGCCGACTCGATCACGCCGGGCCAGATGGATTATTCGCCGACGCTCACCAAGGTGTCCTCACTGAACCCGGACGTGATCTATTACACGGGCTACTTCTCGGAGGCGGGTCTGCTCGTGAAGGAAGCGCGCCAGGTGGGCCTGAAGATGACCTTCATGGGCGGCGATGGCACCAATGATCCGACGCTCATGAAGACGGCGGGGCCGGCCGCCGATGGCATGATCATCACGACCGCGCCGCTCGCGCAGTTCCTCGCGGGTGCGCACGACTACGTGGATCAGTACAACAAGTCCTATGGTCAAGGGCCGGGGCCGTACTCCGTGTATGAATACGACGCCGTGGGCGTGACGGCCAAGGCCATGGCCGATGCGAAGTCGGCCAAGCCCGCGGACATCAGCGCGGCGCTGCACAAGATCGCGAACTATCCGGGCGCCACGGGGACGATCGGTTTCAATCCGAAGGGCGATCGCAGCCGCGCCGTGTACATCACGGTCGTCGTGCACAACGATCAGTTCGAGCCTTATCAGCGCCAGGATGCAAACGGCAAGTGGGTGACCATGAAGTAAGCGCCCCGGGTCGCTCATGAGCACCTTTTTCCAGTTCGTTGTCGAGGGGCTGACGATCGGCTCGTTCTACGCGCTCGTCGCTCTCGGCTACACGATGGTCTACGGCATCATCCGGCTCATCAACTTCGCACACGGGGATCTCTTCATGGTGGGCGCGTTCATGGGCTGGACCGCGCTCGCCGCCCTCGCGGCCGCGCACCTGCCGCTCGCGCTCGCACTGTTCGTGGCCTTCGCGGTGGCCATGTTCGCGACCGGCCTGCTCGGCGTGGCGATCGCGCGCGTGGCGTACCAGCCGTTACTGCGCGCGCCGCGCCTTTCCATTCTCATTACGGCGCTCGCCGTTTCGCTGCTGCTGGAGAACGGCGTGCTGATTGCCTACGGCGCGGGCTTTCGCACGTATCCGCACCTGCTCACGCATACCGGCTTCGATATTGCGAACGTGCACATTACGTTCGCGCAGATCGGCATTGTTGCGGCCAGCTTCGCGCTGATGAGCGCGCTGTATTTGTTCGTACACCATACGTTTATCGGCACGGCCATGCGCGCGCTCGCCATCGACCAGGATGCGGCGCGCCTCATGGGCATCGACGTCGAGCGGCTCATCCAGCTCACGTTTTTCATCGGTTCGGCGCTCGCTGCGGTCGCCGGAGTGATGGAAGGGCTTTTCTACACGCAGATCAACTTCTTCATGGGCTTCGTGCTCGGCCTGCGCGCATTCACGGCGGCGGTGCTCGGCGGTATCGGCAATATTCCCGGTGCGATGGTGGGCGGCTTCCTGATCGGCTTGCTGGAAGCGTTCGGTGCGGGATATGTGTCCTCCCAGTGGACCGACGTGTTCGTGTTCGGCGTGCTGATTGCCGTGCTCGTGGTGAAGCCGACAGGGTTGTTCGGCGAACGCGTTGTCGAGAGGATGTGAGGCATGCGCGCACAGGCTGGGCAATCCCGGCAAACCACATGGGTCGCCGCCGTCGTGCTGATCGCGGCGGCGACCGCGTTGCCGGCCTTTGCAAGCGGCTATATCGTCGACGTCGGGCTCACCATCATCACGTATGCGATCCTCGGCCTCGGGTTGAACATCGTCGTGGGCTACGCCGGGTTGCTCGACCTCGGCTACGCGGCGTTCTTTGCCATTGGCGCCTACACCACGGCGCTGCTCGAAACCCTGCTGCATTTCTCGTTCTGGGCGACGCTGCCGTTCAGCCTCGCGTTCGCAGGCGCTTCCGGCGTCGTGATTGGCTATCCCACGTTGCGCCTGCGTAGCGACTATCTCGCCATCGTCACGCTCGGCTTTGGCGAGATCACGCGCATTGTCGCCACCAATCTCGACATTACCGGCGGCCCGAACGGCATCTACGGTATCGAGCCGCCGAGCCTGTTCGGCTTCGAGTTCAGTTCGCCGCGCTCGGTGTACGTGCTGGGCATGGTGTTCTTCATCGTCGTGCTCGTGTTCGCCGTGCGGCTCGGGCGTTCGCGCCTGGGGCGCGCGTGGACCAGCATCCGCGAGGATGAAGCCGCTGCCGAAGCGGTGGGCGTTGCGACCTTGCGCGTGAAGATGCTCGCCTACGTGTTAGGCGCGCTGATCGGTGGCCTGGCGGGCAGTCTGTTCGCCGCACGCTTCGGCACGATCGATCCCACGGCGTTCACGTATTTGCAGTCGGTGACGATCCTCATCGTCGTCGTGATGGGGGGGCGCGGCAGCATTCCCGGCGTGATACTCGGCGCGCTGATCGTTGCGGGCCTGCCGGAAATGCTGCGCTTCCTGAACCTGTGGCGCATTTTCGGCTTTGCCGTGGCGCTCGTCGTGCTCATGTTGTTGCGTCCGCAAGGATTGTGGCCCGCGCGCGTGAGGCGCGCCGCACCGAGGCCCGAGGAAGCGACGGTGGCGCACGAAGCGGAAGCCGCAGAAGCGGCGGGCAAGGAATCCACGGCGGCCGTTTCTCTCGCCGATAGCGGCGGCCTCGAAGCCGCCGCCGCGCGCGAAACCCTGCTCGAGGTGCATGACCTCGAGCGTCGCTTTGGCGGCGTTCGCGCGATCGGCGGGATCAGCTTCCAGGTGCGCAGCGGCGAGATTCTCGCGCTGATCGGCCCGAACGGCGCGGGCAAGACCACGGTGTTCAACTGCCTGACGGGTGTGATCCGCCCAACCGGCGGACGGCTCGTCTGGCGCGGCGAAGCGCTTGCCGGTGGCGCGCCCCATCGCAACGTGCATCGCGGCATAGCGCGCACGTTTCAGGGCATCCGGCTCTTTAACCACATGAGCGCGTTCGAGAACGTGCTGATCGGCATGGATCATCGTCTGCACACCGCCCTAGTGGCGGAGCTGCTGGGCACGCGCGCCGCGCGCGCCGAGGCTGCGGAGCACGGCGCGCTCGGGCAGCGCTGGCTCGATCTCGTAGGGCTCGGCGCGCGCGCGAGCGAATATGCCTCGGACCTTCCGTATGGCGATCAGCGCAGGCTGGAAATCGCCCGCGCGCTGGCGAGCCAGCCGCGCCTCCTGCTGCTCGACGAGCCCGCCGCCGGCATGAACCCCACCGAAAAACACGCGTTGATGGCGCAGATCCGCCGCATCCGCGACCTGGGCGTGACAGTGCTGCTGATCGAGCACGACATGGCGCTGGTGATGGGCGTGTCGGACCGCATCATCGTGATGGATCATGGCGAGATCATTGCCGAGGGCACGCCTGTGCAAATCCAGAACAACCCCGTGGTGATCGACGCCTATCTCGGCACGGCCGAAGAAGACGACGGACCGGACGCCGCGGACGGGGAGAAGTCGTTATGGAGTTAGACACGGCCGGCAAACTTCTCGACGTTCGCGACCTGCGCGTGAACTACGGCAACATCGAAGCGCTGCACGGCATTTCGCTCGACGTCGAGCCGGGCGAGATCGTTGCGCTGCTCGGGGCCAACGGCGCGGGCAAGACCACGACGCTGCGCACCATCTCCGGGCTGCTGCGTCCGCGCGGCGGAAGCGTTGCGTTTGCGGGGCAGGCGCTCGTCGGGCTGCCGTCGCATCGTATCGTTGCGCTTGGAATCGGGCATGTGCCTGAAGGGCGGCGCATTTTCGGCGGCCTGACCGTCGAGGAGAATTTGCGCCTTGGCGGTTACCTCTTGCGGCACGACGCCGGCGCGCTCGATCAAGGCATTGCTCAGGCATACGAAACATTCAGCAGACTGCGCGAGCGCAAGGAGCAGCTCGCGGGCACGCTAAGCGGTGGCGAGCAGCAGATGCTGGCGATTGCGCGCGCGCTCATGCTCAAGCCGAAACTCGTGCTGCTCGACGAGCCTTCAATGGGGCTTGCGCCCAAGCTCGTACGCGCGATCTTCGAAGTGATCGCGCGCATCAGCCACGCAGGCACGGCGGTGCTGCTGGTGGAACAGAACGCGCGGCAGGCGCTGCGCATTGCGAATCGGGCGTATGTGCTGGAAGGCGGCCGCGTGGCGCTCGCGGGTCCGGCCCACGAGCTGGCCGACGACAACCGGGTGCGCGCCACCTATCTTGGCGGCGGCGCAGCGGCGCAGGAGGGTGGGGTGGCATAGGTAGTCTGCCAAAACATCCGTGTTGTATAAAGTGCAAATCATTCTCGTTTGCATTAGCAATTCATCATCATCCGATGCAAAATACAGAACACGACGACCTCGCGCGATGTGATCACAGAAAAATTGCGCAAAAATAGACAAACTTAGGTGAATCAGCGAAGAAATTCCGGACTCATGGATCAGATCAGCTGCCATCGACCTGAACTCACGCAGCGCACGTTCGAACGGCCCTTCACGGCGACAAGCCATGAATACGATGCCGGCGCGAGGCAGGCGCGGCGCTCGCACGATCAGGCACAGCTCGTTTTCACCACGAGCGGCGTGCTGCGCGTGGCGACGCCCATCGGCATGTGGACGCTTGGTCCGCATCGCGGGCTGTGGCTTGCGCCGCGCGTGGGCCACGAGTTGATCGCGACGAGCGCGGTGCGCATGCATCGCGTGGTCTTCGAGCCGCAGGCGTCGCCGTGGCCGGAATCCGCATGCCACGCCGTGAGAGTTTCGTCGCTGCTACGCGAACTGGTGGTGGCGATGGTCGAAGACCGCGAGCGCAACTCGGAGTGCCGCCACGCGCTCATTACCCCGCTGTTGCTCAGTGAAATGCGCCAATCGCGCGAAGCGTCGGGCGCAGGGCTGCCGTTGCCGCTCGACCGCCGTTTGCGGCAGATTTGCGATGTCCTGCTGGCGGACCCGGCCAATGGCGACTCGCTTTCCGTCTGGGGCGAGCGCGTGGGCGCGAGCGAACGCACGCTCGCGCGGCTTTTCAAGGACGAAACAGGGCTGACGTTCGGCCACTGGCGCCAGCAGTTGCGCATCGTCGAGGCGGTTTCGAAGCTCGCGCAAGGCGTGCGCGTGGCGGAGATCGCGGCGGAACTCGGTTACGCGAATGCGAGCGCGTTCATCACGATGTTTCGCAAGACGATGGGCGAGACGCCCCAGCGGTATCTAAAAAGCGAGCCGCGTTGAGCCGAGCGTGCCCTCGCGACCCGCTTACATCTGCCGGAACAGGTGAGCGTACTGCCGGCTCACCGCGAGCGCGCCGGCATGGCCGCGCAGCTGCAGTGTCATCTTCCCGATCGCGCTGACCGAGGCGCTTTCCACCTGATCCACATTGACCACCGTGCCGCGGTGCACCTGCCAGAAACGCTCGGGGTCCAGTTGCGCGCACAACTCTCGCAGGCTCGTGCGGATCAGCAGTTCGCCGCTGCGCGTCGTGACCACGACGTACTTGTCCGCTGCTTCGAAGTACAGAACATCTTCCACCGGCACCATGCGGATGTCGTTGCCGCTGGAAGCGCGCAGATAACGCAGCGGCGTCGCGCGCGGGGTGTCATCCGTGTTGCCCGCTCGCGCACCGGCCCGCGCTTCGCGAACGTCCTGCGTGATCGCTTCGAGCTGGCGCAGCACGCGTTGCAGATCCGCCTGCATTTGCGGCGCCTCGGTGTCGCTCGCCGCCGATCGCGCGAGCCGTGCGCGCAGGCGCTCCACCGTACGCGCGAGCCGCGCGGTTTCCACGGGTTTGAGCAGATAGTCGATGGCCGCGGCCTCGAAGGCTTCGAGCGCGTAAGCGTCGTAGGCGGTGACGAACACGATTTGCGGTGGCGCGGCGAGATTCGCGCAGGCGCGCGCGACATCGAGGCCGGTCGCGCCGGGCATGGCGATGTCGAGGAACGCGACGTCGGGCTGTAGCTTACCGATTTGCTCGATGGCTTCGTGGCCGTTGCCAGCCGTCGCCACGATGCGCAATTCCGGCCACACGGCGGCGAGTTCTCGCGCAAGCGCGGCGGCGATCAGCGGCTCGTCCTCGGCGATCAGCGCGGTCGGGGTGTCACGGGTTCGTGTCACATCGCCGGGCGTGTGGTTTTTCATGATCGGGACTCCTGCACGCTCACGTCAAGCGCATGACGCAAAGGCAGCCGCACACGCGCCACGAGGCCGTGCGGCACGTTCTCGATCAGCGTGAGCGACGCCTGCTCGCCGTAGAGCGCCGCAAGCCGCTCGCGCACATTCACGAGCCCGACGCCCGCGCCCTGGGTGCCCGGCGTCGCGCCAAAACCCGGGCCCGTGTCGGTCACGGTCAGCTCGACATGTTCATCGACGCGCCGTGCGACGACGTCGATTCTGCCGCCCTCGAGCGCGCCCTGAATGCCGTGCTTGAGCGCGTTTTCCACGAGCGGCTGCAGCAGCATGGGCGGCACCGGGAGATCGGCACAATCGCGCGGCAGGTCGAACGAGTAGACGAGGCGCGCTCCGATGCGCATGGCGTGCACAGCGAGCATCGCGTCGAGCACCTTGAACTGCACCGCGAGCGTTTCGCTTTGGGCGCGCGAGGCCTCCAGCGTCGCGCGCAGGAAACGGTTGAGGCTGGCGAGCAGCTCGCGCGCACGAGGGGGATCGGACGCGATCAGGCTGTCGAGCGTCGCCAGCGTGTTGAAGAGAAAGTGCGGCTCGATTTGCGCCTGCAGCGCCTGCAGGCGCGCGCTGAGCGCTGTGCGCTCGGCGGCTTCCTTTTGCCACGCCGTGCGCGCGACCTGCTCGCTCAGCTCGGCAATGCGTGTGCGCGACCAGCCATACCAGGTGACGAGCAGCGTGGCGGTGAGCGCAATCCAGCCCGTCAGCGGGAGATCTTTCGTCTCGAACGCGTAGCGCAGGCCCAGGCCAAGCACCACGCTTGCAATGGAGCGTCCGAGTTCCGCGCCGAGCATGATGGCCAGCACCATCGCGAGAGCGAGCCGCGGGCCCGTGAGGGCGTTGCGGCGCTGCAGGAAGAAGCGGGCGACGTCGAGCAGCAGCATGATCGAGAGCCCGATCGCCTGGCTGAATACGAAGTTGTCGATGAATCGGTGAAAGCCAACGGCGGTGAGCGCGACGGCGATCAGTGTGTTCCCGACGACGACGATCGCCCCCTCGCGCGCGAACCCGGCCAGCAGGACATTCGCAGCCGGCGCAGGGTGGCGGGCGGAGGCGTTCGGAAACTCGACGTGCATGCCAGGAATCATGCGATCCAGCTCGTGACGATGAGATTGAGCAGCCGATGTGGCGTCGCAACGGCGGCGAGGCCGGCCGCAACGAGCGCGAAGAACGAACCGCGCATGGCCAGACGGTGGCCGCGCACGTTGCCGTGGCGAATTGCCCAGACGGCGCGCCCGACGCTCGCGAACGTCAGCAGCGAAAGGCCGTGAACCCAGGAAAAATGCCCCGGATTCAGTTCGCGGATGTCGAACGAACTGAGTGCAGTCGCGAACATCATCAGCACCCACAGGCGGCCGAGCCATTTGTGCCGAATGCTGCCTTTTTCGGCCAGCGTGACGGCGGTTCCGAGTATGACAGAAAGCGTAGCGGCGACGACGTGCGCCGCAATGATGACAGGCATGCTGGCTCTCCTTGGCAGGTCGAGCGGAGTCGATGGCTGCAGTGTGGAGAGCGGCGCGGCGGTGAGCGAGGGGCTTGCGACGAACGGTGGGAAAGTGGCCGCGAACGGGGGCTGGCGCGGCGCGGGTGGTGGCGGATCAGGCGCGAGCGGGCGGCAGCGCCCTCGCCATTTCCGTCGTCGCGCCCCACCCGAGGCCTTCATAGAGCCCACGCCCCTGTTCGGTGGCGTGCAGAATCGCGTACGTCACCCCTCGCCGGGCGAATGCCTCATCGGCGAGCCGCATGAGTTCGCGGGCGAGACCGCGCCGCCGCGCGCCGGGTTCGACGTAGACGTTGAGCACATAGCCGCGCTGGGCCGTTTCGGGGTGTAGAGGATGCGGCGGCCAGTCGATCAGCATGAGCCCGATGCCCGCAATCGCCAAGCCGTGCTCGCTCAGCACGTAGCCAAAGTACGCGCCATCGGCAAGCCGCGGCGCGAGCCACGCGCGAAAATGCTCCGTCATCGTACGCAGCGTGGCCTCGTCGCGGCCCGCTTCGCGGAACATGGCTTCGCGATGACGGCAGATCAGTTCGAGGTCTTGAACATCGAGAGGGCGGACATCCATGCGGTTCTTCTCCTGAGAGCGGACCGCACAGATTACCTCAGCCTCAGCCTCAACCCGGCGGCGTGCGTTCGATTTCCCGCAGAATCTCTTCGAACGGTGCGGGCTTCACGAGATGCCGGTCGAAGCCGGCCTCGCTCGCCGCCAGGCGGTCGCGCTCCTGGCCGTAGCCCGTGAGCGCGATCAATTGCACGCGCGCCGTGGCGGGCTCGGCGCGCAGCGCCTTCGCCAGCGCGTGACCGTCCATGCCGGGCAGACCGATGTCGAGTATCGCCACGTGAGGCAGGAAAGTCTGCGCGAGCGCGAGCGCACTCGGGCCGTCGTGGGCCACACGCACCTCGTGGCCTTCGAGTTCCAGCAGCATGAGCAGCGACGAGGCGGAATCCACATTGTCGTCGGCGATCAGCACGCGGCGGCGCGACGGCGCAGTGTGTTCTCCGGCGCCCGGCGTCTGCTCGCGCGGGGCTTCGCATTGCGGCGCCCGGGCGAGCGGCAGACGCACGACGAATTCCGAGCCGCGCCCGAGCCCGTCCGAATTCGCGCTCGCCGAGCCGCCATGCAATTCCGCGAGTTCGCGCACGAGCGCGAGGCCAATGCCGAGGCCGCCGTCGGCGCGCTTCACGGCCTCGCGCGACTGCATGAAGAGATCGAACACGTAGGGCAGTTCGTCGTGCGCGATGCCGATGCCGTTGTCGCGCACGCGAATCAGGATCTCGTAGACGTCCGCTTCGAGCCGCAACGCGATCTGGCCGCCTTCGGCGGTGTACTTCGCCGCATTGGAAAGCAGGTTGCTGATGATCTGCGCCACGCGTATTGCGTCGCCGGTCACATGGCACGGCTCGCAGTCGATCTCGACCGTGAGCGTTTGCGACTTCGCGTCGAGGAACGGGCGGCTCGTTTCCACAGCGATCGCGACGATCTCGCGTAGGTCGAGCGTGCTCATCTGCAGCGTGATCTTGCCGTGAGAGATGCGCGAGACGTCGAGCAGGTCGTCGACGAGGCGCCCGAGATGCTCGACCTGGCGGCTCGCGATCTGCCGCGCGTCGGCGCGTATGGTGTCGTTCGCGCCGTGGCGCGGGTCGAGCAGTTCGATGGCGTTGCGGATCGGCGCGAGCGGATTGCGCAGTTCGTGCGCAAGCGTCGCGAGAAAGCGGTCCTTGCGGCGGTCGGCGTCGCGCAACGCTTTTTCGGCGGCGTAGAGGCGCAGCAGTGCGCGCACGTTCGCCACGAGTTCGGCGGGTTCGACGGGTTCGGTCAGGTAGCTGTCGGCGCCGCCGTCGAGCGCGAGAATCTTGTCGCGCGTTTGCACTGCCGCGGCCGAGGTTTGCAGCACGAGCGTGGAGTTCGTTTCCGGGTCCGACTTGATGAGGCGGCACACCTCGATACCGCTGATGTCGGGCAGCTTCACGTCGAGCAGCACGATCGCGGGCGCCTGTTCACGCACGGCTTCGAGCGCGGCCTGGCCTGTGGCGGCTTCGATCACGGCGTAGCCGGCGTGGCGCAGCACGCGAGACTTCACATAGCGCGCGCCTTCGTTGTCGTCGACGTTGAGGATGAGCGTGGCGGGTGCGTTCATGGCGCGTCCCCGGAGGTCTCGCGTTCGTCCTCGAAGGACGTAGCGAGGCGCACCGGCATGGTCAGGCGGAACGTCGAGCCCACGCCGGGCTCGCTTTCCACGCCCACTTCGCCACCCAGCAGCGCCGCGAGCTTGCGGCATAGCGGCAGGCCAAGACCTGTTCCCTTCACGCGCTGCTGCAGGCGGTTCTGCACCTGGCCGAACTCCTCGAAAATGATCTGGTGGTGCTCGGGCGCAATTCCGATGCCCGTGTCCGCGACGAAGAAGGTGATCCGCGCGTCGTCGCCATCGCCGGGCATGCACTGGGCGCCCACGCGTATCTGTCCGTGCTCGGTGTACTTGATCGCGTTCGAGACGAAATTGCGCAGGATCTGCGTGAGCTTCGGTTCGTCGGTGTAAAGCTGCGGCAGGCCTGTCGTGGCGCCAAATTCGAGCGTGACGTGCGGCGTGTCGAGCAGCGGCATCAGCATCGTGCGCAGCGCGGCGAAGAGGTCGGCGGCGTCGAACCACGCGGGAACGACTTCGGTCTTGCCGGCTTCGATCTTCGCGAGGTCGAGCAGATCGTTCACGGTCTCGCCCAGGCTTTCCGCAGACGAAAGAATCAACCGGACCTGGCGCTCCTGCTCCACGCTCAGGTCGCCGTCGAGCCGGTTGAGCAGCAGGTTCGCGAGCGCGCGGATCGAACTGAGCGGCGTGCGCAGTTCGTGGCTCATGTTCGAGAGAAAGCGCGTTTTCATCATGTCGGCGCGGCGCAGCTCCTCGGCGCGCTCGTCGAGCTCGGCGTAGAGCGCCACCACACCGCGGTTGGTCGCCTCCAGCTCCTGTGCGAGGCGCGAGAGTTCGTCCTGGCGTTCGCGCAGCTCGTCGAGCGCCGTGACGAGTTCGCGGTTTTGCTGCTGCAGTTCTTCGAGCGAGTCGCCGTGCGCGCCTTCTTCCGGACTGCGGGCGGACAGTTCCCGCACGATGCGCTCGAGTTCCGTGCCGCACACCGCGCCGCGCTCCTGCGGCAAGTCGCGGGCCATGGTGACGGTCGTGCCGCTCGCCGAGGAGCGAATGTCGAAGCGGTCCATCAGGCGGCGGCTGCCCGTGATGCCGAGGCCCATGCCCCCCGGCGAGCGGTACGTGCCGTCGAGCACGGCTTCGAGCTCACGCACGCCGGGGCCGTGGTCGCTCACCTGCACGGCGAGCGCTTCGTGTGAGCGCTCGCTTTCCAGCGCGAACGTGACTTCGCCGCCGCCCGCATATTCAAAGGCGTTGCGGGCGATTTCGGAGACGGCGCTCGCAATGCGGGTCTGGTCGAGCGGCGAGAAGCCGAGCCCCGCGGCCAGTTCGCGCGCGCGGCGGCGTGCGGCGACGACGTCCTGGGCGGTTTCAAGCCGGATGCGCAGCAGGGGCTTATTCATGGTTCAACTGTACTCCGGGGCGGGCGCGCACGACGACGACGGTGGCGTCGTCGCGCCGGCGCGCGAAGTCTCGGTAGAGAACGGCCGCGATCACGGCGGCGGGCTGGTTGGCGAGTCCGGGCCAGGCGGCAAGATCCCAGCGGGTGCCGATACCGTCTGAATGCAGCACGAGGAGCGCGTTCTCGCTCCACGTCAGCTCGAACTCCTGGGTGCCGCGCATCGTGTGGCCCACGATGCCGTTGCGCGAGACGATCTGGTAGCACTCGCGCGCGGAAGGTGTGCCGGCGCTGGCGGCCCGGTGCATATGGCCGGATGGGGCGTGGCTATCGCTGGAGCGGCGTTCCGCGGGGCGGCCCGCGCCGAACGCGACCGCGGAGATGTTGCCCGTGCCGCAGAACGCGAGCGTGCCGCGCGCGAGGTCGATGCGCACGAGCGCCAGCGCGGCCCCGCGCGTGGGGCGCAGCGCCGCGTGCGAGAGTTCCATGAGCGCGGCGGGCGCGAGCCCGGCGCGGCGGCGCAGCACATCGAGCGCGCCCGCGGCGGCCACGTGGGCTTCCGCGCCGTGGCCGAGGCCGTCGGCGAGCGCCAGTGTGAGGCCGCTCTGGTCGGCCTGCGCGAGCCACCCGTCGCCGCAGACTTCCTCGCCGGGATAGGGCACGCACACCGCGCCGATCTCGGGGCCGGTGAACGCCGCGTGGGCGCCGTTGCCAGCGCTTTTTTGCACGAGCGCGCGCAGCACGGTGCCCATGCCCGGCTGAGCGTAGACGGCGAACTGGTTCGAGAGCCGCCGCATCGCGCCGAGCCCGGTGCCGGGCGTGCCGGTCGTGGAGTGGCCGTCGGCGAGCGCTGCGCCCACGTCGGTCATGCCGGGGCCGCTGTCGAGCGCGATCAGCTCCACTGCGCCTTCGAGCGCTCGCACGAGCAGCTCGCCGTGGCCGGCGTGCTTGAGGATGTTGGTGGCCGCTTCGGTGAGCACGATCGCGAGGCGCCCGGCGTCGGTCTCGGTGAGCGCGGCAATGCGCGCGGCTTCGGCTGCGCCGCGGCGTGCATAGGCGACGCTGCTTGCGTCGCCAATCTCGAAGGACCGGTGGCTGCCGCCGGCAGAACCGGCCGCGCCGTCTAGCGTACTTTCCATTTCGTGATGGTGACCGTCGTGCCGGCACCCGGAGTCGATTCGATCGTGAACTCGTCACACAGGCGCCGCGAGCCGCCCAGGCCCAGACCCAGGCCATTGCCGCTCGTGAAGCCGTCTTGCAGCGCGCGCTCGATGTCGGCAATGCCCGGGCCCTGGTCGAAGAACGTGAGCCGCAGGCCCACGCGCACGCCTCGTTCCAGCACTTCCAGCCGCGCGTCGCCGCCGCCGCCGTGCTGCAGCGTGTTGCGCGCGAGTTCGCTCGCCGCCGTCACGAATTTGGTTTGCTCGATGAGCGAAAACCCCTGCGCGATGGCGGCGTCGCGCACGATCTGTCGCAGCCGGACGATTTCCTCGTCCGAGCGCAGGCTCACCTGGGCCGCGAGCCTTCCGGTCGTGTCGTTGCTATTCATGATCGAATGCAAGAGACGTGCTAGCTAACGGAGTCATGAGGGAGTCACGGGACTTAACGGATCTGGCGCTGCTTGAGCAGCGCCATGCCTTTTTCGACGTTCAGCGCGGTGCGCACGCCCGAAAGCGTGAGACCGAGCTCGACCAGCGTGATCGCCACCGACGGCTGCATGCCGACCACCACTGTTTGCGCGTCGAGCACCGTCGCCATGGCGGCCGTGTTGCTGATCATGCGGCCGATGAACGAGTCGACCACGTCGAGCGCCGAGATGTCGAGCAGCACGCCCTTGGCCGACTCCTTCACGATGCGCTCGGTGAGGTCGTCCTGCAGCGCGATCGCGAGGCGGTCGTGCATGTCCACCTGGATCGTGACGATCAGGCAGTCGCCGAGGCGCAGAATCGGAATGCGTTCCATCGTGTGCGGTTCCCGTGCGTCGTACGCTCAGTGGCGTTCAGGCCGTGGCCTTCGGCGAGATGATGGTCGCGCCGATGCGCTGCAGCGCGATGACGAAGGCGTCGGCGAGCGTGGACTTGGTCGTGACGTTGGTGAGATCGACACCGAGGTGCACGATGGTCTGCGCGATCTGCGGACGGATGCCGCTGATGATGCAGTCCGCGCCCATGAGGCGCGCGGCGGCCACGGTCTTGAGCAGATGCTGCGCGACGAGCGTGTCGACGGTGGGCACGCCCGTGATGTCGATGACCGCGAGGCCCGCGCCCGTGTCGACGATCTTTTGCAGCAGGCTCTCCATCACGACCTGGGTGCGCGCGGAGTCGAGCGTGCCGATGAGCGGCAGCGCGAGAATGCCTTCCCAAAGCTGCACGACAGGCGTGGAGAGCTCCAGCAACTCTTCCTGCTGGCGCGCGATGATTGCTTCGCGGCTTTTCTGGAAGACGTCGGTGGTGTAGAGGCCAAAGCCGTCGAGCAGCAGATTCACCTGCCAGCTCACCTGGGCGAGTTCGGCGGGATTGTGCGCATAGCCCTCGCGCAGGCGCGCGTAGAGCGGCTCCTTGAACGAGAACACGAAGGTGGCCGTCTCGACCGGCGTGTAACCCTGACGCGCGCGGTGCGCCGACATGTCTGCGAGGAACGCGCGCACCGGCTCCCATTCGGGGCGGCTCGCATCGAAGGTTTCGGTGTTGGGCAGCGTGTCGAGAAAGACATTGAGGAACGCGGAGAACTGCTCGCGAATTTCCCCTTCCATCGCGAGGCCGCGGCGCAGCGCGATCGGCAGATGCAGGCGCAGCCATTCGGCGAGCAGCGTGTCGCGATGCTGGCCGAGGATGTCCGCAATGCGAACCTGTTCCGGTGTGTTCATGCAATCTCCTGAGCGATGGGGCGCGCGCTTCGTCGTCGAGACGAACCGCTGAACCTTACACCTTCGTATCGATTCGATCCCAATTCGGTTTCGATGGAACCGCGATGGAACCGCGATTGAACCGATTACGTGCGTATGCAAGGCGAGCGAACGGGCGGGCGTGTGGCTGCATGCGTTTTTCGTGCCTGCCTGCCCGCGCAACGGCTGCCGGGCCTGGCGCGTGCGGGGTTTTCCGCTTTGCCGTGACGCGCTTGTAGTTTTTACAGAGCGGAAGTCGCGCGACCGATGCGTGATCGGCGTGAGGGCGAGGTCAAGCGTGATGTCATCGGATGGCATGTGTCTTGCTCCATAGCCTGCGCCAATCACAATCCGGTCCGCACCGAGGAGCACCGTCGCCATGGAGCCCGAATCCCTGTCTCGCCAGCACTCGCCGTTATCGACGACGTCCGCGCCACTGGGCGGCGCGCTCGCTTCTGGCGAGACCGCGCTGGAGGAGGACCCGGAGGATGGCAACAGCGACCCGATGCCGGGTGTGCTTTCGCGCCTCTCGTTTTGCGTTGTCTGGCTATTCGGGCTGGAGGCGTTCCTCGCGCAGTCCGATGGGCATGCGGGGCCGCCTCGCGCGTGAATGCGCGAGCGGCGTGAGCCGCACGAGCCGCACGAGCCGCACGAGCCGCACAGCGATCCGACCGGACAGCGCCCGACCCGCTAGACTGAGCACTGGCGTGCGCACGCGCGGTGCGTCCGGCTTGAGGCGCTCACGCGCCGGGATGCCGGTGTTGCCGGCTCATCGACTTCGCGCCGCCTCGCCCCTCCCGCCATTGCCCAGAGATATCGATGACCAGGTTATTCCGTATGACCGCGCTCGTTGCGTGGTGTTTGTCGTTCCTGCCCGCCACGGCGGCATTCGCCCAATCGGCCCAGGTGGACCAGTCGGACCCGCAGGCGCTCATCAGGACCGCCACGCAGCAGGTGCTCGACGAGGTGCGCGCGAAGTCTGTCGCGCCCGACGACATCGCGCGCATTCAGGACATCGTCAACCGCGACATTCTTCCGTACGTCGATTTCCGCCGTACCACGCGCCTCGCCATGGGGCCGCATTGGCGCACGGCCACGCCCGAGCAGCAGGCGCAGATCGAGCAGCAGTTCCAGCTGTTGCTGATCCATCTCTACTCGGGCGCCATCGCGCAACTGAAGCCCGACCAGAAGATCGACTACCCGCCCATGCGCAGCTCGCCTGGCGACACGGACGTCGTGGTGCGCACGCTTGCGCAGACCAACAACAATCCGCTCGAAATCGATTACCGCCTGTACAAGACGCCGCAGGGCTGGCGGCTTTACGACCTGAACGTGCTCGGTGCGTGGCTGATCCAGACCTATCGTCAGCAGTTCAACGAGAAGATCCAGCAGGGCGGCGTGGACGGGCTCATTCAGTTCCTCGTCGCGCGAAATCAGGAACTCGTGTCGGGCAAGACGCAAACGCAGTGACGCGCGTTTTTGCGCCCGACTCGCGTGACCTGCGAAAATCTGGACGGCCGCGCCCGATGTGCGTGGGCGCAGTACCATTTTGAGGCGCACCTCGTGCATGTTTGCGCGTGCTCGTGCGTGTAGAGGGGCCGTGCGCTTGCCCGAGCTGGCGCGGCCCGATGTTCCCTTTTTTTGCCGATCCGATCCGACATGAATTTCCCGCTGCCGCCGCAGGGCCGACGCAACCGGGTGTTTCCGCCAAGCCCGCCCACGCTGCATAGCCTCGCCTCCGTCATTACCGGCGTGGTCGTGGTGTGCGGCCTGTATTTCGGGCGTGCGGTGCTGATTCCCATTACGCTCTCGGTGCTGCTGAGCTTTCTGCTGGCGCCGCTCGTGACCACGCTGCGGCGCATCCACGTGCCGCAATTCCTCGCTATCCTCGTTGCGGTGCTTTCCACCGTGCTCGCGCTCGCCGGCGTGGGCGCGTTGATCGCCGCGCAGGTCTACCAGCTTTCCGCTTCCCTGCCGCAGTATCAGGAGGAGATCGAGCAGAAAGTGCAAACGGTGCAGGAAAAGACGGTGGGCCGCGCCGATTCGCTGATGTCGCGCGCCGCTACCACCCTGCAGCGCATTACGCCCACGCCGCCGCCCGCGCCGCCGCAGCCGCGCGGGCGCGCGGCGCGCAACCAGCCGCAGCAGCCCATGCCGGTGGAGATCCACAACCCCGCGCCCACGCCGCTCACGCTCGCGCAAAAGGCGCTTGCGCCGGCTATCGCGCCGCTCGAAACGACCTTCATCGTGCTCGTGGTGACGATCTTCATCCTGTTCCAGCGCGAGGACCTGCGCGACCGGCTCATTAGCGTGTTCGGCTCGGACGACCTGCACCGCACCACGACCGCCATCAACGACGCCTCGCAGCGGCTCTCGCGCTACTTCGTCGCGCAAGTCGGTGTGAATGTCACGGTAGGCGGGGTGATCGCGCTCGGGCTGGCGGGCATTGGCGTGCCGGGCGCGCTGCTGTTTGGCGCGGTGGCGGCGCTCATGCGCTTCGTGCCGTACATCGGCATCTGGATCGCCGCGATCATGGCGACGCTCGTCGCCGCGGCCACGCAGCCGCAATGGACCATGGCCGTCACGACGCTGATCTTCTTCATCGTCGTGGACGTGGTGGCCGGCCAGTTCGCCGAGCCGATGCTCTATGGCCGGCGCTCGGGGCTTTCGCCGCTCGCCGTCGTGGTGGCGGCGATTTTCTGGAGCTGGCTGTGGGGGCCGGTGGGGCTCGTGCTTTCCACGCCGCTCACGCTGTGCATCGTCACGCTCGGCCGCTACGTGGACCGCCTGAACTTCCTCACGATCCTGCTGGGCGACCAGCCCGCGCTCACGCCCGCGCAAACCTGCTACCAGCGCCTGCTCGCGGACGATCCGCACGAGGCGCTGCTGCAGGCCGACCGGCTGCTCACGACCATGCCGCTCATCGACTACTACGAGCAGGTGGTGTTCGAGGGCCTGCGCTTCGCGCGCAACGACGCCTTGCGCGGCGTGCTGCCCGCCGAGCAGGTGGCGCGCATCAACCAGGCGTTGCTCGACATTGTCGAGGACCTCGAATCTGTAGACGATTCGCGCCACGCCGCAGCCGGGGACGAGAGCGCGAAACGAGCCGCCGAGGGCGCGGACGAAGGCGCGAGGGTCATTGAATTCACGCTCTCGCCGGACGCGGGCGAGGTGCTCTGCGTACCCGGGCGCGGCGCGTTCGACGACGTGGCGGTGGCGATCATCGGCCAACTGCTCATGCGCCGCAATATTCCGTGTACGGCCACCACGTACGACGAAGTGCGCGCCACGCGCGGGGCGATGATCGATGAGCGCTCGCCGGCTATCTGCGTGGTGTCGCTCGACGCACCCGAGTCGCCGCCGTACCTGCGCAACCTCGTGCGGCGCCTGCGCGAGCGCGCGCCCGGCGCGACCATCGTGGTGGGTGTGGGCGCGGCGCTGCGTGACGAGGGCGCAGGCATTGCCGACGACCCCGGCACGCTCTTTCCCACCTCGCTGCGCACCCTCGTGGAGGAGTGCGGCGTGGCGCTCGTGCCGCCGCAAGCGCCGCCGCCCGAAAAGAGGGCGCCAAGCCCGGATATGCAGGATCAATACAGCGCCGGCGCGAAATTGTGACAGTCATGCCAGTGTCACATTGAACCTCGAATATATGCGGCCCTGTGCCCCCTGGTTGCGGCATGAGAGTTACTGGGAGACAACATTGCTGAGCCCTAAGGAATTCGCCACGCTGATGCTGGTCCGCCATTCGCCGGACCAGATCGACATGAATCGTCAGGAACTGGACACGCTGCTCGAGCGTCAGCTCGTCGCGCTCGAGCACTGGACGGAAGGTCATCGCCGGCTTGCGCTCACGATTGCCGGCCGCTCGCTGCTCGAAGCGGTCGGGCGGCTGGATTATGTGACGGGCCTGCCCGAAGGATTCGGCGACGAGCGGCTCGCCGCCGGTCTCTGACGCCTTCGCAGTCAGCCTGCGCACGGCCCGGCTAGATGCCGGGCCGTATTCTTATGCAAAACACATCTCTACGCGTGTGTTTATTGAGGCATGCCAGGCAAATGTGTGCTTTTGCCCACGTCTGACGTTGCGATCGCCTTGTGTCCCCCAAAAGACGCTGATAGGCTTGTTCGGTCCGCTGGCGGCATTGAGAAAACGCCAGCACACCCTGTCGTACGGAATGGTTCCGGCAGGCGTTTTCCTGTACGGGTATTTCCCCATCGCCCGGCTGGGTGGCGCTCGTCAAACTGACTCCATCCTCCAGAGTCTTTCCCAACTCACCTACCCCCTAAAGCAAAAGGAGGATCTATGGCAAAGCGTATTGCCTACGTGACCGGCGGCATGGGCGGCATCGGAACGGCCATCTGCCAGCGTCTGCACAAGGATGGCTACACGGTGGTCGCGGGCTGCGGCCCGAACTCGCAGCGCAAAACGCGCTGGCTCGACGAGCAAAAGGCGCTGGGCTACGAGTTCGTCGCCTCGGAAGGCAACGTGGCCGACTGGGACTCCACGGCTGTCGCGTTCGAGAAGGTGAAGAAGGACGTCGGCGAGATCGACATTCTGGTCAACAACGCGGGCATCACGCGCGACGTCGTCTTCCGCAAGATGACGCACGAAGACTGGATCGCGGTGATCGACACCAACCTCACGAGCCTCTTCAACGTGACGAAGCAGGTGATCGACGGCATGATCGAGCGGGGGTTTGGGCGCGTGATCAACATTTCGTCGGTGAACGGGCAGAAAGGCCAGTTCGGTCAGACGAATTACTCCACGGCCAAGGCCGGCATTCACGGCTTCACCATGGCGCTCGCGCAGGAAGTGGCGACCAAGGGCGTGACGGTCAATACCGTTTCGCCCGGCTATATCGGCACGGACATGGTCAAGGCGGTGAAGCCCGAAGTGCTCTCGAAGATCGTCGACAGCATTCCGGTGCGTCGCCTCGGCGAACCGTTGGAGATCGCTTCGATCGTCGCGTGGCTCGCGTCCGACGAATCAGGCTTTTCGACCGGCGCGGACTTCTCGCTCAATGGCGGTTTGCACATGAGCTGAGTGTTGCCGCGTCTGCTTGCGCGGTGCTGGTGAGCACAACGAAGTGATCTGGCGGGAGCGGCGTGGAGCCGGCTCCCGCTTCGCATTTTGGGGTGCCGGTTTGTGTGACGTCTGGCTGGATGGCGAAAGAAAAACGCGCCGGGAGCGGGCTCCCGGCGCTCAATTTCGACTCTGCGTGGTCCCCGACAGTTAGGGGCAGGGTATGGGGCCTGGCAGGAGGACGATCCGCAAGTCATAGGACCGGCTGCCTTGCTCCATAAGTGAAATAACGGCCGAGCGCGCCGTGAGTTGAGTGCGTGGAAACCCAGGGCGCATTCGCGTAGCGAGGCGCACGCAGTGCTGCCTAGTCCAGTGCGAAATCCGCGGGGGCTGCCGGCTCCTTGTCGTAGCGGAACACGTTCAGGTCGTCGTACTGGATAGCAGGCCTTCTGCCTGAAATCAGGTCGGCGAGAAGCTGCGCCGAACCGCAGGACATGGTCCAGCCAAGCGTGCCGTGGCCCGTGTTCAGGAACAGATTGGATACGGCAGTGCGGCCGACAATGGGCGTGCCGTCTGGCGTCATTGGCCGCAGCCCGGTCCAGAACGTCGCCTTCGATATGTCGCCGCCGCCCGGGAACAAATCGTTCACGCACATTTCGAGCGTCTCGCGCCGCGCCTCGCGCAGGCGCTTGTCGAACCCGACGATTTCGGCCATGCCGCCCACGCGAATGCGTTTGTCGAAACGGGTGATGGCGATTTTGTAGGTCTCATCCAGGACAGTCGAGACCGGCGCGCGAGCCTCGTCGACGATAGGCGCCGTGATGGAATACCCCTTGAGCGGGTAGACCGGAATCTTGACGAGGCCCGACAGGAAGCTCGTCGAATAGGAGCCAAATGCGACAACGAACGCATCCGCATGGATGAGCTTGGTCCCATGGCGCACGCCAACGACTTTGCAGTCTTCGACAACGAGGGTATCGACTGGCGTGTTGTAGCGGAACGTTACGCCTGCCTCTGCGGCGAGCGTGGCAAGCCGGGTCGTGAACAGCTGGCAGTCGCCTGTTTCGTCGCCGGGCAGGCGAAGGCCGCCGGTTAGCTTGTGCGAGGTCGCCGCGAGCGCAGGCTCAACCCGCGAGAGTTCGCTTGCGCTCAACAGCTCGTAGGGAACGTTCGCCTCTTTCAGTACGGAAATGTCTTTGGCTGCGCCGTCGAGCTGCTGCTGCGTGCGGAAAACCTGTAGCGTGCCGCCGGTTCGTCCTTCGTACTGGATACCCGTTTCAGCGCGCAGTGCCTGCAGGCAGTCGCGGCTGTATTGCGCAAGCCGCACCATGCGGTTCTTGTTGATCGCATAGCGCTCGGCGGTGCAGTTCTGCAGCATCTGCCACATCCACTGAAGCTGGAACTGCTTGTCCGCGTCATCCGGGCGGATGGCGAGCGGCGCATGCTTCTGGAACATCCACTTAACGGCTTTGAGCGGAACGCCGGGTGCCGCCCATGGTGCTGCATAGCCTGGAGAAATTTGCCCGGCGTTCGCGAAGCTCGTCTCAAGCGCGGGGCCTTCCTCGCGGTCGATGACAGTGACTTCGTGACCGGCACGCGCCAGATAAAACGCGCTAGTCACACCGACGACCCCGCTACCCAATACCAGGACTCGCATACCCGTCCTCTCCCCAGCCTGTAGTGAATGACCGCCGCCGGTGTTTGATCTGGCAGTCGATAACTGGATGCTAGCGACATATGCACAGTTTTCAATAATGTTTGGTCGCCTATTTCTGGTTGAAATTGCTACGCCGACTGGATGAAAAGTCATTAATGTTTTCAAACCTGTTCCCGGCATGGATGGCGTGGAATAGAAAGAGAATTGTTTGAGAAACGCGAGAACAGTATTGCTGGCAATCGCGACAAATGAATCGATATGTGCATATACACTCTAACCCATCGCAGTCGCGGGGAAGTGAGCCAGTTCCGCGGCTTCGGCTTCTGTCACGTCGGACAACCAGCAATCGATGCGCTTTCCAATCCTTTTTGGGGTCAATCATGTCCAAGCTCTTTTCTGAAGTCAAAGTCGGTCCTTACACGTTCTCGCACCGAGTCGTTCTAGCGCCGCTCACCCGCATGCGTGCTGAAAGCGGTGCGATACCCGGCCCGCTCATGGCGGAGTACTACGCGCAGCGCGCTTCGGCCGGCGGGTTCCTGATTAGCGAGGCCACCATCGCTGCGCCGAACGGCAACGGGTATCTTGGTGCGCCGGGTTTGTACGACGACAGCCAGATTGCCGGCTGGAAGCGCGTGACCGAGGCAGTCCATGCAAAGGGCGCGAAAATCTTCCTTCAGCTGTACCACGCTGGGCGCCAGTCGAATTCGGAATTGCAACCCGACGGTGGGCGTCCGGTTGGCCCCTCGGAAGTGCCTCATGGCGGTGTCGCATACACGGACGCCGGCTGGGTTCCGAATACGCCGAATCGCGCACTGGAGACTCACGAAATTGCGGGCATCGTCGAAAGTTTTCGCGCGGCGGCAGCACGCGGCGTCGCGGCAGGCTTCGACGGCGTGGAACTGCATGCCGCAAACGGCTATCTGTTTGACCAGTTCCTGCAGGACGGCAGCAACAAGCGCACGGACATCTATGGCGGTTCGTTCGAAAACCGCGCCCGTCTGCTGATGGAAGCCACTCGTGCTGTTATTTCGGTGTGGGGAAGCGACAAGGTTGCCGTGCGCCTTGGGCCGAGCGGGTCATGGGGCGACATGTCGGATAGCGACCCTGTCGGCCTGTTCACGTATGTGGCAGAAGAACTTGCGAAGCTGAATCTCGCGTACCTGCACCTCATCGAGCCCCGCATTCTCGGCAATGTCGAAAACGAGAGCGCCAATCCGGATCCGGTCGCGGCTCAGATGATTCGCAAGCACTATGCGGGCACCATCGTCGCGGCCGGCGGCTTCGACGGTGAAAAGGCCGAAGCGATCCTGAAGGCCGGCGATGCCGATCTGGTGGCATTCGGTCGCCACTTCATTGCGAATCCCGACCTTCCGGAGCGGCTGCGTCGCAATCTATCGCTCAACCCGTACGACCGCCCGACCTTCTTTGGCGGCACGCAAATCGGTTATACGGACTACCCGTTCTATCAGTCTGAGGCGGAAGCTGTCGCCTGAAATGCGAGCTTGTATGGGCGGATGCGCGGACGCATCGGAGCACCGGCAGGCACGCTCGTCAATTGCGGGAACTCGGCGCCATATTGGGCTCGTTTCGGGCAATTGGTTAATGCCTGCTACGTCTACACTGGTTGTCATGGAGCGAGACGTTGGCTCCATCCCGGGATTCCCCTCCTGCGGTCGAGTTGGACCATACCGTGTACCCGTTGCAGTACAGCAGTCCCGCAGCAGTAGTCGTGTCTGGCAGAGCTTAACCGGTTATTGTCGAAGTACCATGCTGTTGAATCGATGAGGAGTGCAGGGAAATACGTCGTTGAAGTGCAGAGCAACACGTAGTTGAAGAGCAGGGCAGCATGCAGTTGAAGTACCGCGTCATCCAGCACTATGTTATTGCAGGTCCAGGCCGCTTACATCGGAACGGGTGTAAGCGGCCGTTGTTCGTTGCTACGTGCCGAGTGCCTGTTTCCTTTCGATCATTGATTCGCTGCGCCATTAGCGCTACCTTTACGTCTATCCTGGTCGTCGAGTTCCGGTCAACGAGAGGAGAATCGTTTCGTGAAGAGAGCGTGGGCTTTCCCCTGCATCGTTGCCTTGAGCGCGATCCTCTGTGGATGCGGCAAGGAGAGTTCGCGAAACGCCACGGAGGCATCGGGCGCGTCTGCAAGCCAGGCGCCGGCTCAGCCAACGCAGGGCGCAAGCGGCACACCCGCCGCATCGGGCGCGCAAGTAGCGGGCACGCTGGGCACCATCACCAGGACACAGTTGCCGGCGGAAGGAACCGAGACGCTACGGCTGATCAAAGCGGGCGGGCCCTTCCCTTTCGCAGACGACGGCGTGTTGTTCCGCAACAGCGCCGCTTTGCTGCCGAAGCATCCACGTGGCTACTACCACACATACACGGTTCGCACCCCTGGCATGACGGACCGCGGGCAGCGCCGGATCGTGTGTGGTGGACCGCGCAAGCAGATTGGCGACTGTTATTACACCGAAGATTACTACGCCAGTTTCAAGCGCATTGCGGAGTGAAGCGGGACTCTGATCTTCGTGAAGGGCTATTGTTTCAGCGAAAAGGGCCCTGGCGGCGAATGGCAACGGCTACGCCAGTCGCAAATCCCACAACACATCCAGGACGTGTTGCGTGGAACGCTCAACGTACCCCGCACGATATGCAATACCGAGCCGTCGCCACAAGGCTGGGCGCAGTGCACGCATGACGATGCGCTTGTCGGGCAGTGGCGTCGTGGCCTCATGTGGCAACAGCGCGGCGCCGTAACCTGCCGCTACCAGACTCTTGATCGCGTCGTTGTAGTTGAGCTGAATGCGCGGCGCAGGATGATGCCCTGCGGTCGCGAACCACTCCGCGGTCAGACGCGAGAGACGCGTGGTCGCGTCATTGAGGATGAGCGGTTGGGTGGCGAGCCATTCAGGCGTAACGCGGGCCGGACACCGCCAATGCGCCGGCACGAAGGCCAACACAGGGTCGCGGCGCCAGGGCTTGATCACGAGTCCGGCCACCGGGGGCTGAGGCAGCGCGATCAGCCCGACATCCAGCGTTCCCTCCACCAGCCGGGACAGGGTTTCTTGCGAAGTCAGCACGGCAATTTGAATGTCGATGGCGGGATGGTGCTCGCGCAGGACCTCGAGCGCTTGCGGCAGCAGGTGCGCGATCACGCCCGTGGACGCGCCGAGCCGCGCACGCCCTTCGAGCCCCTCTACCTGGCGCTGGATATCGTCTAACGCCTGCTCCGCGTCGGCCAGCAGCCGGCGCGCGCGTTCCACCAGCACCTCGCCGATAGACGTCGGCCCCACATGTCCGCGCTTGCGTAACAGGAGCGGAGCCCCAATGCGGTCTTCGAGTTCCGCGATATGAAGGCTGACCGTTGGCGGCGCCAGGTGCAATGCGCGCGCCGCATCGGCAAACGAACCACGGTCGGCAACCGCGACCAAAGTGCGCAAGCGGTCCAGGCTGATCTCTCGCATGACGGCGTCCAGATTCAGAAAAACTGAATGTTTGCGTTATGAAATTCAACTTTCTCTATTCTAGCCGTCCGCGCAACATAGGGGCTCGCTTTACCCGATACAACCCATAGTCAGCGGAGTCATGCACGTATGAGCTCTCCCGTAGTTTTCATCGACGGCGACCAAGGCACCACCGGGCTGCAAATCCACGAACGGCTGCGCAACCGGACCGACATCAGACTGTTCACGCTAGACGCTGCGGAACGCAAAGATTCGCGGCGTCGCGCAGAAGCCATCAACGCCTGCGACATCGCCATCCTCTGTTTGCCGGACGCCGCGGCGCGCGAGGCAGTGGGCGCCATTGTCAATCCTGCCGTCCGGGTGATCGACGCGAGCTCCGCCCACCGCACACAGCCGGACTGGACTTACGGTTTTCCGGAAATGACGCCGGGGCAGGCTGAGCAGATTGCGAACGCATGTCGGGTCACCAATCCCGGTTGCTATCCGACCGGCGCAGTTGGCCTGCTGCGCCCGTTGGTGCAGGCCGGGCTCATACCGGGCAATTACCCGATCAGCATTCACGCGGTATCCGGCTACTCCGGGCGCGGGCGCGCCGGCGTGGAGGAGCATGAGGGGCCGCGAGCGGCCGGCGCGCCTTCCTATCAGGTCTATGGTCTGGAACTCGCGCACAAGCACACGCCGGAGATCCAGCAGCACGCCTGCCTGGCGCAGCGTCCCATTTTTGTTCCAGCGTACGGAGCGTTCCGCCAGGGCATCGTGCTGACGGTGCCGCTGGCGCTGCGGCTGCTGGCACCGGGCGTGGATGGCGGCACGTTGCACGCTTGCCTCGCACGCCACTATGCCGGGGTCCCTCACGTACGCGTTCTGCCGCTGCACGAATCGAGCGCCTTGAAACACCTGGACCCGCAAGTGCTGAATGGTACGAACGACATGCACTTAAGCGTTTTTCATGACGTGGAACACGAGCACGTCCTGCTGTCCGCGGTCTTCGACAATCTTGGCAAAGGCGCATCCGGGGCTGCGGTCCAGAACCTGGACCTCATGCTCACGCGGCAGTAGTGGCCGATGGCTTGCGCTAGCGTTCGGCCGCGCGTGCGCCGTGCGGCCATTGCTTCGTCAGGCTCTTGTGGGCGGTCGTAAAAGCGCACCGTGAGGCACACTTCTTCTTCTCGCGACTCAGCGATCGGCTTGCCGCTGCGTGAGATAGCGCTCGAGCGCATCCATGCTGCCACCCCAACCTTGAGACATGCTGGCGTGCGAAGCGTCAAAGATGGCTTCTTCGGCTTCGCTGGCGTCCAGCGCGCGCCATTCGAGGCGCATTAGCGTGCCACCTGCGACTTCGCTAAGCGTGGTTGTCGATAGCGTATACAGCGGCCACTCGCTGGCCATGGGGTGTCGCGTCACGCCACC
The DNA here is from genome assembly GCF_905220185.1 of Paraburkholderia sp. J11-2. Taxonomy (NCBI): domain Bacteria; kingdom Pseudomonadati; phylum Pseudomonadota; class Betaproteobacteria; order Burkholderiales; family Burkholderiaceae; genus Paraburkholderia; species Paraburkholderia sp. J11-2. The sequence continues at coordinate 90,250 of NZ_CAJMYY010000017.1, read as the reverse complement.
CTCTGCGTCGCTGAATTGCACGACGACCACGATGCGCTCGGGGGGCGTCAATTCGCGGAACGTCCACTTGCCCCACATGGCAGAGGCGTCGGGCGCGCCGCTCGGCTTCATCGCGTAGTGAAAGACGCCGCCGACACGCGCGTCCACCGTGCAGTGGGACATTTCCATTCCCGGCGGGCTCATCCATGCGGCAAGATGCCGGGCTTCAGTCAACGCGGCGTACACGAGTTCCCGCGGCGCGGAGAAGCGGCGCTCAAGGATGAAGGGTGCGGACACTTTTTCAGTCATGGTTGCGGGGCTTCCTGGTACGGGGTGAAGAAACGTTGGTGGTCTTCGCGTTGGGCTTCTTGGGTGCGTCCTTGACCTGCGCCTGTTGCAGTTGCTGCAGGTAGCTGTCGAGCTGGTCGAGGCGCTGTTCCCACAGCGCGCGATATTGCAGCGCCCAGTCGGCCGCCTCCTTTAGCGGCTCAGCCACAATGCGACAAGGCCGGAACTGACGGTCTCGTCCTTGCGTAATCAGTCCTGCATGCGCGAGAACACGCAGGTGCTTGCTGATTGCCGGCGGACTCAAGTCGAAGGGCTTGGCCAGATCGCCTACCGTCGCTTCGCCTTGCGCCAGCCTCGCGAGGATGGCGCGGCGCGTCGGGTCGGCCAACGCAGCGAAGGTGGCACTCAGGTGATCCGATTCCAATTACTTTTCCGTTTGTTTAATTAACCGATTGGCGAAGTATAGATGGCGCCGATTTTCGATGTCAATCTGGATCGGCAATTCGTAACCGCCTGCTCGCGAATCTACCCCCTTGCGGCAACGGCAATGCCCCAGCAAATCAGCAGCGCTCCCTGCGCGAAAGGAAGCCATCGCACTTGCGGAAGCATTTTTTCGAGCATCACGTAGATCGACAGCACGGCAATCCAGAGCACGTTCATCACGCCAAATACGAAGAGGAGCGTCATGAGTAGTCCGCAGCAACCTACGCAATACGCCCCATGACGAAATCCCATGACCCAGGCGCCGAAGGTGCCGTCGCGCCACTCGGTTAGAAGAAAGCCGAGCGGGGACACGCACCTGGCAAGGCACGCATGCTTCGCAGGCGTCAACTGGAAGACCCCGGCAATGACCAGAAGAGCGCCTGCAAGCCACGGCGTCGCGCTCACCATCATCGGCGTAACGAGTCGTGCCTCGAGCAAGCCCCACTGCACGAGCGTCGCAAAGAGGCTGAAGCCGGACCAGACGGCGAGGTAGCCGAGAACGAACACGCTAGTCTGCACGTATGGCCGATGTTGCCGGCGCCGCCGGCTGCTCATGGACGCGAAACCCAGCACCGTTGGCACGATGGACGGAAGCATCATGGCGGCCATCATGACGGCCCACATCGCCAGGACCAAAAGCAGGTCGATGGTATGCCAATGTGTCATGCGCGGCATGATGGCCATGGTCGCACCTACCTCCATGTGCTCCATGCCCCAGCTCATATACAGGAGGTAGGCCCACGCGAGCGCTGCGGCAGCCGTGAGCCCGGACAGCGCGACCGCCTGGTCGCGCCGCGGCCACCATCGCGTCGCGCGCGTACCCAGCAAGCCAGGTTCAGTCATGGTAGACGAACGGAGAATAAAAGCCGTTTCGGTCCGAGATTTCTCTGGTGAATCCGTGGTCAGTGAAGCGAAATTCCTTCGATTTTCCGATGACCGCCGCGAACCCCGGGACAGGCGTAAGCGGGTGATTGCTGATCGTGACGTCGCCACCGTCCTGACCCGCCAAGGCTTCGATTTCCATGGCTGCCACGTCGGGAATGTGGAGGCTGCGACGCTTCCCGTCCTGCTGATAACTGATGGCGGCCGGCCTGACGCCCATGACCTCGCCAATCATCGGGCCGAGCGCCGAAAGCGGTCCGCCGGCCTGACCGGAAAATATCTTGCCCAACACGTCGAGTTGCTCAGATGTGCCGCGTTCGTCCAGGTAGAGGGCGACTCTCCACTTGTTTTGCAACATGTGGCCCGGCGAATACGCAAACAGGGCAATGTTGAGGCCGTCCAGCGTCACGGCGGCGAACTTCCCCTGATCGATGTGCCAGCCGATCAGCACCGCGCAGTCTCCATCCGAAGGCGGTCCCAGGCAAACGCAACTGCAAGGGGCATAGCAATTGCAGCTCTCGAAATACGTACCGGCAACCTTCCAGCTCTCGGCCATTGTCTTCACCTCCGACGTCGGTCACGGACAGGATGTGCTCGCGTTCGGGCACGGAACATTCGCGCGCGTGAATATCGACTCCGGCACACCGGATCAAGCTTGCGAATTCCTTAAAGTCTAGGTCGAAACGGTCCAGGGTGAGCGTGCTTCATGCCTCGAGCTTTTTCGCTACTGCAGAAGCGGTGTATGTCCGCAAACAAGCTTGTCCTATTCGCAATGGAGCGGGAAAAGCGCCAACCGAGAAAACCGGATGGAATGCCGGGACGGGGTCAAACCGTCGCCACGAGAATCGACTCGCCGCTCGCCGGTTTCAGGCCATCGCTACGGCCTGCGAAATAACGTGCGGTGAGGTCCGCGGTCGAAACATGCCGCGCGTCGCGCAACCCTGCAACGCGTGCGAGCGCAAGCATCTCGTCCGGTGCGAAGAAGCTCACGAACGGCGTGCCCGCCGCCCTCGCGCGTTCGTACACGGCGGCATGCTGCGAACGCTCGGGCTCGTCGATGAGTTCGAGCGGCAACAGGAACGTCATGACGAGCGTCGAGCCCGGGGCGAGCTGCGCGATCTGCCGCAGCGTCGCGAGGTTCGCTTCGCGCGTGAGGTACATCGAGACACCCGTCGACGCGATCACCGCGGGGCTCGCGGCATCGAACCCGGCCGCGGCGAGCCGTTCCCACCATGTCTCGCCGGCTTCGAAGTCCACCGGCACGAAGCGCAGCCAGTCCTGCTCGCGAAACCCCAGCTCCATGAGCCGCTGACGCTTCCACGCCTGCGTGCCCGGCTTGTCCACTTCGTACACGTGCAGGCGCGAGGCGATCTCGGGATGGCGCTGCGCGAACGTGTCGAGTCCCGCTCCGAGAATCGCGTACTGTTGCGCGAGACCTGTTGCGGTCTGCTCGGCCACGAGGTCTTCGACGAAGCGCGCGCGCCCGACGATCGAAGCGCGATACCCGCGCGTACCTTCGGGGTGCATGTCGGGCCGCTCGCGCCAGTTCGATGCGGGCGCGGCGATCTGCATGCCGGTTTCGTCTTCGAGCACGTAGGGCGCGTCGTCGACCTGGACGTGCAGCGCGCGCCACAGCGCGACGCGAATGGCGGTGCTGTCGGGAGCGGCGCTCTGGCTGGCGGTCATGGTTCGGTCCTCTGCGGCGGGTTTCGTCGCACGATTATCGCGCGCCGGGCTCCCGGCGGTGGGCCCCGTAAATGTCGGCGCTCACTTGCCGCAACGCCTCGATCATCACGCTCGCCGCGGGCGTGAAGAGGCGGTCCGCGCGCGTGATGATGCCGAAGTCGTCCATCTGGCAATCCATCGGCACGGGCAGGATCGCGACCATGCCGTGCGCCGCGTAGTAGTGCGCCACGTCTTCGGTGAGCACGGCGATCATGTCGCTTTGCTCCAGCACGCGCGTGATGAAGAGCAGCGCGGGCGTTTCCACCACGTTCGACGGGGGCGCGAGGCTCGCGCGCTGGAACATCAGCTCGAAGCGATGGCGCAGCACGTTGCCCACCGGCGGCACGACCCACGTGGCGCGCGCGATATCGGCGAGCGCGATCGGGCGGGCTTCATCCGCGGCCTGCCCGAGCATCGGATGCCCCGGCCGAACCACGGCGCATACCGGCTCGCCCGCGAGCGGCTCGTAGCGCAACTGGAGCTTGTCGTGCTCGGCGGAAAGGCGGCCCAGCACGACGTCGAGCTTGTCTTGCGCCAGATGTTCGAGCAGCACGTTGCTGGCGTCGATCTCCACGGAAACGCGCAGGTTGGCATGTGTGCGCTTGACCGCCGCGACGGCGGCCGGCAGCACGCGCACGCCCGGCGAGGTGATCGCCCCCACCGCCACGTGGCCAAGGCGCCCCGCCTTGAGCGCGCTCAGTTCTTCCTGCGCCTGGTCGAGGCTGCCCAGCACGGCGCGCGCGTGGCGGATCAGGGCGTCGCCGTACAGCGTGGGCCGCATGCCGCGCGGCATGCGCTCGAACAGCACCGCGCCGAGCATGTCTTCGAGTTCGCGCAGGAGCTTCGACGCGGCGGGTTGCGTCATGTTCAGCGCCGCCGCCGCGCGGTGAATGTTGCCTTCCTCGGCCAGCGCCACGACGAGGAGCAGTTGCCGCGTTTTCAGCCGCGTGCGCACGTACCAGGGGCTTGTATCGAGCATGTCTCCACCTGATTTCCCAAATAGTTTTAGGTGTTTATACCAATGCCGATTTCGATATCGGAAGCGTCCATTTTTTCATTAGAAGGTTATCAGACTTCTCCCTAGACTGTGCCGAATCCATCGCCCGGATGCATCGGCGAACTACCCGCTCCACAAGACGAACACGATGTCGGATACCAAACCCAAACTGCGCTCCCAACAGTGGTTCGGCACCACGGACAAGAACGGCTTCATGTACCGAAGCTGGATGAAGAATCAAGGCATTCCCGATCACGAATTCGATGGTCGCCCGATCATTGGCATCTGCAACACCTGGTCGGAACTCACGCCCTGCAATGCGCACTTCCGCAAGCTCGCGGAGCACGTGAAGCGCGGCATTTATGAAGCCGGCGGCTTCCCGGTCGAGTTCCCGGTGTTCTCGAACGGCGAATCGAACCTGCGCCCCTCGGCCATGCTCACGCGCAATCTCGCCTCCATGGACGTGGAAGAGGCGATTCGCGGCAACCCCATCGACGCCGTCGTGCTGCTGTGCGGCTGCGACAAAACCACGCCCGCGCTGCTGATGGGCGCCGCGAGCGTGGACGTCCCCGCCATCGTCGTGACGGGCGGCCCGATGCTCAACGGCAAGCACGAAGGACGCGACATCGGCTCGGGCACGGTGGTGTGGCGGCTGCACGAGGAGCTGAAGGCGGGCGAGATCGACCTGCACCAGTTCCTTTCGGCCGAAGCGGGCATGTCGCGCTCGGCCGGCACCTGCAACACCATGGGCACCGCCTCGACCATGGCCTGCATGGCCGAGTCGCTGGGCGTTTCGCTGCCGCACAACGCCGCGATTCCGGCTGTGGATGCGCGCCGCTACGTGCTCGCGCACATGTCTGGCATCCGCATCGTGCAGATGGCGCTGGAAGACCTGAAGCTCTCGAAGGTCCTCACGCGCGAAGCGTTCGAAAACGCCATTCGCACGAACGCGGCCATTGGCGGCTCGACCAACGCGGTGATTCACCTGAAGGCGATTGCGGGCCGCATTGGCGTGGACCTCGAGCTCGAAGACTGGCAGCGCGTTGGCCGAGGCACGCCGACCATCGTCGATCTGCAGCCTTCGGGCCGCTTCCTGATGGAAGAGTTCTATTACGCGGGCGGGCTGCCGGCGGTGCTGCGCCGGCTCGGCGAAGCGAACCTGCTGCCGCATCCGGGTGCGCTGACGGTCAACGGCAAGTCCATCTGGGACAACGTGCGCGAAGCGCCCAACTACAACGACGAAGTGATTCGTCAACTCGACAACCCATTGATTGCCGACGGCGGCATCTGTATCCTGCGCGGCAATCTTGCGCCGCGCGGCGCGGTGCTCAAGCCTTCGGCGGCAACGCCCGAGCTGCTCAAGCATCGCGGCCGCGCCGTGGTGTTCGAAAACTTCGACCACTACAAGGCGACCATCGGCGACGAATCGCTCGATGTCGACAAGGACTCCATCCTCGTGATGAAGAACTGCGGCCCGCGCGGCTACCCCGGCATGGCCGAGGTCGGCAACATGGGTCTGCCGCCCAAGCTGCTGCGCCAGGGCGTGAAGGACATGGTGCGCATTTCGGACGCGCGCATGAGCGGTACCGCTTACGGCACGGTGGTCTTGCACGTTGCGCCCGAAGCGGCGGCCGGCGGCCCGCTCGCGGCCGTGCGCAACGGCGACTGGATCGAGCTGGATTGCGAATCGGGGCGCCTGCATCTCGACATCAGCGACGAGGAACTCGCGCGCCGCTTGAGCGATGTCGATCCGGCGGCCGCGCCTGGCGTGGCGGAGCAACTGGGCAAGGGCGGCTACGCGCGTCTGTATGTCGATCACGTGCTGCAGGCAGACGAAGGTTGCGATCTCGACTTCCTCGTGGGCAAGCGCGGGGCGGGCGTGCCGCGGCATTCGCACTGAGCGGTTGAGGCGCTGAGGCAGGGCGCGCCGGCGCCCTGAGCGCGGAGTCAGCAAAGGCGCGCGCCGGCGAGAAGACATGCAGAGTTAGGAGACACGATGACAAATCCGCAGGTGCTGCAACACGATCAGCCCGCTGCGCTGGCAAGCGCCAGCAGCGAGGAAAAGCTCATCGTCGGCCATATCGCGCGCCGGCTTCTGCCTTTTCTCGCGCTGATCTACGTGGTGGCGTACGTCGACCGCACCGTGGTCGGCTTCGCGAAGCTGCACATGAACGCGGCTGTGGGCCTTTCCGACGCCGCCTATGGCCTCGGCGCCGGTCTCTTCTTCATCGGCTATTTCCTTTGCGAAGTGCCCAGCAATCTCGCGCTCGCGCGCTTCGGCGCACGCGTGTGGTTCGCGCGCATTCTGTTCACGTGGGGCGTGATCACGATGCTCATGGCGCTCGTGAGCGGCCCGAAGAGCTTCTACACGTTGCGCTTCCTGCTGGGCGCAGCGGAGGCGGGGCTCTATCCGGGCATTCTGTATTTCCTCACGCAGTGGTTTCCCATGCGACACCGCGCGCGCGTGATCGGCTTGCTGGTGCTCGCGCAGCCCATTGCGGGCATCATCACCGGGCCGATTGCGGGCGCGCTGCTCGAAACGCACGGCTTTTTCGGCATGTCGAGCTGGCAGACGCTCTTCGTCGTGAGCGGCCTGCCCGCCGTGCTGCTGTGCATTCCCACGCTGCGCCTGCTGCCCGAGTCGCCCGCGCACGCGCGCTGGCTCGACGACACCGAGCGCCGCTGGATCGAGCGCGAACTCGCCGCCGACCACCGCGCCTACAGGCTCGACACGCACCGCAACCCGTTCAGCGCGCTCAAGGACCGCCGCGTGCTGCTGCTGGCGCTGCTGTTCCTGCCGTTTCCGCTGTGCATCTATGGTTTGTCGCTCTGGTTGCCTACCATTATCAAGGCGTTCGGCGTGAGCGATTCCACGGCCGGTCTGCTCTCCGCGGTACCGTATCTGTTCGCGGTGGTGGGCTTGCTGAGCGTGCCGCGCCATTCGGACAAGCATCGCGAACGCTATGGCCACATTGCCGTGGTCTCGGGCGTCGCGGCGCTGACGATGGCCGCGAGCGCGTGGTTTCACGCGCCGGCGCTGCAATTGCTGTTCATCTGCCTGACCGCTTTCTCGATCTACTCGATTCAGGCCGTGGTTTGGGCGCTGCCCGGCGAGTTCCTCACCGGCGCGAGCGCGGCCGTGGGGATCGCGACGATCAACTCGCTCGCGAATCTCGGCGGCTATCTCGGCCCCTATGGCATCGGGCTCATCAAGGACGCAACGGGCAGCCTGGCGGCCGGGCTTTACTTTCTCGCGGCCACGCTGGTGTTCGCGGTGCTCGTGACGTTCGCCGTGCGCGCGGTGCTGCGCACGCCCGGGCGCGGCACGGCAGAGCTGGCGAGCGAATCGTGAAGGCGCGGCCTGACACCCTTTCTCAAGCAGGACTGAAGACATGACTACGAGCCGTACGCCCCGCTACCGGGGCATTTTTCCCGTCGTGCCGACCACGTTCACCGAAACCGGCGAACTGGATCTGGCAAGCCAGAAGCGCGCCGTCGATTTCATGATCGACGCGGGCTCGGACGGCCTGTGCATTCTCGCGAACTTCTCGGAGCAGTTCTCGCTCTCCGACGACGAGCGCGAACTCATCACGCGCACCGTGCTCGAACACGTGGCGGGCCGCGTGCCCGTGATCGTGACGACCACGCACTACGGCACCTCGATCGCCGCTGCGCGCAGCAAGCGCGCGCAGGAGCAGGGTGCGGCGATGGTGATGCTCATGCCGCCGTATCACGGCGCGACGTTCCGCGTGCCCGAACAGCAGATCTACGACTTCTACGCGCGCGTGTCCGACGCGATCGACATTCCGATCATGATTCAGGATGCGCCCGCGAGCGGCACGGTGCTCTCCGCCGCGTTCCTCGCGCGCATGGCCCGCGAGATCGAGCAGGTTTCGTACTTCAAGATTGAAACGCCGGGCGCGGCGAACAAGCTCCGCGAGCTGATCAAGCTGGCGGGCGAGGCGGCCGAAGGCCCATGGGACGGCGAAGAAGCGATTACGCTGCTCGCCGATCTCAACGCTGGCGCGACCGGCTCGATGACGGGCGGTGGCTTTCCGGATGGCATTCGCCCGATTATCGAAGCGCATCGCGAAGGCCGCACCGACGACGCATTCGCGCTCTATCAGAAGTGGCTGCCGCTCATCAATCACGAGAACCGCCAGGCGGGCCTGCTGGCCTGCAAGTCGCTGATGAAGGAAGGCGGCGTGATCGAGTGCGAACTGCCGCGCCACCCGCTGCCCGCGATGAATCCCGCCACGCGCGCCGAGTTGATCGAGATTGCGCGCCGCCTCGATCCGCTCGTGCTGCGCTGGGGTAAATAAATCGTTCGTCATCCAGAATAAAAAATTTCCCTGAAACGAAGGGGCGGAGATACGTCATGAAAGCGTCCTATACGTTGGGCATCGTCGGCGTGGGCAAGATTGCGCGCGACCAGCATCTGCCGGCTATCGCAGGCAATCCCGGGTTTGAACTCGTTGCGGCCGCGAGCCGCAATGCAGAAGTGGAGAACGTGCGCAACTACAAGGACATTGGCGCGCTGCTGGCCGCCGAGTCCGACCTCGACGCCGTGTCGCTGTGCGCGCCGCCGCAAGTGCGTTACGCGCAGGCGCGCGCCGCGCTCGAAGCAGGCAAGCATGTGATGCTCGAAAAGCCGCCGGGCGCGAGCGTGAGCGAAGTCGAGGCGCTGCGCGAACTCGCACAGAAGCGCGGGCGCACGTTGTTCACCACGTGGCATTCGCGTTGCGCGAGCGCCGTGGAACCCGCACGCGCGTGGCTCGCCGCGCGCACGATCCGCGCCGTGCACGTGCGCTGGAAAGAAGACGTGCGCCGCTGGCATCCGGGTCAACAGTGGATCTGGGAACCGGGCGGCCTGGGCGTGTTCGATCCGGGCATCAACGCGCTTTCCATCGTCACGCGCATCCTGCCGCGCGAAGTGCTGCTGCGGGGCGCAACGCTGCATGTGCCGAGCGACTGCGCGACGCCGATCGCCGCTGAACTCGACTGCATCGACACCGACGGCGTGCCCGTGCGCGCCGAGTTCGACTGGCGCCACGGCCCGGTCGAGCAATGGGAAATCGATGTGGAGACAACGGATGGCCTGCTCTCGATCGCGGAAGGCGGCAAGCGCCTCGCGATTGCGGGCGAGCCGGTCACGCTCGAAGCCGAGCGGGAATATTCGGCGCTCTACGAGCGTTTTCACTGGTTGATCGCCCACGGCACCGACGACGTGGACGTACGCCCGCTGCGCCTCGTGGCGGACGCGTTCCTGCTTGGCAGGCACGTCGAAGTTGAGGCCTTTGGCCACTGAGCGCTTCTTTTATCACGATACACACGCAGCAAAACCACACCTGAGGAGACAGGAGCATGACCAGCAAGATCCGCCGCTTGACCCTTCGTGCCGCATTCGCGGCGATGTGCATCGCCCCGCTCGGCATGAACGTGGCGGCGCACGCCGACTCGCCCGTGAAGATCGGCTTCCTCGTGAAGATGCCGGAACAGGCATGGTTCATCAACGAGCAGAAGGCTGCCACGGCGCTCGGCCAGAAGGAGAACTTCTCGGTGGTGAACATCGGCACGCCGGACGGCGAGAAGGTCCTCGCCGCCATCGACAACCTCGGCGCGCAAGGCGCACAAGGCTTCGTGATCTGCGCGCCCGACGTGCGTCTCGGACCGGCCATTCAGGCGCGCGCCAAGCGCTACAACATGAAGTTCGTGACGGTGGACGACCAGCTCGTGGACTCGTCGGGCAAGCCGCTCGCCAACGTGCCGCACCTTGGCATGTCGGCGCTCAAGATCGGCAATCAGGTGGGCCAGGCGATCACCGACGAAATGAAGCGCCGCGGCTGGAAGCCGGAAGAAGTGGGCGCGCTGCGTATTACCGACTATGAACTGCCGACGGCCAAGCTGCGCACGGACGGCGCGACGCAATCGCTGCTGGCGGGCGGCTTCAAGAAGGAAAACATCTTCGACGCCCCGCAAAAGACCACCGACGACGAAGGCGGCTTCAACGCGGCGTCGCCGGTGCTCGCCCAGCATCCGAACATCAAGAAGTGGGTGGTGTTCGCGCTCAACGAAGAAAGCGTGCTGGGCGCCGTGCGCGCGACCGAGCAGCTGCACATTCCGTCGGCTGACGTGATTGGCGTGGGCATCAACGGCGCGGGCGAAGCGTTCGCCGAGTTCCAGAAGAAGCAGCCCACGGGCTTCTACGGCACGATCGCCGTAAGCTCGACGAACCATGGCAAGGACAGCGCCGAGAACCTCGTCGACTGGATTCGCGACGGCAAGCAGCCCGCCGCCGACACGCAGACCACCGGCAAGCTGATGACGCGCGAGAACTGGACGGCTGTGCGCAGCGAGCTGGGTATCTAAGGACTGCGTAGAAAGATCGACGCGATGCAAAGGGCAGGGATGCAATGACTGAAACGATGACGGATGCGAACGCGCAGGCAGCGGCGAACGCAGCGCGGGACGCAAGTGCGGGCGCTCAACAGGGGAATCGCGCGTATCTGGAGCTCGACGGCATTACCGTGAGCTTTCCGGGCGTGCGTGCGCTCGACCGCGTGGCGCTGGAAGTGCGTGCCGGCGAAGTGCATGGCTTGATGGGCGAGAACGGCGCGGGCAAATCCACGCTGCTCAAGGTGCTCTCGGGCGTGAACCAGCCGCAGGAAGGCACGCTGAAGCTAGGTGGCGTGGAGCAGCGCTTCACGACCACGAAGGCGGCGCTCGAAGCGGGTATCGCAATCATCTATCAGGAACTGCATCTCGTGCCCGAGCTGACGGTGGCGGAAAACCTGATGCTCGGGCAATTGCCCAACCGCTTCGGCGTGCTCGACGAAGGCACGCTCGTCAAGCGCGCGATGGATGAACTCCAGCGCCTTGGCGAGCGCATCGATCCGCGCACGCCGGTGAAGAATCTCTCGATCGGCCAGCGGCAGATGATCGAAATCGGCAAGGCGCTCATGCGCGACGCGCGTGTGATCGCCTTCGACGAACCGACCAGCTCGCTCTCGGCGCGCGAGACCGAGAACCTCTTTCGCATCATCAACGCACTGCGCGCGGACGGCCGCGCGATCATCTACGTCACGCACCGCATGGACGAAGTCTATGAGCTGTGCGACCGCGTGACGGTGTTCCGTGACGGCAAGCGCATCGAAACGTTCGATTCGGTGCAGGATCTCGATCGCAATCGCCTGATTGCCGCGATGGTGGGCCGCTCGATCGAGGACGTGTACGGCTATCGTCCGCGCGAAGCAGGCGAAGTGCTCATCGAAGCGAAAGGCCTGCTCGGGCCGGGACTGGCCGAGCCGGTGTCGTTCACGGCGCGGCGCGGCGAGATCGTCGGCTTCTTCGGGCTCGTGGGCGCGGGGCGCTCGGAACTCATGAAGCTGATTTATGGCGCGACGCGTGCGAGCGCGGGTCACGTCGAACTCGGCGGCAAGCGCGTGAATTTCGCCAGCCCCCGCGACGCCGTGCGCGCGGGCCTCGCGCTATGCCCGGAGGACCGCAAACAGGAAGGCATCATCGCGATCGCCTCGGTGGCCGACAACCTGAATATCAGCGCGCGCCGCCACTTCAGCCCCGCGCGCTTCCTGCTCGACGCCCGGCGCGAGCGCGATCTCGCGCAGGACTACATCAAGAAACTCGCGATCAAGACGCGCAACGGCGATACGGCCATCGGCACGCTTTCGGGCGGCAACCAGCAGAAGGTAATTCTGTCGCGCTGGCTCGCCGAACGCATCGAGGTGTTCCTGATGGACGAGCCCACGCGCGGTATCGACGTGGGCGCGCGCGCCGAGATTTACAACCTGTTGTACGAGCTTGCGGAAGCGGGCAAGACCGTGATCATGGTGTCGAGCGATCTGGCCGAAGTGATCGGCGTGTCGGACCGCATCATCGTGATGCGCGAGGGCCGGATAGCGGGCAGCCTGCCCAAAGCCGAAGCCTCACCCGACGAACTGATCAAGATGGCGCTGCCGCGCTAGCGCGCACGCTTTTTGTTTTTTGCCTTGCCGGTTGCGCGCGCAGCGAAATGAAGCGAAGCAGCGCAACCGATCCGAAACGATGAACCAGAAATGAGTGAAGCCATGCAGCCACAGGGCACGCCTACCGTCAACGAAGCCGCCGCGCCCATTACCCCCCAGCGCGCGCGTGCATGGGACATGATCAACAAATCGGGCATCGTGGTGGTGTTCGTGGTGCTGTTTGCGGTGCTATCCGCAACGGTCCCCGACTTCCTCACGACCCGCAACATTCAAGGCCTGCTGCTCTCCGTCACGCTGATCGGCTCGATTGCGGTCACGATGATGTTCGTGCTCGCGCTCGGCGAGGTCGATCTTTCGGTCGCCTCGATTGTGGCGTTCTCGGGCGTGGTGGCCTCCACGGTCATCACGCAATCGCATAGCGTATTGCTCGGCATTACGGCGGGCGTGCTCGCGGGCGGCGCGGTGGGGCTCGTGAACGGCGTGCTGATCGCGCGCTTCAAGATCAACTCGCTGATCGCCACGCTGGCGATGATGGAAGCGGTGCGCGGCCTCGCGTTTCTCACCTCGAATGGCGACGCCGTGATGATCTCGGAAGAGCGCTTCTTCGATCTGGGCGGTGGCTCGTTCCTCGGCATTTCGTTTCCGATCTGGAGCAATATCATCGGCTTCGTGGTGTTCGGCTTTCTGCTCAAGAAGACCGTGTTCGGCAAGAACGTGCTCGCGGTGGGCGGCAATAGCGAAGCGGCGCGCCTTGCCGGCCTGCCGGTCACGCGCATCAAGATCACGGTGTTCGTGCTGCAAGGGCTCATTACGGGCTTTGCGGGCGTGATGCTGGCTTCGCGCATGAGCCTTGGCGACCCCAAGACGTCCGTTGGCCTCGAACTCGGTGTGATCTCGGCATGCGTGCTGGGCGGCGTGTCGCTCACGGGCGGCGTGGCGACGATTTCGGGCGTGCTGGTGGGCGTGCTCATCATGGGCGCGGTGCAGGATGCCATGAGCCTCATGAACGTGCCGACGTTCTATCAGTATCTGATTCGCGGCGGCATTCTGCTGCTCGCGGTGCTGTTCGACCAGTTCCGCCGCAGCAAGCGCGCGGTGTGAGACGGGCAGCGGTTTTGATTCGCATCGGTTGCGGGTGAGGCTTCAAAAAAAATGGATCTGTCGGCAGGGCGTTTCCTGGAGCGAACGGCGTGGCTAGCATGCTGGAGCGCTGTCAATCACGGCTTCAGGGACCCCGACCGATGCAGTTACATCCACCCGCTGGCGTGGCACGACGTGACGCTTTGCGCGGTCGATACGATCAACGTGCCGCTCGCCGCACGCGCGATCGACAAATCGCTGTCCTGATGCGCTTTCGGCGACGCCATCCTGTTCACGGACGTTATCGTGCCGACGCAAGCGCGCATGGCGACCATCGATCGCCTGCGCTACCGAAGACACTGGAGTGCCCGGGCGTTTCTTGAAGGCCTCGTGCGCATCGGCGTACAAGGCGAGAATGCACGGCACTACGCGAACCTGTGCGAAAGCGCGTGAACGGTCTTCCGGCGCAAGCGAGCTTGTTTGTCATCCGAAGTTTGCAAGCATCGCTTCAGTGTGCCGAAGCGGCACGAACGATGCGCGCGTAGCGCTTCAGATCCATGCATCGCGGTGCAACGCCGCCATTGATGCCATTCGCATAAAGCGCAAACTGCGCGCGCCGCCTTTGTTCGCTGGCGTACATTCTCGGCGCGCGTTCGCGGTGTAGTTTTTTCTTGCAAGATCCCCCAACAGTCCCGCGTTACGCAACTGGGATTCCGCGCTCCGCGCCGCTCGGCTAGTCGCTTCGTGCACAGATTCTGTCGTCAGGCAGACCATTCAGGCAATGAAGTCGCGCCGTCATTTTATAGAGGATGCCGAAATGGTAGCGAATGGCGATTTTTCTCAATCCCTGCCGGTCGGAACGCATGCCTTCGATTGTGTGACGCCTGTGTCTTCCAGTGCGGCTTCAGGTATGAAGGCAGCCGGTTTCGGCGCCTGCATCCGCTATCTTTCGCGCTCGGAGACGCAGGGGGCTGTCGACCTGAGTTCCAGCGAGGCCAATGCGGTGCTCGGCGCCGGTCTTGCGCTCGGCGTGGTGCAGCACGTGAGCGCCGAGGGCTGGTCGCCTTCCGCAACGCTAGGCGCGACCTACGGAGCGAATGCGGCCGACAATGCCCAAGCGGTTGGCGTGCCGCCGGATGTGACGGTATGGCTCGATCTCGAAGGCGTGAACAAGGCCGTGGGTTCCGGCGACGTCATCGCCTATTGCAACGCGTGGTTCGCAGCGGTCAAGAGCGCCGGTTATCAACCCGGCATTTACGTGGGAGCCAACTGCGGCTTGACGGGCGATCAGTTGTTCTGGAATTTGCAGACGCAGCATTACTGGAAGTCTGGCAGCACGGTACCCACGCTCCCCGAGCGCGGCTATCAGATGACACAGCGCATTACCGCAGCGCCAGACATGCTGTGCGGGCTGAACATCGACAGAAATCTGGCGCTTGCAGACAGCCTGGGTGGTCAGGCGACATGGTGGTGCCGCTGAGCGACAACGTTCGCGTTGCATGAATTGTTGAAGTGGATATTTAGTATGACTGCGTAATGGGAGAGAATCTCATGATCGCGAAAACGAAAGAGGAGGCGAACCGGGAGTGGGCGCAGCGCCTGTTCGCGGAAACGCACTGGTTAGCGAGGGGGCGGCTGTGGCTGCTGGTGCTCGTTGTGATCTTCGTGAACCTTGCGGGCGATGCCATTGCGTTGTTCGCCGTGAACTTGCCGAGCGCGCCCACGTCGTCTACGTCTGCAAGTACGGGTGCTGTTGCCGGCGATGCAGCGAAATCGAAAGCGGAAAATGCAGGGCAGAAAGCCGCGAACGCGCCTGCGCTGCAACCCGCGAAGGTCGCGTCCCAGACACCGCCCGCAGGTGCGCCGAAACTGGAAGGACGTTCGCACCGGTTCAGGATCAAGGTATGGCCGCTGCCGACCTTTCTGCTTGCGGCCCTGACCACGGCGCTCGCGTCGGCGCCGTTCGTCGCTTTTCTCACGCTCGGCTGGTATGTGCGCTATCGTGAGTTTGAGAATAGCCTCAAGTGCGCAGCGCTTTCTGCGTATCTCCAGCGCTTCTGGTCAAAGTGGCTGATCGATGCGATCAATGGTGCATTTCCGGGCACGATAGCTTCGACCTCGGCAACCACAAACGCCGCGCCGTCACAAGGCGACAGCAAGGATTGGCGCGTCCAGGCCGATAGCAACCTCCAGCTATGCGACCAGTTGTTTTCGCACATCTACCACCAGCAATACGGTCTCGGGCCTTTCGTGCCGCCGTATTGCATTCTCGTCGTAATGGTCTATGCAGCGTCCGCGATTGTGGGTTGGGTTTATATGTGCGCGCCGTGCGGCAGCGCGAGCGCAGCCACCTGCCTGTTTGGATTGACCGTGCCGGGCATTCTGGCCGCGTTCGGCGGCGCTTTCTTCTTTGTCGCGAGTGATTCCGTTCTTGCGGTGAGGCGCCGCGCGCTCAACGTTTCGGACATCTATTGGTATTCGCTGCGGCTTCTGCTCGCCATTCCGTTCGCATTGATAGCGGGCGCGATTGACGGCGCAGGCACGGGGGCGACGCTGCTGACATTCGTCATCGCCACCTTGCCGCTAGGCGAGATTGTGAAGCAGGTGCGGCGCGTAGCGGCAAAGAATGTGACGACCTTTGAGGCGGAAAAGGATCAACCCGATCAATTGTTGAATCTGAGCGGCGTGACGAAGTCCGTTTCGCAAGCGCTGCAGGTCGAAGGCATCGAATCGATCGAGCAGGTGGCGTCGGCGGATCCCGTCACACTCTCCATTCGCACCGGGTTCCCGTTTCGCTTCACATTGCGCCTGGGTTCGCAAGCGATCGTGCGCCGTCATTTAGGGGATGACGCCGCGAAACTGCT
Organism: Paraburkholderia sp. J11-2; assembly: GCF_905220185.1. NCBI lineage: Bacteria > Pseudomonadati > Pseudomonadota > Betaproteobacteria > Burkholderiales > Burkholderiaceae > Paraburkholderia > Paraburkholderia sp. J11-2. Next base: position 73,970 of record NZ_CAJMYY010000017.1, on the reverse strand, counting down.
GCCAATCGGTTTGGGCGATGTCGTACCGATTTATCTGCTCGTGCAGGCAATGGACGGCAAGGGGGCGCCCGCCATCCCCTTGCCGCCTGGCGCCGTGCCTCAGCCCGACGAGAAGGACCTCGTCATCACGAACGCCGCCGCGCGCCTCTTTCCCAATGACGTCCCTGCGCAGCGCGAGGCCATTGTGAAGATGAAATTCCGCCAGATCGCGGCCGAGGAGTACACGCTCATGCTGGCGAAAATCACGCCGCTCGACCCCGCCCTCTAACGCACGGTGAAATTCGAAGGAGACGACCATGTCTTTCGACTACCCGTTGGCCGTCCTGCAGCCAGGCGACCTGAACAATTCGCGCGGCGACGTCCTGACCGAATCGACGTGGCGCTTCCTCGCGCAAGGCGACTCCTGGTTCTCCATTGGACAATTGCCGCCCTGGGCCACTTCGAACATCCTTTTCAGCCTGCGCTTGCCGAACAGCGCGGCGGCGCTTTCGCTCGCTTCGCCGGGAAAAACGCTCGCGCAAATGGTGGATTGGACCCGAGAGGTCAAGTTCGTCACCTACCTGGCGGGCGGAACGCTCTCGTACAAATGGGATGCCATTCTGCTCTCGGCGGGCGGCAACGATCTGTTCGACGCAATTCTGACGTTGCCGACCGAAACCGATCCCGCGAGAGCGGCAGTACGCGTGCTTCAGGCGCCCAATCTCGTGCCCGCGGGCACGGATGTGAAGCGTTACGTGAGAAGCGCCGGGCTGAGCGCGTTTTTCAACCTGCTGGTGGGCTACTTTGCGCAGATCGTGGCCAAGCGCGACGACCCGAAAAGTCAGTCCGCAGGCGTGCCGATTTTCGTGCACACCTACGATTGCCCACAGCCGCGCGACGCGCAAGCCGGGCCCGGTGTCGGCCCCTGGCTCGCACGCGCGTACACCGCCTATCAGATTCCGGCCGTGGACTGGCTGCCGCTCACCACGTATCTGATTCAGCAATGGGCGCAGTTCCTGGCGTCACTGAACGGTTTGCTCGCCGCGAGAGGCGTGGCGAACGCGAACTTCCGCCCGGCCTATCTGATCGGTACGCTGAACCCCGCGCCGGCAAGTTCGCGCGGGCCGACGGGCGACTGGGAAAACGAAATCCACCCGTCGCCGCAAGGCTACGCGAAGCTCGGCATGGCGTTCGAAAAGCAGATCAACCTCGCGTAGCCCTCGAATCAGGTCTCCAGTCCCGCTCCGCCCAGAATCGATTTGGCATCGGCGCGTGCGTTGTCGAGCTGCACGACGCTCGCTTGCCGTGCCGCGAGCGCGTCGCCATGCTCGATGGCCGTGAGAATTGCCTTGTGGCGCGGCAACGAAAGCGCATGCGTGTTGGGATGGCGGCTCGTGAGTTTGATCGACTCGGAAAGCGCGAGTGAGAGCATGTTGCCGATATACGCCAGCATGTTGTTATGCGTGGCGGCCATGATCGCGCGGTGGAATTCCAGGTCGGGCTCGAGCAGGTCGGCGGCGGTTTGCGCCTTTTCCATGCGCGCGTACGCAGCGGAGATGCGCGCGCGGTCTTCGTCGGTGGCGGAAATCGCGGCAAGCGCCGCGGCGGCGGGCTCGATGATCTGCCGCACGGTCATGAGCGAGCGGAAGAACTCGCCTTCGGGAATGCTGTTGACGGTCCAGTACAGCACGTCGGGGTCGAGCATGTGCCATTCTTCGCGCGGCCGCACCACACTGCCCACGCGCGGCTTCGATACCACGAGCCCTTTGGCGACCAGCACGCGCGTGGCCTCGCGCAGCACAGGGCGGCTCACGCCATAGGTTTCACACAGCGTGGGTTCTGCGGGCAGGCGCTGCCCGGGGGCGAGCGTGCCGCCCACGATCTGCATGCCGAGCTCCTGCACGATGCGCGCGTGCATGCTCTTGCGTTTCTCTAGATTGCGGTAATCCATGATTGTCCGGCCGGGGGCTACCCGATCGGAGCGTCCCCCTGTTTGTAGAGCCCTTTACGCGCTGGTGGCGCGCATGGCCCGATATTCCCGCCGCACGATGTCCATCAGTTCAGCCACCGATGTATTGGCGCTGTGCTGTTCGTATGTCACGCGGCCTCGCTGCATCAACATGATGCGATCCGCTATATCGAGCGTCTGCGCATAGTTGTGCATGATCATGATAATCGATAGGCCGCCTTTTTCCTTCAAACGCATGATCAGATCGATGATCAGACCCGCTTCCCGTGCGCCCATCGCGGCGAGCGGCTCATCGAGCAGGAGGATTTTGGCGTTCGAATGGACGGCGCGCGCCACCGCGATGGCCTGGCGCTGGCCGCCCGAAAGCCGCTCCACAGGCAGATCCACAGAAGGCACGTGCACGCCGATGTCGTCGAGCAGTTGCGCCGCACGCGCACGCATCTGCTTGTGGTCGAGCAGTCTGAAGGGGCCGCGCCGCACGATCTCGCGGTTCAGGAACATGTTGTGATAAATGCTCAGCGAATTGGCGAGCGCGAGGTCCTGATAAACGCATTCGATGCCGAGCGAGCGCGCATGATCCACCGAGCGCAGCAGCGTTTCGGCGCCGTCGATCTGCAGCGTGCCGCTTGTCTGCTGGTGAAAACCCGTGAGGATTTTCACGAGCGTGGACTTGCCCGCGCCGTTGTCGCCGAGAATGCCGAGGATTTCGCCGCGGCCGAGCGTGAGCGAGACGCCGTCGAGCGCCGTGACCGCGCCGAAGCGCTTCACGATGTTGTCGCCACGCACGGCGAGCGGGGCGTCGGCTGTGGCGCTTGCCCCGCTCATACCGGCCGGGGAGGCTTGCGATTCGTCCATCATCGGCTCCCTTTGCGGCGCAGGCGCCCAACGTGGATGTTGAAGATCATGGCCGCGAGAATGGCGGCGCCAAGAATGATGTTGAACGTGAATGCGTTGATGCCGATGAGGGTGAAGCCGTCGTTGAGAATGCCGAGCACCGCCGCGCCGATCAGGCCGCCCACGATCGTGCCCGAGCCGCCCGTGAGCGGCGTGCCGCCGATCACGGCCGAGGCCACGGCGAGGAACATGATCTGGTTGCCGCCGGCCTGCGGATCGATCGAGGTGATGCGAAAGCCTTCCAGAATGCCGGTGAAGCCAGCGAGCACGGCGGCAATGATGAAGTTGCCAAGGCGCAGACGGTTCACATGAATACCGGCTTCGCTCGCGCCTAGCGGATTCGCGCCCGCCGCCTGCGTATGCAGGCCCCAGCGCGTGTGGCGCAACAGCACGTGCATGGCGAACGCGATCGCCACCGTCCAGAGGATCTCGCTATAGCCCCACGCACCCATGAAGGCCGCAAACTCGGGCGAGCCCGGCGTCTGCACCGGCGTGCCGCGCGAAACCGTGAGCGTGATGCCGTTGATGAGAAAGAGCGTGCCGAGCGTGGTGACGAACGAGGGCAGCCGCAGCCACACGGTCACGGCGCCATTGACGAAGCCGATGATCGCCGCGGCCACGAGCCCCGCGATCACGGCGAGCCACATGGGCGCGCCGGCGTCGTTGGCGAACACCATCATGAACGGCGCGAATGCGAACACCATGCCTGCCGAGAGATCGATGTCGCCGCCGATCATCAGCATGATTTCTCCGAACGCGATGATCGCCACCGGCGCGATGAACTGCGAGAGGTTGACGAGACTCGCGTTGGTGAGCAGAAAATCGCGGTTGGAAAATTCGAAGTACGCCGCGAGGATCATCGCCACGAGCAAAATGCGCAGCTCGGGCGCCCACGCGGAGAGCCATTGCCCGCGCGGGCGGGCGGCCCGCGCGGAGACTTCTGCCTTGCCGGTTTCGTTCACAGAGTTCATTACGCGTCGTTCATTGCCCGTGGGTCGTTACGACTTGATCCCGCCGCTCATCGGCACGATTTGCGGCTTGGTGGTCTTGCCTTCGTAACGCGTCGAGGTATTCAGGTACGGCTCGACGGTGTCCTTCGTCACGAACTTCAGGCCCGTGTTCGTATCGGCCGGGCCGACCAGGCCGCCCGATGCGAGCGTCACGAACGCCTGCATGACCGTATAGAAGCCCTGCACGTACGGTTGCTGGTCGATCGTGAAGTCGAGGAAGCCTTCGTGAATGAGCTGGACCGTCGTGGGCAGCAGGTCGAAGCCGCCGCCATGCACGCCCTTCGCGGGCAGGTTCGATTCCTTCATCACCTGTGCCACGCCCTGGGTGCTGCCCGCGTCCACGGCGAACATGCCCTTCACGTCCTGGTGGCCGAGATAGAACGACTTGATCTTCGAAAGCTCTTCGTTGACGGTCGCGCCAGTGGCCACGGTCTGGATGTCGATCTTCTTGCCGGACTTCTTGATGGCGTCGCTCGCACCGTCCAGGCGCGGCTGGATGTTGAGCTGGCCGGGCGTGGCGATGAAGAGCGCAACCATGCCGCTGTCGATGAGGCTCACGATGCGCTCGCCCATCTGGTAGCCCGAGAGATACAGGTCCTGGCCGATATAGGCGAGGCGCGGATTCTTCTTGCCGCGCGGCGCATCGGCGTTATAGGCGAAGACCGGGATGCCCGCGTCGAGCGCCGCCTGAATGGGCTTGTCGAAGGCGGTGGGGTCGACGATCGGCACCGCGATCGCGTCGGCTTTGGCCGCAATGGCCGAATTCACGGCGCGCACCATTTCGCCTGCGTCGGACGTGGCGGAGCCTGTCCACTGATAATCCATGTTGAGCAGCGAGCAGGCGTCCTGAATGCCGTATTGCGTCGGCACGAAGAACGGATTCGTGGTGACGTGATTGACGAACACGATCTTCCACTTCTTGTGCGAAGGGAACCCCGATTCGGCCGCCTGCGCCGTGGAAATCAATCCGCCGCCGCCCACGGCGCCGAGCAGCGAAAGCGCCGCGCCCAGTCCCGCACCCTGCATCAGGCCGCGCCGGCCCGTGTCGATCAAGCTCTTGCCGTCTTTTGCGTCATCCCGATCCTGCGCCATGTCTTCCTCCGGTCTTGTCTTCGTGGTCGATGTAGTCGACTTTTCGTCGAAAAGCGTGCAGATACTGGCCAGTACCGGGGTTCGCGTGCGCATGGCGCTCATTGAATCGAGTCATCACGCGCGAGACATCCGTAGCGAACGCGGGTTCGCCAGGCGCCGACGGTACCGCAAAAATCTTAGTGCAGCGTGATGAGGCCTCCTAATCCATGTATACCCGTAACTAATCCATAAGGCCGCAGCGACGATGACAAGCGCCTTACGCGCCGCCCTTCGCTTCCTGCATGTGTGGCGGCGGGCTGGCGAGCTTGGCCTGGTCCATCGGCGTGGCGGTTTGCGTGCGCGGACCGGCAGTGCGCGGCGCGCCGCGTCCCGTGCCGGTGGACTTGCGGCGCGCGGCATGGCGCTCTGTCGCGCGCTGCATGAGGCAGAACGCGCAGAGCAGCGCGCCGATCACAATGCGCGTCCACCACGAACTGAGCGTGCCGTCGAAGGTAATGAGCGTCTGGATCGTGCCGAGGATGCCCACGCCGAACACCGAGCCGATCACATAGCCCACGCCGCCCGTGAGCAGCGTGCCGCCAATCACCGTTGCCGCAATGGCGTCGAGTTCCATGCCTTGCGCCTGCAGCCCGTAACCCGAGAGCACATAGAGCGTAAACACCACGCCTCCGAGCGCCGAGCAAAACCCCGAGAGCGCATACACGCCGATCTTGGTGCGCGCGACCGGCAGGCCCATGAGCAGCGCGGAGCGCTCGTTGCCGCCGATCGCGTAGACGTTGCGCCCAAAGCGCGTGAAGTGCGCGATGACGATGCCCGCAACGAGCATGGCGATGGCCGTGAGCGACCCCGTGGTGAGCGAGCCGCTGCCTACGGGTATGTTGAATTCTGAGAGCGCGTGAAAGCCGGGGTCGTTGATCTGGATGGATTCGGTGGTGATGAGAAAGCACGTGCCGCGCGCGAGGAACATGCCCGCAAGCGTGATGATGAAAGGCTGCAGCCGGAAGAAGTGGATCAGCGCGCCCATTGCCGCGCCGTAGAGCGCGCCGCAGAGCAGCACAAGCGGCACGACCACGAGCACGGGCCAGTGCAGCTTTTCGGTGCCCACGGCGCAGAGAATCGTGGTGAGCGCGACCACCGCGCCCACCGAAAGATCGATGCCGCCGGAGATGATCACGAACGTCATGCCGATGGCGACGATCAGCAGGAACGCGTTATCGACCAGCAGGCCGAACGCCACCTGCAGCGAGAAGAACCCGGTGTACATGACCGAGCCGAAGCCGAACAGCACGGCAAAGAGCACGACGGTCACAACGATGGGCAGCACGCGCGGATCGACGAAGCGGGTCGCGCCGCGCCGGCACGCTGCGAGCGTGTTCGAGAATGACAGGGCAGGGCGGTTCATGCTCGGCTTCCCCCGTATGGGTGCGCTTCGTGCTCAGGCGCGCGCGCGGCGTGCGAGAGCAATACGCTTGAGTTGTTGGAACGCGAAGGTGCGCGCGGCGGGCGACTGGATCAGGCACACGAGCAGCACGACCACGGCCTTCACGACGAGCGTGGCCTCGGGCGGCACGCCGATCGAATAGGTGGTGTAGGTGAGCGTCTGGATGATGAGCGCGCCGAGCACCGTGCCCGCAAGACTGAAGCGCCCGCCCAGCAGCGACGTGCCGCCGAGCGTCACCGCGAGAATGGCGTCGAGTTCGAGCAGCAGGCCCGCGTTGTTGCCGTCTGCGCTGCGCACGTTCGAACTGATGAGAATGCCGGCAATCGCTGCGGTCACGCCGCAAAACGCGTAAGCGCCGAACACCACGGCTTGCGACGACAGCCCCGCTAGACGCGCAGCCACCGGATTCACGCCGATCGAGCGGATGAAGAGCCCGAGCGCCGTGCGGTTGACAATGAGCGCGGTGAGCACGGTCACGGCGAGCGCGATCCACACGGCGCACGGAATGAGCGCGAAATAGCCGCCACCGGCGAACAGATAGCCCGGCGCACCGATCGGGATGATCTGGCCGCCCGTGAGCAACTGCGCCACGCCGCGCCCCGCCACCATGAGAATGAGCGTGGCGATGATCGGCTGCATGCCGACGAACGCGACGAGCAGCCCGTTCCAGATGCCTGCAAGCAGACCCACGGCGAGCGCCGCGCCGAACGCCATGCCCACGCGCGAAGGATCGGCGGAGAGCACGGTGGCGGCCGCCGCACCCGCAATCGCCACGACGGCGCCCACGGAAATGTCGATGCCGCGCGTGGCGATCACGAGCGTCATGCCGAGCGAGACCACGACGAGCGGCGCGGCGCGCATGAGAATGTCGATCGGCGCGCCGAACAGGTGGCCGCCCAGCATCGTGATCGAGAGGAAGTTGCCGCGATGCGCGACATCGACGACGAAAAGGGCGATGAGCGTGACCGCGGGCCACACCAGCGGATGCCGGAGGACGAGCGAGAGCCAGGCGGGAAGGGCGGGGCGCGTCATCGACGGTCTCCGGCAATGAGGTCGTAGACTTCGTGCTCCGAGCGCGCCGCGCCCGAAAGCTCGGCCACCTTGCGCCGGTCGCGCAGCACGGCAATGCGGTCGCTCACGCGCACGACTTCGCTGATCTCCGACGAAATGAACAGGATGCCGAGGCCTTTCGCGCAAAGCGCGCGCACGCGGTCCATGATTTCGAACTTGGCGGCGACGTCGATGCCGCGTGTGGGTTCGTCGAGTATCAGCAAACGCGGCTTGGTTGCGAGCCAGCGCGCGAGCAGCACCTTTTGCTGATTGCCGCCGGAAAGCAAACCGATGGGCTGCTCGGCATCGCGCGCCTTGATGCCGAGTTGTTCGATATATTCGTTGGCCAGTTCGCGCTGGCGCGAGCGCCGGATCATGCGCCACCAGCCCAGTTGCGCCTGCAGCGCGAGCACGATGTTCTCGCGAATCGACAGATCGGCGACGATGCCTTCCTTCTTGCGGTCTTCAGGACAATAGGCCATGCCGTGACGCACGGCGTCGCGCGGCGAGGAAAGCTTCACGGGCTTGCCGTTGATGTGCACCGTGCCAGCGTCGGCTTTATCCGCGCCGAAAAGCAGGCGCGCGGTTTCGGTGCGCCCCGAGCCGAGCAGGCCTGCCAGGCCCAGAATCTGGCCCGGCTGCACTTCGAGATCGAGCGGATTGAGCACGCCGCGGCGCGCCACGCCTTGCGCCGCGAGATACGGTTCGGCATTCGTTGCAGCGCTTTCGCTGTGCGCGGCTTCGGCGTGCGTGAGCCGCTCGCCTGCGTTCTGCAGGCCCACCATCTTCGCGACGAGCGTTTGCACCGGCAGATCGGCCGCGAGATAGTCGCCTTCGCGCTCGCCGTTGCGCATCACCGTGATGCGATCGGAAATGGCGTAGGTTTGCTCCAGAAAGTGCGTGACGAACAGAATTGCAATGCCCGACGCTTTCAGCTTGCGCAACACGTCGAACAGGCGCGCGACTTCGCCTTCGTCGAGGCTCGAAGTCGGTTCGTCGAGAATCAGAATGCGCGCATCGACGGACACGGCGCGCGCAATCGCCACCATCTGCTGCATGGCGATCGGGTAGGTGTCGAGCGACTGCGTGACGTCGAGCGAGAGATTCAGCTCCGCAAGCGCTTCTTCCGCGCGGCGATGAATCGTTTTCCAGTCGATCAGGCCGCGCTTGCGCGGCTGGCGGCCCGCGAAAATGTTCTCCGCAACCGAGAGGTTGGGGCAGAGATTGACTTCCTGGTAGAGCGTCTGGATGCCGGCGGCCTCCGCCATCTGCGGCGTCGGGAAGTGCACCGCCTGGCCCGCGAGGCGTATCTCGCCAGCTTCGGGCTGGTGCACGCCGGTCAGCACGTTGATGAGCGTGGACTTGCCGGCGCCGTTCTGCCCCATCAGCGTATGGATTTCGCCGGGGTACAGACGAAAATCGACCCGGTCGAGCGCGCGCACGCCGGGGAAGGTTCGGGTAAGACCGACGGTTTCGAGTATCGGGGAAACGCTCATGGGCAACCGAGAAAGAGGCCAGAGCGCGCGGCGCCTCGTGAATCCCTTAAATACTAAGGGCTACGAAGCACGCCGCGCCGCTTGCACCGAGTTTAGTACTTGCGCGTCGGCAGCACCTGCGCCGCCACGTCCATCGGGAACACCGTTTCGTTCGTCACGATGCGCTTGGGCAACTGCTTGCCCGCCACCACGTCTTTCACGGCGCTCATGAGTTGCGGCCCGAGCAACGGGCTGCACTCGACGTCAACATTCATCTTGCCGGCGATCATCGCCTCGAAGCCGCCCTTGGTGGCGTCGAACGACACGACGCTGATGTCCTTGCCCGGCTTCATGCCGGCTTCTTCCATGGCCTGGATCGCGCCGAGCGCCATGTCGTCGTTATGTGCGTAGACCACGTTGATCTTGTTTCCATAGGTCTTCGCGAACGCTTCCATGACCTGCTTGCCGCCAGCCAGCGTGAAGTCGCCGCTTTGCGACGCGATGATCTTGAACTTCGGATCGTTCTTGATCACTTCCATGAGGCCCGAGTGACGGTCGTTGGCCGGTGCGGAACCCACCGTGCCCTGCAGCTCGACGATATTGATCGGGCCGGGGTTGTCCTTGTAGTGCTCTTCAAGCCACTTGCCCGCGCGGCGGCCTTCTTCCATGAAGTCCGAGCCGATCATCGTCACGTAGAGCGACTGGTCTTTCACGTCGATGTTGCGGTCCGTGAGAATCACGGGAATCTTGGCGCGCTTGGCTTCCTGCAGCACCGGCTCCCAGCCCGATTCGACCACGGGCGAGAACGCGATCACGTCCACCTTCTGGGCGATATACGAGCGAATCGCCTTGATCTGGTTTTCCTGCTTTTGCTGGGCGTCCGAGAACTTGAGGTTGATGCCGGCGTCTTTGGCGGCCTGTTTGACCGACACCGTGTTTGCCGTGCGCCAGGCGCTTTCCGCGCCGACCTGCGCAAAACCTAGCGTGATCTGCTTGTCTTCGGCGTGTGCAACACCCGCCGCCAACGAGAAAGCGGCCGCCGCAGCGACCAGCCCGCCTACCATGCGTGTTGCCAGTTTCATGCGTGTCTCCGATGTAGCTCTGTGCGTTGTATTTCTTTAATTCATGGCGCTACACCCGCGTCCATCACGGCCGGACAGTATCACGAGAAGTATCGCGCCATCCCTGGCCTCCGGTTATATCCTTTCGATATACCGTTGGCCGCCCCTGCTGACCACAATAGACAAACTATATGCAACGTCAGGAACGGTTTCGATTAGCGTTTTCCCGATAAGCCTGACTCATATAGTCATGCTATTTATTGGACTTTCTCACTAAGTGGGCAAAGCCATGAACACCCGTAAGCCCAAGCTTCGCTCGGCCGCGTGGTTCGGCACCACGGACAAAAACGGCTTCATGTACCGGAGCTGGATGAAGAATCAGGGAATTCCGGATCACGAATTTGCCGGCAAGCCGATTATCGGCATTTGCAATACGTGGTCGGAACTCACGCCCTGTAATGCGCACTTTCGCAAGCTCGCCGAGCATGTCAAGCGAGGCATCTACGAAGCCGGCGGATTTCCTGTCGAGTTTCCTGTGTTTTCGAACGGCGAGTCGAACCTGCGGCCCACGGCCATGTTCACGCGCAACCTCGCATCGATGGATGTTGAGGAATCCATACGAGGCAATCCCGTCGATGCGGTCGTGCTGCTCGTAGGTTGCGACAAGACCACGCCGGCGTTGCTGATGGGCGCGGCGAGCTGCGACGTGCCGGCGATTGCCGTGACGGGCGGCCCGATGCTCAACGGCAAGCACGAAGGGCGCGATATCGGCTCGGGCACCGTGGTGTGGCAACTGAGCGAGCAGGTGAAGGCGGGCAAGATTTCGATCCACGAGTTCATGTCGGCGGAGTCGGGCATGTCGCGTTCGGCGGGCACGTGCAACACCATGGGCACGGCTTCGACCATGGCGTGCATGGCCGAAGCGCTCGGCGTTACGCTGCCGCACAACGCCGCGATTCCGGCTGTGGACGCGCGCCGCTACGTGCTCGCGCATATGTCGGGCATGCGCATTGTGGAGATGGCGCTTGAGGACCTGCGTCTGTCGAAGCTGCTCACGCGCGAAGCGTTCGAGAACGCGATTCGCACGAACGCGGCCATCGGCGGCTCGACGAATGCGGCGATCCACCTGAAGGCGATTGCGGGCCGCATCGGCGTGCCGCTCGAACTCGACGACTGGACGCGCATTGGCCGCGGCACGCCGACCATCGTCGATCTGCAGCCCTCGGGCCGCTTCCTGATGGAGGAGTTCTATTACGCGGGCGGCTTGCCTGCCGTGTTGCGGCGCCTCGGCGAAGCGAACCTGTTGCCGCATCCCGACGCGCTTACCGCCAACGGCAAAACGCTCTGGGAAAACGTGCGCGAAGCGCCCATTCATAACGCCGAAGTCATTCGCCCGCTCGACAATCCGCTCGTGCAGGACGGCGCGTTGTGCGTGCTGCGCGGCAACCTCGCGCCGAACGGCGCGGTGCTGAAACCTTCGGCGGCCACGAAAAAACTGTTGAAGCATCGCGGGCCCGCGGTGGTATTCGAGAACTTCGACGACTACAAGGCGCGCATCGCCGACCCCGAACTCGACGTCACGGCCGATTCCGTGCTCGTCATGAAGAACTGCGGGCCCAAGGGTTATCCGGGCATGGCCGAGGTGGGCAACATGGGCTTGCCGCCGAAGCTGCTCGCGCAAGGCGTGACCGACATGGTGCGCGTGTCGGACGCGCGCATGAGCGGCACGGCGTATGGCACGGTGGTGCTGCACGTCGCCCCTGAAGCGCGTGCAGGCGGACCGCTCGCGATCGTGCGCGACGGCGACTGGATCGAGCTGGACTGCGAGAAGGGCGTGCTGCGCATGGATATCGGCGACGAGGCGATCGCTGCGCGGCTCGCCGAATGGGCCGCGAATCAGCAGCCCATTCCCGCCGATCGCAGCGGTTATCGCAAGCTCTACGTCGAGCACGTGCTGCAGGCCGACGAGGGCTGCGATTTCGACTTCCTGGTGGGCTGCCGCGGCTCGGACGTGCCGAGCCATTCGCATTAACCTCTCTCGCGCGGAACCTGCGTTGCGGCAGACGTAGGTTCCCGTCCTTGCATTGAAAATTAAAACTTCGACGAGTCTTTGTCGGCGTTTCCCTACCTTCGTTTTCCTGATTGTTTAAGGTCTTGCGCAACGTTTGATCGTGTGCACGCAAAGGCTTGTCATGCGTCATATGCGGCGGTCAACGCGAAAACATGGGTCGCGTTAAGCGGAGGCCAGCCGGCGGGCTGGCGCCTGTGACCTATTCAGCCATTCGCGGAGATTCGCCATGAAACAACGATGCATGCCAACCCGTCTTCGCTCATGGCGATGGCGCACGAGCGCGGCGGGCGCACTCGTCGCGCTGGGGCTGCTTTCGGGCTGTGTCGCCCAGCGGCCGTTCAGCATGCCCAGTTACGAAGCCGGGGCATGTGTGAGCGCCGCCGCCGGTTACTACTGCGTGCAGCCCGGCGATTCGCTCGACTCGATCGCGGCTTCGTTCGGGCGGCGGCCTGGCGAGATCGCGCAATGGAACGCTATGGAGGCGGCTTCCACCGTGCGTGCAGGGCAGATGCTGCGCGTGGGGCCGCCGTCGGGCGTTGCGAGCGTTTCGCCCGCGCCGCCGTTCGCGGCCGCGCAGCCTGAGGGCGCCGCGAATCGCTTCGTCTGGCCCGTTGCAGGCACCGTGGTGCGCGAGTTCGGTGCGCAAGGTTCGCGCGGCATCGAGATCGCCGCGCGCCCCGGCACGCCGGTCAAGGTAGTGGATGGCGGCCGGATCGTCTACGCCGGCGACAAAATCAAGCAATACGGCCTCATGGTCATCGTAAAGCACGACGACCACTTCGTCACCGCGTATGGCAACAACCGCCGGCTCATGGTGGCCGAAGGCGCGAGCGTGCCGCGCGGCACGACCATCGCCGAGATGGGGACGGGCCGCGACGGCCAGGCGGTGTTGCAGTTCGAAATGCGTGAGGATGGCCGCCCCGTGGACCCACTCGCGTATTTGCCGCCGGGGTCGGGGCCGGTCACGCCTTGACGGTGCCTTTCGATATGATTTGGAATCCGTAACAAATCGGCTGGCGCGTAAAAACGCAACCGTCAGGCCGCTTTTGGCGTACGCTCATCGACGCCGAGGCAGTCCAGGCCCAGAAGCGTGGCCTCGACGGCTTCGTCGAGCGGCGTATGAGGCTCGCGCCCGAGTTCCCTCACGAGCCGGGCGTTGTCGAGCTGCAATGGCTCGCGCCACAAATAGCGCATCTCCATCAGTTCGCGCAGCGTCGTCACGAAGGGCGAGATGGCGCGCACGAAGGCCCAGGCGAAGGGCTTGCTTTGCGGCTTCAGCCCGTGATTGCGGGCGACGCGGCAAATCGCTTCGACGATCTGCGAGCCGTCGGCGTCCCAATGGCCGGCCATATGGAACGTCGCGAACGCGGGCAGCATGTCGCGCTTCCCGATCAGTTCGAGCATCGTGCGCGCGACGTCGGGCACATACGACCACGCGTGGCCCACGCCGCGCGTACCAGGCTGGCGCACGACCTGCACCGGCGCGCCACGCTTCACGAGCCCTTGCGCAAACCAGCTATTGCCCACGCGCGGCCCGAAAAAGTCCCCCGCACGCACGACGATCGAGCGCACGCCATGCTCGCTCGCGGCCCGCATGCGCCGCTCCAGTTCCACACGAATCGCGCCCTTGCGCGTGAGCGGCTGCTGCGGCGAGTCCTCGCGCAGCAACGGGAAGGTGTCGGGCCCGAAGTTGTAGACCGTGCCTGGCAGCACGACGGTCGCGCCCGCGGCGGCCGCGGCGGCGAGCGTGTTGTCGATCATCGGCAGCACGACCTGCGCCCAGCGCCGGTAGCCCGGCGGGTTCACGGCGTGCACGATCACCGAACAACCCTGCGCCGCGCGTACCACTGCTTCGCGCGAGAGCACGTCGCCGTCTAGCCATTCGATCGCGCTTGCCGCAACGGCACCCGTGGCCGGCGCGCCGCCGCGCCGCAGCGCGCGGACTTGCCAGCCGGCGTCGAGCAACTGGCGCGCGACCTCGCTGCCGATTCCGCCGTTTGCGCCAAGCACGAGCGCGCGGTTCTGTCGATGGATGGGGATGGCGTTCATGCCGGTTCTCCTTGCGGGTGAGCTGTCATGAAGGGCATTCTGCGCCGCTTGCCGTCAATAGAAAATTGCCGAAAATAGGAGATAGGCTATACATTTACGTATAGCCTGCGATCTGAATAGGGAACCGGACATGGCCGACAAGGAACCGAGCTGGGAGTGGTACAGGAGTTTTCTCCAGGTCCTGGAGAGCGGCTCGTTGTCGGCCGCCGCCCGCGCGCTGGGCATCACGCAGCCGACTGTCGGGCGGCACGTCGACAGTCTGGAAGCGGCGCTGGGACTCACGCTGTTTACCCGTTCGTCCGATGGATTTTCGCCAACCGCGGCGGCCAATGAACTGAGGCCGTACGCTGTCGGCATCGCAATGACCACGGCCGCGTTGCGCCGCGCGGCAAGCAGTCATGGATCGGGCGTGCGCGGTACGGTGCGGCTGACGGCGAGCGAAATCATCGGCGTTGAGGTCCTGCCGCCGATACTCGCAGCCTTGCGCTACGACTATCCGGAGCTGTCGATCGAACTGGTGCTGTCGAACAAGGCTGACGACTTGCTCCGTCGTGAAGCGGACATCGCGATACGCATGTTCCGGCCCGTGCAGGAGGCACTGGTCGCCAAACGCGTTGGCGCGATCGAAGTCGGCTTGCACGCCCACGAACGCTATCTGGCGCTTCATGGCGCGCCCAAGTCGATGAAAGACCTGTCACGCCATACGATCATCGGCTTCGATCAGGAAAACGCGTTCATTCGCTCGCTCCAGGCCAGGTTTGCGGCCTACAACCGCAACAGCTTTGCATTTCGGGCCGACAGCGATCTCGCCCAGCTGGCCGCGATACGCGCGGGTTTCGGTATTGGCGGGTGCCAGTCGCCATTGGCAGCAAAAGACCCGAAACTGGTCCGTGTTCTGCGCAAGGAGTTCTCGCTGACGCTCGATACGTGGGTGGCCATGCATGAGGACTTACGCACGAGCGCGCGCTGCGCCGTGACATTTGCAGCGCTTGCGTCGGGGCTGAATGCGTATATCCAGGGACAAGGCGCGTAGCGGCCGCCTCAACGCGGCGCGCGGCCGGCCCGCGCATACGAAGCCAGCATCGTCGCGAGTTCCTGCGCGGCAGGCGTGAGCGGCACGGCCGCGCGCTGCAGCAGACAAACCTGCTGCGCCGCCGGCCGCTCGGCGATCTTGATGTGTGCAAGCCGTTCGGCAAACGGCCCGCGCCTCGCGACCACCGACGACTCCAGCGCGAGGCAATCCGTCTCGCTGACCCAATGCAGCGTTTCGAAAAGCCCTTCCACCGTCGCGACGATGCGCGGCGGCGGCAAGCCGTGGTCGGTGAAGAACGTCGTGAGCCGGCTCGAAGCGAAGGCGTCCGCGATATTGGGCGAGCGCGTTGCGAGCCAGTCGCAATGCGTGAGCGCGCGCAGTGAGCGCGCCCCCGCCTTCGGATGGTCGCGGCGGCAAACGACCACCGGGTCCGACGGGTAAAGCTCCGTCACCGAAAGATCGGTCGTATCGGTCTGGTCCGAAACGAGCGCGAGCGCGAAATCGAGCGTGCCTTCGCGGATCCACGAAATCATCATGCGTGAGGTGCCCGTGCGCAGGCGCAGCGCCACGCGCGGAAACCGCGTGCTGTACTGGCCGAGCACGGGCACGAGCGCGTCCATGAGCGGGTCGGTCGTGAGGCCGAACGCCACTTCGCCCGCGTAGTCGCCGCGCAACTGCTGCGCCTCTTCGCTTGCGCGCTCGCACTCGCCGAGAATCGACGCCGCGCGCACCAGCAGGCGCTGCCCGAGCACCGTGAGTGTCACGCCGCGATTCGTGCGCGTGAGCAGGGCGCCGCCCAGTTCGGCTTCGAGATTCTGCAGTTGCTGCGTCACGCCGCTTTGCGCCACGCCGAGCGCGCGCGAGGCCGCCCGCACACTGCCGCGCTGGGCGACGGCGACGAAAACACGCAACTGGGAAAGCGTGAGACTCATGGGCGACGATTTTCGGTGATCGGTAGATGTGATCATGATAGATGAATCCGGGCTTTTCCCGAACGCTGCGACGTCCTACCATCGGGCGGGCAAGAGACTCCCTACTTTCCGCCGCCGTTCATCACGCGTTCATCATGAAAAAAATCCCGTCGATCTTGCTTTCCCTTGCACTGGCCTTGAGCAGCGGTGCCTTCGCGCGCGAGGGCGACACCGTGCGCCTCGGCATTGATCCGACCTATCCGCCCATGGACGCCAAGGCGCCCGACGGCTCGCTCAAAGGATTCGACGTCGATCTCGGCAACGAGATTTGCCGCCGCATTCACGCGCGTTGCCAGTGGGTCGAACTGGAGTTCTCGGGCATGATCCCGGCGCTGCAGGCGCGCAAGATCGACGCGGTCATGTCGTCGATGGCGATCACCGCGAAGCGCGAGCAGCAAATTCTCTTCACGTCGAAGCTATTCCAGTTCAAGTCGCGGCTCGTCGCGCGCAAGGGCGCCCCGTTTGGCGCTACCGCGCAGTCGCTGGCCGGCAAGTCGGTCGGCGTGCAGTCGGGCACGCAGTTCGAGACGTATGCGCTCGCGAACTGGGCGCCGGCGGGCGTGCACGTGGTCACCTACAAGAGCCAGGAGGAGGTATTTGCCGACCTCGTCAACGGCAGGCTCGACGCTGCGTTGCTGGGCTATGTCGAAGCCGACTACGGCTTCCTGCGCACGCCGCAGGGCAACGGCTTCGCGTTTGCCGGCGGCCCGATTGCGATGGGCGACCGCGGCACGGGCATCGGCATGCGCAAGGACGAAACGGCGCTTGCCGCGCAGATGAACGACGCGATTGCGGGCATGCTGAAGGACGGCACGTACGCGCAGATCGCGCGCCGCTATTTCGACTTCGATCCGTACGGCAACTGAGCCGCCGCACACTTCGCCGCTCACTTATTTGAAACCGCATTAAATCCATGAACCAGCAATCGACTCCGCTTTTGAGCGCCACGCCGGGCACGCACCGCGAACTGACCAGCTTCCATTTCGGCCCCGCCGACGCGCACCAGAAGATCTATATCCAGGCGTCGCTTCACGCCGACGAAACGCCCGCCATGCTGGCGGCAGTGTTGTTGCGCGCGCAGCTGGCGGAACTCGAGGCGCAAGGCGCACTCGCCGCGCAAGTGGTGCTCGTGCCGCTCGCCAATCCCGTGGGTTTGAATCAGCACGTGCTCGGCCAGTTCATCGGCCGGTTCGATCTTGCGAGCGGCAAGAACTTCAACCGCCATTTCCACGCGTTTCCCAAGCTGCTCGCACGCGCGAAGGAGACGCTCGGGGCGGACGTCGAGCGCAACCGCGATCTGATCCGGCAGCTGATGCGCGAAGCGCTGGACGCGCAGGCGCCGCTCACGGAATTCGACTCGCTGCAGTTGGCGCTGTTGAGGCTCTCGCACGACGCCGATCTCATCATCGACCTGCATTGCTCGCTCGAAGCAGTCATGCACGTGTACACGAGCGAGGCCGGCTGGCCCGATGTCGAGCCGCTCGCCCGCTACCTCGGCTCGCGCGCGCAGCTGCTGGCGACCGACTCCGGCGCGCAGGCATTCGACGAGGCGCATAGCCTGCTGTGGTGGCAACTGCGTCAACAGATGCCGGCCACGCAGCCCGTGCCCGCCGGCCCCACTGCGGTGACGGTCGAGTGCCGCGGCCAGCGCGACGTGTCGTGGGAAAGCGCGCAGCAGGACGCCGATGCGCTGATCGACTACCTGCGCTGGCGCGGCGCGCTCGTCGGCGGCGACGTGAAGCCGCTGCCGGAACTGCTGATGCCGGCCACGCCGCTCGCCGGCAGCGCGCAATTCTATGCGCCGCGCAGCGGCATTCTCGTGCACCGCGCGAAGATCGGCGACTGGATCCGCGAGAACGACCCGCTCTTCGATATCGTCGACCCGATGACAGGCGAGACGCAGACGGTGAAGAGCACCGCGGAAGGCGTGTTCTATATGCGAAGGGCGATTCGCTTTGTCACGGCCGGCGCGCCGCTTGGCCGCGTGACGGGCACGCGCCCGATACGCAGCGGTGTGCTGCTCGGGGCTTGAGGCGAGAGGATGCCCGTCAGGCTTGACGGGTTTTGTGCATCGGCACGATCACGCGCACCCAGAGTCCGCCCTCGGGGTGATTGCCGATCTTGAGCTTCGCGTTGCACAGGCGCGCAAGGCGCCGCACGATCGACAGGCCCATGCCCCAGTGCGAGTCGAGCCCGAGGCTTGCCGCGCGCGAGGCGAGCATCGGCGGCGCCAGCGTGCCGCCCTCGGGCAGGTTCGCGCCGGTGCCTTCGCCGTGATCCCGCACGCTCAAGGTCCAGGAGCGCGGCCCGCGAGCCGTGCAGATTTCGATGGGCGGCTCGCCGTGCGCCTGCGCGTTGCCGACGAGATTGTCAACGAGCCGCACGAGCGCGGAGCGCGGCAGCGAGAACGCCTCGCCGGCGTCGAGGCGAAGCACGATGCTCGCGTCCGCGTTCGCGCCGTAGACGAACCGGTCCCTCAGATACGCGTCTACGTTCACCGGCGCATGATTCGCGCCGCCCTGGCCGGCGGTGTCGACGAACTGGCGCGCGAGATCCTGAAAGAGATCGATGTCCTCGACGAGGGCCACGCGCAGATTCCAGCGCGTGACGGTCATGGCATAAGCGCGCAGCCGCGCAACCCGCGATTCGACCTGCCGCAGGAAGGCGGCGAACGTGGCCGACTGGTCTTCGACCGTGCCGCTGCGGCGGCACAACAGATCGCCGATCGCGCGGGCGAGGCCGTGCAGTTTGCGCGGGCAGTCCACGAGCGTGGGGGCGGGCCCGGTGCCGCTCGTCGCGATGCGCAGCGTCGCAATCATGACGAGCAGATCATGGCGTACCGTCCGTAGCCACCAGGCGCGCAGCGCGAGCAGAACCACGCAGAGCGCCGCCATGAGCGCCACGAATCGCGCATCGAACCAGCGGGCGACTGTTTTCAGGCGCGTGACGCCGGACGAGCAGGCTTCGCGCAGATACGAGCCGTTCGGCGCCGCCCCCGCATGCGGTGCCCAAATGGCATCGCGCAAATGCGGCGACGCCTCGCCGCCTAGGTCGACAATGGTCGGTTTGATCGACACCAACGGGGCGATCCCACGCACGCTCGCGCCTTGCGCGGCCAGTTCCAGTTGCAGTTCGGCTTCCTGCTGCTGTGAGGCGTGCGTCGCGGCGGCCGGATCGAATGCCGTTTTGCCGAAATTCAAGGGCGAGTCGGCATCGAGATATCGAAAACCGGCTTGCAACAGCATCAACGACGCAATCCATAGCAGGAAAATGCGGGCAAACAAGACAATCACCTTTCTTTTTTTGACATCGAAGTTTGGTTTGCGCCTGCGGGCGCACGGTTGAGATAGCCGCAAATCCGGCTATGACGGGTATTGTCCTCGAAGCGCGAGAACTTCGATTCGTGGAAAAGCGCTGGAATATGCGCCGTTTTTCCCTTTGAGCGGCGCTGGTGGCGACTCGCCGAACAGTATTTGGGAAGGGAGGCGTCCGTGGCAGGCGCTCGAACGCGCGGTGATCGGGGTTCTTTCAGCCAGCGGGGTGGCGTGAGCATTCGGAGTCCTTGATAAAATCGCCGGACTCTCGAAAGCTCACGCATGCCCTGTTGCGTCAGGCCGGCTGGCGCAGCGTCCTGAACGTCGCGCGAACTTCTTCCGTGAACGCAGCAGGCTGTTCCCATGCCGCAAAATGGCCGCCCTTAGGGAGTCGGTTGTAGTGGATGAGCTTGGGGTAGGCGCGTTCCGTCCAGCTCCTGGGCGCGGCGTAGATTTCGTCCGGGAATACGCTCACGCCAACGGGCAGCTCCACGTGCTTGGGCTCGAAAAAGTTGAGCTTGTTTTCCCAGTACAGGCGCGCGGAGGAGACCGCCGTCTTCGTCAGCCAGTAGAGCGTGACGTTGTCGAGCACGTCATCTTTCGTCAGGCCTTCGGGCTGGCCTGCGAATACGCGTGCGATCAGCGCCTGTCCGCTCGCGTCGTGGTCGAGCATCCACGCAGCGAGGCCCACTGGCGAATCCTGGATGCCATAGAGCGATTGCGGGCGGTTCGCCATTTCGAGCGCGTAGCCCAGACCGTGCTTGTAAAAGTAATCGAGCTGGTCGTATGCGTGCTGTTCCTCCGGCGAAAGTCCGGTGGGAGGCGGCGTGCCGTCTTTGAGCGATCTGGCGATAGCGTCGGGCACGGTTGCGGGCATGTTGGTGTGAATGCCCACGAGTCCCGCAGGCTTGAGCAGCGCCAGCTGTTCCGTCACAGCGTTGCCCCAGTCGCCCCCTTGCGCCGCGTAGCGCGTGTAGCCGAGCCGGTTCATCAGCACGGCCCAGGCGCGAGCGATACGCTGGGGGTCCCAGCCGGTCTTCGTCGGCTTGCCCGAAAAGCCGTAGCCGGGAAGCGAAGGAATGACGACATGGAACGCGTCGGACGGACTTCCGCCATGATCGGTCGGATTGGTGAACGGCTCGACGATCTTCAACTGCTCGATGATCGAGCCGGGCCAGCCGTGTGTGACGATGATCGGCAGCGCGTTCTCATGCTTCGAGCGCACATGGATGAAGTGAATGTCGAGCCCGTCGATTTCCGTGACGTATTGCGGCAGTGAGTTGAGCTTCGCTTCCACCTTGCGCCAGGTGTAGTCGGTGGCCCAGTAATTGGCGAGCCTTTGCATGGTTGCGAGCTGCACGCCTTGCGATGCGTCGTCCACTGTTTCGCGCTCCGGCCATTGCGTCGCGACGATCCGGCGGCGCAGATCGGTCAGCGCCGCTTCCGGCACGTGCACGCGAAGCGAACGAATGGAAGACGGATCGCCGGCAGCAATCTGCGTGATGCCGCTCGCGGAGGGCTTCGATTCTGCGAAGGCGAGCCGGCTCATTGCGACACCTGCGGCCAGCGTTGCTGCGGCGCCGATGAAGCGCCGGCGCGAAAGAGGTGCGGGATGAAGATCGTTTGACATGCCAATTCCTGATAGAGATGTTGTACCGTGGTGGGCAGGAAACATCAGGCGTGCGCACGCACCTCGGCAAACAAGGTATGCGTCGTATTCCTAACTATTTACGCTAGAAGCCGGGCTGCAAAAAACTGCGCGCGCCGGTGCAATGGCTATTCGGTGTCGAGCGAACGAATCAGATTGGCGCGCAGGTTCACGATCGCCTTCTGTAGCTTCATGAAGTCGTCGGGACCCAGTCCGGTGGCTTCGGTGAGATCCGCGATCTTCAGGCTCTTTTCGCGCAGCTTGCGGCCGCTGGCGGTCAGGCTCACACGCACCTGGCGCTCATCCTCCGGATCGCGCCGCCGTTCCACATACCCCATCGCTTCGAGCTTTTTCAGCATCGGCGTGAGGGTGTTGGATTCGAGAAAGAGCTTCTCGCCCAGGCCGCTCACCGTCTGGTTGTCCTGCTCCCAGAGCGCGATGATCGCGATGTACTGCGGATAGGTCAGCCCGAGTTCGTCCAGGATCGGCTTGTACGCCTTGCCGAAGGCCAGATTGGTCGAGTACACGGCGAAGCAAAGATAGTCTGCGAGCGGCGCGGGCTTGGCGCCCGGCGCCGGGTGATCCGTCGATTTCATGGTCATCCTCTTCAGACGAAGGCCTCAATGGCTCGCAAACTTGAATAAATCGCTTGCGATTATATCGTAGGCCGACACCGGTTTCGCCGTACACCGCCACTGCGATGCGCGGCGAAACAGCCACCACGCGGTGGCGCGATCAATGGTGGGCGAAGAGGCTGTTTCGCTCCATTGAGACGCGGCTGCCCGCGTCCGTGCCGACATCGGCCATGCCGCCGAACGCGGTGGCTGCGCTGCCGCCTTCGGTGCGCTCCGCGGCGAGCGTTTGCACGCTTTGGCCGCGTTGCGAAGCCGGTGCGCCGACTTCGGGGCGATAGGCCGGGGCCGGGCCATAGCCGCTGGCGAATGCGGGGGCGGCTGCGCTAGCCGAGAGGGCAATGAGGAGCGTGGCGATGAGTCGGGTTTTCATGATGATGTCTCGCTAAGTGAAGTTCAGTGGGTTTCGGTGAACGCGGTCATTGCGTTTGCCGCTCACGCGGTCACAACCTTCAGGCTCACGTCGATGTTGCCGTGCACGGCCTTCGAGTACGGGCAGATTTGATGGGCGCTGCGCGCGATGGCCTCCGCCACGTTCTGTTCGACGCCCGGCAGCGTGACAGTGAAGTGCGCGCCGAGGAACCAGGCGGCGCCGGTCTGGCCGATATCGACCTGGATGTCCACCGCCGCGTTGGGCGGCAACGTGACTTTCTTCAGCGAAGCCGCGATGCCGAGCGCGGAGATATAGCAGGCAGACCACGCGCCTGCGAACAGCTGTTCGGCGCGCGGGTGCGGTTCGGTGCCGACGATGTCGAGCGTTTCGCCGCTTGAAGACGTGAGCTCGAGGTCGACCACGCCGAATTCGCCGCGTTGCGCCGCAGGGTCGTGGTTGACGGTGGTGTGGGTGTTGCCCGAGAACAGGACTTTGTCGATCGTTGCCATGATGCGTTCCTCAATGAAATCAGGGATTTAGTGCTATGCGTCGCATAAGATCGAATCGCATGCGATGCATAATGGACGAGGGATTTCGCTTTGTCAAGCGCATAAGATTAAATCGCATACGATTTATATGGGGTTGCTTCGGGAGAGAATCGTGCGCTGAGACGTTATCGATCGTTTGAGTGATCGTTCTCGATCGAGCCCTTTTGGGGCGGCGCGTCAGGGAGGCGGCGCGGCTGCCCGAGCCGCCTCAGAAGAATGCGGGCGCCTACGCGGCCAGTTCGATGGCGGGCTCGCAGAGAATGGGGAAGTTCACTGAATTGGCGATATAGCACTGCTCGTGCGCCGCATGATGCAACCGTTCGGCGAGGCTGCGGTTGTCGCTCGCGCGGATCGTCACGCGCGGGCGCAACACGATCTTCGTGAACGCGCCGCGCTGCGGCGTATCGGCCATCGTGCCTTCGGCCGTGTCTTCGTAGGCGAGCACCGCGATGCCCGCCTCCGCGCACAGATGCAGATACCAGAGCTTATGGCACGCCGAGGCCGAAGCCACGAGCAGGTCCTCGGGATTCCAGCGCGCGGCGTCGCCGCGAAAGGCCGGATCCGACGAGCCCGGAATGTCCGGCTTGCCGCTCGCGCGGATCACGTGATCGCGGTCGTAGTCGCGATAACCCGAGGTGCCCGTGCCGCGATTGCCTGTCCATTGCACCGAAACGCGGTAGGTGTGTTCGCCATGCGCCATGCTGACTCTCCGTGTTGCATCGAAAAGGGTACGTCATTATGAACGCTTTCGGCATTTTGGTATACCATTATGCCGAAATCGCCCAAATGAAAAACCAGCCAGGAACCGGCCAGACACACATGGAAACACGATTCGACTCTACAGCGGACGCGGTTGCGTCCGGGTTGCGCGATCTGATCGTCAGCGGCGAGCTGGGCGGTGGCGAGCGCCTCGTTGAGCGCGACCTCGCGGAGCGTTTCGAGGTGAGCCGCATTCCGCTGCGCGAAGCCATCCAGCGGCTCGCGCGCGAGGGGCTCGTCGAGATTTTCCGCAATCGCGGCGCGGTCGTGCGCATGCTCACGGCGCACGACGTGGAGGAGATCTACGGCTTGCGCGTGCTGCTCGAAGGCGACGCGATCTTTCACAGCGTCAAGCGCATCGACGACGAAACGCTCGCACGCGCGGAACTCGTGCACCGGCTGCTGGGCGAGGCGGCCGCCACGCAAAAGCAGGGCGATCTCAACCGCGAGTTTCACGAGCTGCTCTATGGCGCATGCGGCAACGCTCGCCAACTGGCGGCTATTCGCGAACTGCGCGCGCAAGTGGAACGCTACGAGCGGCTGCAGAATACGCTGCTTGCCGATACCCCCTCCTTTCAGCACGAACACGAGGCGATTCTCGAAGCGTGCCTCGCCCGCAACGCGCGCAGCGCGCGCGCCTTGACCGTGGCGCATATCGATTCGGCGAAGCGCATCGTGCTCGCCGTTGTGGAGCGCATGGCGGCACAAGGCTAGGGCGCATACACCGCGGCGTTCACGCGCATTGCACCGGTTTTTACGACATTTTTTCTTGTGACCCTTCCGGGCAATCCCTAGACTGGCTGCATCGAAACGACAGGAGACGCCATGTCGATCTCGCGTGCAACCCAGCGCCCGGATGAGCCGGTCACCTCCGTGCTGCCCGGCCTTGGCCGGCTCGTGCTGAGGCGCTTCGATCCGCGCCACGACTCGTGGGAAGCGCTTACGCGTTTGCTGCATCGCGCGTTCTCGCGGCTCGCATCGCTCGGATTGCATTGCGCCTGCGCCGACCAGGCGGCGAGCCTCACGCGTGAACGCGCGCTGGCGGGAGACTGCTTCGTTGCGCTCTGCAATGGCAGGATCATCGGCACGCTCACGGTGGAAGGTCACGATAGCCATTCGCAGTGCGAACATTATCGCCAGCGCAGCGTGGCTTCGGTGCATCAGTTCGGTATCGAGCCTAAATGGCAAAGCCGCGGCATTGGCCGTGCGCTGCTCGATTTCGCGGGGCGTTGGGCGGCTGCGCGCGGCTACACGCAGCTCGCGCTCGACACGCCGTTTCCCGCCGCCCACCTCATCGCGTTCTATCGCGCGCAAGGCTTCAGTCTCGTCGATGTCGTGCGCTTTGCCGGCCGTGGCTACGACAGCGCCGTACTCAGCAAAGCCGCGGCTGCGCGTTGCAGCGTGGAGTTTGCACACCTGCCCGGCGCGTTGCGGCACTGCACGTCGCCGGGCCCGCTCGTCTGAGCGTGCGCCACCCTCACGCCTTGTGCGTGCGCGCCGCTTCGCGTTCCAGATAGCGCAGGAATTCGTCGGCGGGCATGGCTTTCGCATAGAGCCAGCCCTGCGCGTACTGCACACCGTGCTCGCGCAAGTATTGCGCTTGCGCTTCGGTTTCCACACCCTCGGCGACCATCAGCAGGTCGAGGCTGCGGGCCATGTCGATCACGTGCGGCACGATCTTGTTCATTTCCTCGCCGCTCGCGAACGAGCGGATGAACGAGCGGTCGATCTTGATGCCATCCACCGGCAGTTCCTGCAGATACGAGAGACTCGAATATCCCGTGCCGAAGTCGTCGATGAAGATGCGGTGGCCCGCCGCGCGAAACGCCTCGATAACGGGCGCGGAGCCGGCTGTGTCGATGAGCGTGCGCTCGATCGCTTCGAACCAGATCTGCTCGGGGCGCACCGCATATTTTCCGAGAACGGGCTTGAGGGTTTCGAGCACGCGCGTGCCGGCGAGATCCTTGCCGGCGAGGTTCAGCGAGACGTGCAGATCGCGGCGCCGGGCCAGCACGGCGCCCACGCTCTCGAACACGGAGCGCACGACCTGGTCGGTAATGGGCTCGACGAGACCGAGCGATTCCGCCATGGGAATGAACGTGTCCGGCGCGACGACGGAGCCGTCTTCGAGCTTCCAGCGCACGAGTGCTTCGGCGCCGACGCAGCGCCCGCTTTCCAGCGAGACGAGCGGCTGCAGCCACGCGACGAACTGGCGCCGCCGAATGCCCTCCAGTATCGCGCTGCGCGGCGTGCGCAGCTTGCGGCGCCAGCGCATGACGAGCCACGTGCCGAATACGCTCAGGACGAGCGCCGGCGGCAACAGCGTCTGGAGTTGCGCGGGCAGGTCGCGGCGCATGCGGTTCTCGGGCTCGTACGCGACCACGGCAATGGGAAAGCGGCTCGAGCGCTCCACGACGTAATAGCGGCCCTCGAAATACTGGCTGTTGCTGGTGCGCTTGAGTGCTGCGCGAACAATCGCATCGTCGACGTGTGCCCAGCTTGTAATGATGCCGCCGTCCTGCGTTTCGAGCACGGCCAGCTGGATGGCGTCGTCGAGCGGCACGATGTCGAGGTAAAAGCGCGGATCGATCACCACGACGTGATTGCCGAGACGCAAGTTGAGCATGCGCCGCTCGTTGTCGCGCTTGCCGACTTCGCTATGCCAGGCGGTGAAGCCGTCGGCGTAGGTCCATTCGGGTGGCGGCAACGCGGTATCGACGTCGCCGCGTTGCGAGCTGCAGCGCAGCCGCGCGCCATCGGTCCAGACGACTTCGCGAATGTACCGAAACTGTTCCTCGACATGACGCAGCCGCTGCAGGTGGTCGCTCGTGCAGGGATCGTCGCCGTATGGCATGAGCTGGTGCAGCGCAGATTCGGCTTCGGCCGTCACGAGTTCGGCGCGCAGCAGCGCGCGGCTCGAAAAGACATCGACCTGGTCGCGCTTCTGGCGTTCGTCGACGGCGTCCGACGCGTACACCGCGGCCATGAGCGTTGCCAGGACGGCGAACGCCACGACACAAAACGTCGTCAGGGCGGTGAGTCGGCTGCTCATGATGGACGGTCGGGCTCCGGCGTCGCGAACGAGGGCGACGCGCGGCCTTCGACGTTCGCCGTTGCCGATGGTAGCGTCTTTCCGATGGCGGCGACGCGCTGCTGTGCGGTGCGGGAGCACACTCGCAGGGCGGCCGGCTCTCCCGCTCATGCATGGCGCATGAACGTGGCCTGCGCAATCGTCAGGCTCGCGCCGGATCGATCGATCGGGAATCCTCTGCAACGACGCGATTGCGCCCGCCTTCCTTCGCGGCGTAAAGCCGCCGGTCGGCCACCGACATGAGCGCTTCGTAGTGGGCGAGGCAATCGGCGGGACTGGCCGCCACGCCGATCGAAACGGTGAATGCGATCGCATCGGCGTCCTGATTTGCGGCGTCGCCCGGCGCGCTGGCCGCGTGCGCTTCGACCGCGCGGCGGATGCGCTCGGCTACGGCCGCCGCCGTGGCGAGATCGGCGCCGGGCAGCAGCGCCGCGAACTCCTCGCCGCCCACGCGCGCGGGCATTTCCGCGCTGCGCAGGTTCTTGCGCAGGATGTCTGCGAATATCACGAGCACGCGGTCGCCCGCCGCATGGCCGAAGCGGTCGTTCACGCGCTTGAAGTAGTCGATATCGAGCATCAGCATGGCCACGGCGGGCGTGGCCGCGTCGCTGCCGCCTTCGCGGGCGGCGCGCTCCAGCGTCTCGTCGAAGACCTCCTGGAAGCGCCGCCGGTTCGCGAGCCCGGTGAGCGGGTCGCTGCGCGCGAGCG
Source organism: Paraburkholderia sp. J11-2 (assembly GCF_905220185.1). Classification (NCBI taxonomy): domain Bacteria; kingdom Pseudomonadati; phylum Pseudomonadota; class Betaproteobacteria; order Burkholderiales; family Burkholderiaceae; genus Paraburkholderia; species Paraburkholderia sp. J11-2. The sequence continues at coordinate 46,802 of NZ_CAJMYY010000017.1, read as the reverse complement.
TTTCGAGCCGCGAACTTGCCTCGACGTACTGGCCGAATATGTTCTTGACGATGAACAGCGTGCCGACGAGCAGCACGGCGATCGCCAGCCACGCGACGATCAGCGGGCTGCTGAACACGCGGTGCGCCGCCGCGAGCGTGAGCGCGGAGTCGTCCGTGCTCGCGAGCAGGATCCAGTGCGTGTCCCCCACGTGCTGGAAGAGCAGGTAGCGCCCGCCTCGCTGAGCGTAGCCCTGGCCTCGTTGCATCCAGTCCGCCGCCTGTGCGCGCGCCATGTCGATGAGATACGGATCGAAGCTTGCGGGATGCTGTGCCGTGATCTTGCCATCGACGAAATAGACGAGGTCGCCGTTCTTGTTCAGGAGGCCGAATTCGGCAGGCTCCTCGTCCTCCGTCAGGTTGGTGGAGGCGAGCTGGAGCGCGAGCAGGCGCGAGGGCGCGACGTCCATCACCACGGCGCCGCGAAAGCGTCCGTTGGCGTAGACAGGCGCGCTGAGCGTGGAAATCGCCTCGCTTCGTTTTGTTTCCGTATAGATCGGAGTCCAGACGATGCCGTTTCCCGGATTCCGGCCGGACAGATGCAGGCGGTAGTAGGGCATCGTGCTGAAGCGCCGCAACAATTCGGGCGCGGGCGCGTCCGGGCGCTCGGGCGAGAGCACATACAGGCCGTTGGCCGAGATGTACGCGACCGTGCTTTGCACCGCGTCGGCGTGCTGGCTGATCGCAAGCAGCGGGCTGATCGAGCGCGCGAGGACGATGTCGGCGGGCAGCGTGGCCGTGTCGCGGTGAAAGCCCTCGATTCCCGTGAGTCCTTGTGCGTTGGTGCCGAAAACGAGCGGCCCGTCCATCGCGCCGGGGACTTGCCATGCGAGCTTGTCGCTGTTGCGCAGCGCGGCCTGCACGGCCGGATCGAGGAGACCTGCGCGCTGCTGGCTCGGCGAGGCGAGCACGTGTTCCGCGTAGTCGCGCAGGAACAGCAGGCGCCGGCGCTCTGCGGAGATCAGCGCGTCCACGCCCACGGCCCGCACCTCCAGGTCACGCTGGCGACTATGCAAGTCGTTGCGCGTCATCTGGTAGAGCTGGCGCAGGCCCACGCCGCTCACCAGCGCCATGGCGGCGAGAAAGCACACCGTCACCACGAGGTGCGGGCGTTTCATGACCATGCTGGAAAAACCGTGCGGCCGCGTGCGGCCAGGCGTGTGCTGCATGAAGCCCCCGGGACAGCGAATGGACGCGCGCGCATCGCGGTGCGGCGTGGCCCGGCGGCGCGGTTCCGGGCATCGCGATGAGCATAGCATCGCGCGTGAGAACCGCGCCGAACGCCGCCTCACAGGGCTCGGAGCGCCCAGGGCGGCACTCAACCGCGCCAGGCGGAATGACGGATCACGCTGCAGAAGTTGCCGGCGTGGAAATGCGGGTCCTTGTCTGCGAGCACGTCGGCCTTCACGTTGCCGAAGGTGGTGGCGGGCTTGTGCTTGATGCCGTCATAGAACGTCTGAATGATGTCTTCCTTGAAGTGCTCGCTGCGCGGGTGTGCGTGAACCACGGCCTCGCGCTCGATGTCGCTGAAGCGGTCGTAGGCAATGCCGAGCACGTCCATTTCGACGCCCGCCGTGACGAGCGCGATTACCGGATGCATGTGCTCGGGAATGCCCGGCGTCGTATGCAGCGCGATGGCGGTCCACACGAGGTCGATGTCGTGCTGCGAGATGCCGTGGCCGCGCAGGAAGTCGCGCGCGGCGTTCGCGCCGTCCACTTCGAAGCGTTCATGGTCGCTGCTGTGCGCATGCGTGAGGCCCATGTCATGAAACATGGCGCCCGCGTAGAGCAGTTCGCGATCGAACTTCAGGCCGAGCCGCCGGCCGGCCAGCGCGCCAAAGTAATAGACACGGCTCGAATGATGGAAAAGCAGCGGCGATTCGGTATCGCGCACGAGTTCGGTAATTTCGCGGGTGAGTTTGCTGTCGGGAATCGCGACATCGGCGAGGGTCGGGGTCATCGGGGTGCTCCGTCGGGTGGGTGATGACCTCTATTCTGGGCGGCGCCAGGGTTGTCCTCAATCGACGGATACCGTTGTTTTCTGCCAATTCGACCGATTTTGGGCCATCGGGGATTCACGGCGCATAGCGGCACTGCCGTCAACCGGAAAATTTCGCCGCAACCCGGGATTAGCGGCGATAATCGGCAAAATCGATTCGATCGGCGCGCATTTCATGCGCCATGCATGGGCGGCGTATGGGCTGCGAGATGCGGCCCGCGAATCGCACATTGGGCGCACGGGGACGCTGAAGGCAACGCGCCGCGCCAACCAGGCTGGTAAGAACAAGAACCCACGCGACAGACTATGTATTCGATCCTGCCAGCGTTCGTGTCCGCATTATTTCTCGGATTCGGCGTCTACGTGCTCCTGACTGAGGGCTTCACGCGCCTCTCGGTGCCGTTCGCCTTGATGTGCGCGACCACGTTCTTCTGGCAGGGCACCTGGGCGTTTCTGTTCCAGACGTCCGACCCCGATCTGTCGGCCGTGCTCGTCAAGGCCGGTTACTTCTTCATCCTCTTTCTGCCCACCACGTTCTATCACTTCGTGACCGAAGTGAGCGCCCGGCGCGGCGAACGCCCGCTCCTCATCGCGTCCTACCTGCTCAGTGTGCTGCTCGCGGCGCTGTTGCTGTTGAGCGATGCCGTCGTGGACGGCTACGGCACGTTCTTCTTCGGCAAGTATCCGAAGGCGGGCATGCTGCATCCCGTGCATGTGGCGCAGACAGTGCTGCTCGCGTGCCGCAGCGCATGGCTGCTGTATGCCGCTCGCCGCCAGACCCAGGCGCACGACCGCCGCAAGCTGCTCGACCTGTGCTTCGTGAGCCTCGGCCTGTACGCGCTTGCCGCCACCGACTACGCCGTGAATTACGGGCTCGCGTTCTATCCCGTGGGCGCGGTGTTCATCGCGATCAGCCTTGGCATACTCGCGGTCACGATCGTGCGGTTCGGCCTGATGCGCCCGTACCTCATCGCGGCCACGGTGGCGCACGAGGTTGCCACGCCGCTCGCGGCCATCGGCATGCATGCCGAGGAAATCGGCAACGTGCTGCCCGAGCTCATGCGTGGCTACCAGTTGGCCGTGCAGCACCAGTTGTGCGTGGACGGACTCTATCCGGGGCAGTCGGAGCGCCTTTCCTCGCTTGCCACGTCGATACGCCGCCAGGTGGACAGCACGAGCACGGTGGTCGAAATGTCGCTCGCTTCGTTCACGCTCGACCGGCTCGACCGGCGCAGCTTCGAGACCTACCCCGTGCGCTCATGCGTGAACGCCGCGCTCGAGCGCTTTCCGTTTCGCACCGGCGAGCGCGATATGGTGGAGGTGGCGCCTATCGACGCCCAGCTGAGTTTCTCGGGCTCGGATTCGCTGGTCGTGTTCGTGCTGTTCAATCTGCTCAAGAACGCGCTCTTTGCGATTCACGCGGAAATCGCCGAACGAAGCGACAAGATCAGCGACTACGTGGGCCGCGTGGAGATCAGCGCGACGAGCGAAGCGGGCTTTTGCGTGCTGCGCTTTACCGACAACGGCTGCGGTATTCCCGCCGATATTCTGCCGCGCGTGTTCGATCCGTTTTATTCGACCAAGGCGCACGGACGCGGCGCCGGCATGGGCCTCACGTTCTGCCGCCGCGTGGCCGAAGCGCTGGGCGGCACGATTGCGTGCGAGTCCGAGCCGCACGTCCACACGACCTTCACGATCCGCCTGCCGGAGCCCGGCACGAGCGCTGACCGCGCGCTGCACGACGCACCGGCGAAACCCCGCCGTTTTCCGGCGGGGCAGGATTTCGCAGGCTAGTTCATGTAGCCGGGTTGAACGTGCTCAATGCGCGCTTAGTTCGAACCCGAAGGCAGGACCAGCTCGTATTCCTTCACGCGCTCGATGATGCCGGGCGGAAAGCGGCGAATGCGCTTGTCGGTGCCGGCGAAGAGAATCTGCTGATAGCCGAGCGAAACGGGCCGCCCGTCCACGCAAAAGCGGAACACGAGATACGCGGAGCACTGACGCACCTGGAAGGTGTTGAGGTAGCAATCCACGCGCTGGAACGGAAAGGTTTCCTGCACGTATTCCTGGTGGGCGCGCTTGGTGACGAACACACCGCCCGAGGCGAGCAGATTGTTGTGAATGCACTCGTGAAACCAGCGTTCGCGGCAAATGCCCTGCCATTCGAAATAGCGGGCGAAATACGTGTTCATGAACGCGTTCGAGTCCTTCAGGTAAATATCGATGACGTGATGAAACGTTTTGGTCGGCGTAGCTTCCATGATTTCGTCGGAGAATCCGGCGGTGCCACGGGACAGGACGGCGGGAATGGATTCGCGTGCGTACATCAGAGTAACTCCAGATAGGGACTGCAGGCGGCAGCCGCGCGTGCCTCCGCTGAGAAGGAGGCATGCACCATTCTCTTCGTGTTCCTCTTCATCCAGAACCGTGCTCCCCACATACGCGAACCGCTTCATGCTCGCTGGCTGCGATAACGTTTGCGCATGCCTGCGCTGAACGCACCGTTGCGGCTTCGGGTTGCTGTGTCCAGGCGACACGCCGCATAATCGATATGTTTTCCTCGCGGTGCAGCTCCGGGTATCGGGCGCACCGCATGAGGCGCAGTGTGCTTAACCGAGATCCAGCATGAGTTCCATCGTCAGACAGCCGGTCTTTCATCCCGTTTCCGTCGTGTTTCTCGACGACAGTCCCGACTTTCTCTACGCGTTGCGCGGCCTCTTTCCGGGCGCGGGCACGGACCGCTACTTCACGAGCGCCGCACAAGCGCTGGCCTTCGTCGCCTCGCATGAAGCGCGGCAGAGCGCGCGCAATCCCGCTGCGGGCGCTGCATGGTCGGAGTTCGAGAAGCGGGGCGGCAACGCGCTGGGCGAGGACGTGATGGCCGACGCGGCGCGCTTTGGCGATATCGCCGCGCTCGTCGTGGACTACGAAATGCCGGAGATGACCGGCGTTGAGTTTCTCGCCGCCGCGAAGGACGTGGCGTGCACGCGCATCCTGCTCACGGCCACGGCCGACGAATCGCATGCGGTGGAGGCGTTCAACGCGGGGTTGATCGACTTCTACGTGAAGAAGTCCGACCCGGCCATGACCCGCAAGTTGCGCGGCGCGATCGACGATGCCAAGCGCAAGTTCTGCGCACGGCGCGGCCATATCGGCGTGCATGGCGTAGGCGCGATCTACGCGAACCGGCGTATTGCCGATGTGCTGCACGAAGTCGCGCTGCGCGAGCGGATTGTCGAGTACTACTGGCGGCCCGAGCAGAATGCCGTGCTGACGTTCGACGCTGCGGGCAACGCCGGTGTGTTTCTCGCGTGGGATAGCCACGACTGGGCGGCGCAATGCGATGTCGTGGCCGACGAAGGCGGCCCCGCAGCGCTGCGCGAGGAAATGGCGGCGCGCCGTATCATGCCGGTCTTCTGGCCGAACGAGGCGTACCGGCCCGGCATGTCCCGCGTGGAGTTCGCGACGCCGCAGCCGGTGCCGGGACTCGACGACACATATACGAGCTGGACGCGGATCGACGACCCGGGCCTTGTGCCCGGGCTGATTACGTTTGCTGCGTGGCGGGCGCAGCAAGGCGCGCCGGGTGAGGGCGCGAGCCTTGCGTGATGCCGTTCCAGGCCGCCCTTAGAACGTTTCCCAGTCTGCGGTTTCGTTGGACGCGGTGGTCGCGGGGCTGGCCGTTGCCGCCTTTGCCGCTGCGTTCGTGGTCTTGGGTGCCGGCGTGGTTTCCACTGCCTTCGCAGCACGGGCAGGGGCAGGGCGCTTGAGCGGTGCTGCCGGGCGCACGGCACGCGCGCTTTGAGCAGGCGCTCTAACCGTTGAAGCAAGCGCCGGCTCAGCCTGCGCCCCGACCCGGAACACTGTCACGACCTCGCGCAACCCATTGGACTGCGCCGCCATCGACTGCGCCGCGGCCGATGCTTCTTCCACGAGCGCCGCATTCTGCTGCGTCACTTCGTCCATCTGCGCGACGGCGCGGTTCACCTGCTCGATGCCGGTGTGCTGCTCCTCGGAAGCCGCTGCGATTTCGCCCATCAGGTCAGCCACGCGGCGTGCCGAAATCACCACCTCGTCGATCGTCTTACCCGCTTCGTCAACGAGCCTGGTGCCTTCCGATACTTGCGTGACCGACTGCCCGATCAGGTCCTTGATCTCCTTGGCGGCTGTCGCGCTGCGCTGCGCGAGGCTGCGCACCTCGCCCGCCACGACGGCGAAGCCACGGCCCTGGTCGCCGGCGCGCGCCGCTTCCACGGCCGCGTTGAGCGCGAGGATATTGGTCTGGAAGGCAATGCCGTCGATCACGCCGATGATCTGCTCCACGCGCTGCGAGCTGCTCGAAATCTCGTTCATCGTTTCGACCACGCGGCGCACGACTTCGCCGCCGCGCGCGGCGACTTCCGATGCGTTCACGGCGAGCGTATTGCCCTGGCGCGCGTTGTCGGTGTTGTGCTTGACCGTGGTCGTGAGTTCTTCGATGCTGGCGGCCGTTTCTTCGAGCGAGGCGGCTTGTTCCTCGGTGCGCGAGGAAAGGTCCAGGTTGCCTGCCGCGATTTCCTTGGCGCCCGTCGTGATCGACTCAGCCGAAGTCTGGATGCGGTGCACGGTTTCGACCAGCTGGCGCTGCATCTGCTGCATCGAGTGGAGCAGGCTGTGCTGGTCGCCGGGCGCGAGGTTCACATGCGCCGTGAGATCGCCTTCGGCAATGCGCTGGCAGATCTGCGAGGCATATTCCGGCTCGCCGCCAAGGCTTTGCCGGATCGTGCGGATGAGCCACATGAGGCCGAGCGTCACGGCTGCGCCGATCACCGTCACGAGCAGGAGATTGCTGATCAGCGCGCTGCGGAAGGCGTCGTCGATATCGTCGGTATAGATGCCGGTGAAGAGGTGCCAGTCCCAGCCCGGCACGAGGACGGAATAGCTGATTTTTTCGACCGGCGCGCTCTTGCCCGGCTTCGGCCACCAGTAGCTGCTGTAGCCGTCGCCGCCCGCGGACGAGCTTTTGACGATCTCGAGCGCCACATGCGTGCCGCGCGGGTCCGTCAGGTCCGCCTGGCTCTTGCCTTCCATTTCAGGCTTCGGCGGCACGAGCAGCGCCATGGCGTTGCTGTCGTAAATGCCGAAGTAGCCGCTCTTGTCGTCGCCGTAGCGCATGCCGCGCAGCGTGGCGATGGCGAGACGCTTCGCGTCGTCGGCGCTCATGTGGCCGGCGTCCGCTTCTTTCTGGTAGTACGAGACCGCGCCCAGTGCGGTTTGCGTTTCCTGCTCCACCAGGTTCTTGCGGTCCGTCACCATGCCCGAGCGCGTCATAAAGGCGTTGGCCACCACCATCACGACGAGCGAGATCCAAAGCAGCCCGACGATGCTCCAGGCTTTCTGATTCAACGTTATTCGCTTCACGTTCGTTATTCTCCAGCCATCTTCGATTGTTTTTTTCGTAGCGATGCACAGGTGCAGCGCCATCGTGTTTAACGGATGGTTGGAACGGAACCTTAAATTTGCTTATTGGTTCTTTGCGCTGGATGCGGTTTGCGTGTGTTGATTCTTTCGTCAAGCTTTCGCTCGCGGCGCAGCCGTGGACGCCCGCACGACCAGCCGCGGCGACGAGACCACGCACACGCGTGCAGCCGCGCCCGCAGCCGAATCGGGCGCTTCGACCAGCTCCGTCAGCAACTCGACGGCCAGTTCCGCCGCCTCGATCGTTGCGACCGCAACGGTCGTGAGCGCGGGCCGCGATTCGCGCGCAAGCTGAATATCGGTGATCCCGACCACCGAAAGCTCGCGCGGCACGTGAAGGCCGAGATCGGCGGCGGCCTGCATCGCGCCGAGCGCGGGCAGGTCGTTGGTCGCGAAGATTGCGGTGAGGTCGGGGTGCCGCGCCAGCAATTCGCTCGTGGCCGCGTAGCCGCCTTGCGTCGTGTCCGGCGCATAACGCACGGGCGCGCCCGCGCCGTCGAGCCCGGCCGCCTGCATGGCCGCGACGAAGCCGTCATAGCGCGCCGCGTGAATGCCGGAAACCTTGCTGCCGACGATCGCGCCAATGCGCCGATGCCCAAGCGTCAGCAAATGCTGTGCGGCAAGCTCCCCCGCGCGGCGGAAATCCACGGCCACGCACGGCAGGCCAGGCGGGTCGAGCGGGCGCTCCCACATGCACAGCACGACCGGCGCGCCGCGCCGCACGGTGGCGCGCAGGTCGGAGAAGTCGAGATTGGCGTTCATCACGAGCACGCCCGCCGAGAGCGTGCCCGCGATCTGTTCGAGGTAGGCGCGGCCCGTTTGCGGGTCGCCGTCCGTATTGCAGATGATGAGAAAGCGCCCACTGCGCCGCAGCGCATTTTCCACGGCGAGCGCGAACTCCGGGTAGAACGGGTTCGCGATGCTCGACACCATGAGCGCGATGGTCGGCGGCCGCCCTTCGGCGAGCGCGCGCGCCGACAAATGCGGGCGATAGCCGAGCGCCTCGACTGCTTCGAGCACACGCTGGCGCGTGGCTTCGCCCACGCGGCCGCGCTCGCGCAAGACGTTCGAGACGGTGGCGGGCGTCACACCGGCGCGGCGCGCGACTTCGTTGAGGGTCGGCATGCGATCTCAAAATATGGGAAGGCGATTCAACATTTGCATGATTGTGACGGGCACTGCAACATTGGCCCGACAATCAAAACGATTACCGGAGACAAGGCAGCCAGATCGCACACGCGATCGCTTTTTTATGGCCTGCTGATTAAGCGCTTAATCTCCGTGTCGTGCCGATTAGAACATGGAGACGGGACGATGGCGAGCATTTCGTTGCGCGGCGTTCAGAAGGCATACGGCGAGAATGCGCCGGTGATTCGCAACGTCGATCTGGAGATCGGCAGGAACGAGTTCTGTGTATTTCTCGGCCCATCGGGCTGCGGCAAGTCCACGCTGCTGCGCATGATCGCGGGCCTGGAAGACGTGACCGACGGCGATATTTCGATCGGCGGCAAGCTCGTGAACGACGTGCCCGCCGCGCAGCGCGGCGTGGCCATGGTGTTCCAGAGCTACGCGCTGTTCCCGCACATGACTGTGTACGAGAACATGGCGTTCGGCCTGAAGCTCGCGAAAACGCCGAAGGCCGAGATCGATCGCAAGGTGCGCGAAGCTGCGCGCATTCTTCAACTCGAAGCGCTGCTCGAGCGCCACCCCAAGGCGCTTTCGGGCGGCCAGCGGCAGCGCGTGGCGATTGGCCGCGCGATCGTTCGCGAGCCCGGCGTGTTCCTGTTCGACGAGCCGCTTTCCAATCTCGACGCAACGTTGCGCGGCCAGACGCGTATCGAGATTGCACGCCTGCATCGGCAGTTCGAGCAGGCGAGCGTGGTGTACGTGACGCACGATCAGATCGAGGCGATGACGCTCGCCGACAAGATCGTTCTTCTGCACAGTGGTAAGGATACCGAACGATACGGCAGCATCGCCCAGGTCGGCGCGCCGCTCGAGCTTTATCATCGGCCCGCGAGCCGCTTCGTGGCGGGCTTCATCGGCTCGCCGCGCATGAATTTTCTGCCGGCGCGCGTGACGGCCATCGAGGCCAACGGCGTGAGCATCGCGCTCGACGGAAGCGGCGAAACGCTGCGGCTGCCGGTGCAGGGCGCGCGGCTTGCTGTGGGCGCGCCTGTCACCTTCGGCGTGCGGCCCGAGCATCTCGAACTGGTGGGGCAAGGGGTTGTGCCACGCACGTCGGGCAATGATCAGGATGCCTTGACGATCACACGTGCCATCACGCTGGTCGAGGAACTGGGCGAGCACAGCTACGTGCACCTCGATCAGCCGGGCGGGGCGGTGCTCGTCGCCAAGGCGCCCGGCGACGCACGGCTAGCTAGCGGCGACGCCGCGCAGTTCCGTGCGAGCGCCAACGCCTGTCATCTGTTTGCGGAAGACGGTTTCGCCGTTGCGCCGCTCGCCACCGCCGATCAACCCGCATGAAAACAACAAACGAGGACACAGGCATGCGTCTTGGAGTTTGCTACTACCCCGAGCACTGGCCGGAGGCCATGTGGAAAGACGACGCCGCGCGCATGAAGGCGCTCGGCATCGCGCAGGTGCGGATCGCCGAGTTCGCGTGGAGCCGCATCGAGCCCACGCCCGGCGAGTTCGACTGGGGCTGGCTCGATCGCGCCATCGACACGCTCGGCGCCGCCGGCCTGCAAGTGGTGATGTGCACGCCCACGGCCACACCGCCGAAGTGGCTGATCGACCGGCATCCCGAGATTCTCCCCGTGGGCGCCGATGGCCGCGTGCGCGGATTCGGCTCGCGGCGGCATTACGATTTTTCGTCGCCGGTGTATTACGAGGCTTCGCGCCGCATCTGCGAGGCGGTTGCGGCACGTTATGGCCAGCATCCGGCCGTCGCGTACTGGCAGACCGATAACGAGTACGGTTGCCATCAAACGGTGGTCAGCTATTCGCCCGCGGCGGTGCAACGCTTTCGCGAATGGCTCAAGGCGCGCTACGGCAGTATCGACGCGCTCAATACCGCCTGGGGCACGGTGTTCTGGAGCATGGAGTACCGCAGCTTCGACGAAATCGACGCGCCCGTTGGCACCGTGACCGAGGCGCATCCGTCGCACCGGCTCGACTACCAGCGCTTCGCTTCCGATGAAGTGCGGCGCTACAACCGCATGCAGGTGGATATCCTGCGCGCGCATTCGCCGGGGCGGCCCATCGCGCACAACTTCATGCAGCTCTTCATGGAGTTCGATCACTACAAGGTCGCCGCCGATCTCGACGTCGCGACGTGGGACAGCTATCCGCTCGGCGCGCTCGATCAGCAGTGGTTCGCGCCCGAGGTCAAGGCGCGCTATCTGCGCACGGGGCACCCGGACTTCGCCTCGTTCAATCACGACGTGTATCGCGGCATGTCGAAGCTGCCGTTCTGGGTCATGGAGCAGCAGCCCGGCCCCGTGAACTGGGCGCACTGGAACCCCGCGCCGCTGCCTGGCATGGTGCGCCTCTGGAGCTGGGAAGCCTTCGCGCATGGCGCGGGCTGCGTGTCGTATTTCCGCTGGCGCCAGGCGCCGTTCGCGCAGGAGCAGATGCACGCGGGCCTGAATACGCCCGACAACCGCCCCGACCTTGGCAGTGCGGAGGCGGCACGCGTGGCCGAGGAAATCGAGGCCGTGCTCGCGGCGGCAAAGGGCGGCCGCGACTTCGACGTGAAGACGCCCGTTGCGCTCGTGCTCGACTACGAGGCGAAGTGGCTCTTCGAGATTCATCCGCAGGGCGCCGACTTCCACTATCCGCGCTTTGCTGTGGAGTACTACTCGGCGCTGCGCGCGCTCGGCTTCGATGTGGATATCGTTTCGGTGCACGCGCCGCTCGACGGTTACCGTCTCGTGGTCGTGCCGCCGCTGCCCATTGTCCCCGACGACTTCGCGCAGCGCCTCGTCAGTTCGGGCGCGCAAGTGGTGATCGGGCCGCGTACGGGCTCGAAAACCGTCGACTTGCAGATTCCCGCCAACCTGCCGCCGGGGCCGCTCGCGGCGTTGCTGCCGCTGCGCGTGTGGCGCGTGGAGTCGTTGCGGCCCAATATCAGCGAGCCGGTGCGCTTCGACATGGACGACGCGCACGAAGGCCACGCGCGCCACTGGCGCGATCTGATCGAACTCGGTGCGGTGGTGAGCGTCGCCGGCGAAAGCGAATGGGCCGTGCCGGAAGTGCGCGCGACGTTCAGCGACGGCCATCCCGCCTATGTGAAGAGCGGCGCGGTCCACTACCTGGCCAGCCTGTTCGACGAGGCGAGCACGCAGGCGCTCTTTGCGCGTGTGGCGCGCGAAGCGGGACTTATGCCGCAGCCGCTCGGCGACGCAATACGCGTGAGCCGGCGCGGCGGCTTCACCTGGGTATTCAACTATGGGCCGGGCACGCACACGCTTTCTGCGGATATTCCCGACGAGGCAATCGTAATCGGCTCGCGTACGATAGAACCGCAGGGCGTGAGCGCCTACCGTTCGTAATGCACGAGAAGCCGGGACGAGAAGCCGGGACGAGAAACAGACGCATTGCGCAGTTCCTTCCGATGCAGCATCGACAACGACGTATAACCAAGGAGACACGCATGATCGGCAAGACCTTCAGACCACGCACCCTGCTCGTTGCGGCGACGCTGGCGGCGGGCGCGCTTGCAGGCACGTTCGCAAGCGCAGCGCAGGCCGGCACGCTCGAAATGAATATTGCCTACAAGGGCGCAAGCCAGCGCGCCGTGTGGGAGCAGGTGATCGACGAGTTCAAGAAAACGCATCCCGGCACCGACGTGAAGGTGTCGTTCGTCGACGAGGAAGCCTACAAGGTGCAGTTGCCGAACTGGCTCACGACCGCGCCGCCCGACATCGTGAACTGGCACGACGGTGAGCGCATGGCCTACTACGCGAAGCGCGGCCTGTTCGCGGACCTTTCGGACGACTGGAAGAAGAACAACTGGGACAGCATGTACGCCTCGACGAAGGAGGCCTCGTCCTACCAGGGCAAGCAGTACGCCGCGCCCACCGTGTATTACTCGTGGGGCATGTTCTATCGCAAGGACCTGTTCGACAAGGTGGGCATCAAGAGCGAGCCGAAGACGTGGAATGAATTCCTCGACGCCTGCAAGAAGCTCAAAGCCGCCGGCATCACGCCGATCGCGGTGGCTGGTCGCGACGCGTGGACGCTGGCCGGCTGGTTCGATTATCTGGACCTGCGCCTGAACGGCAACGCGTTCCACCAGAAGCTCATGGCGGGCGAAGTCCCGTACACCGACCCGCGCGTGAAGAAGGTCTACGTCACGTGGAAGCAACTGCTCGACGACGGCGATTTCATCGCCAATTCGCTCTCGTACGATCTGGATGCGGCGCAGCCGTTCCTGTTCCAGGGCAAGGCCGCGATGATGCTCATGGGCACCTTCATCACGGGCGGCTTCAGCCCGACGGTCAAGCAGCAGATGGGTTACTTCCAGTTCCCGATCATCGACCCGAACGTGCCGACCGCCGAAGATGGCCCGGTCGAATCGCTGCATATCCCGGGCAAGGCGAAGAACAAGGCCGATGCGCGTGCGTTCCTCGCGTTTGCGGAGACGCCGGAAGTGGGCGCGCAACTCGCGAAGGGCCTGGGCTCGCTTTCGGCCAACAGCAAGTCGCCGGAGCCGGAAGACCCGATTTCGAAGATCGGCTTCCAGATTCTTTCGAACACGAAGGGCGGCATTGCGCAGTTTTATGATCGCGACATGACGAAGGAAATGGCCGACGAAGGCATGAAGGGCATGCAGCAGTTCGTGTCCGATCCGACGAAGCTGGACTCGATTCTTGCGCAGCTGGAGCAGACGCGTCAGCGGATCTACAAGAAGTAAGGAGTTCGAAGTGGGGCGGGCGGTGCATGCTTGCGCCGTCTGCCCTACGTGCAGGTAGACAGGAGGTTTTTGCCGTGAGACAGGCAGTGACTCACACCGTTGCGCATCGCGCGGACGCAACCGCACCGGCGGGTGGCGAGAACGGCGGCATGCCGCACGCAAGCGGGCGGGGCATTCAACCGCGCCGCCGCGTGTCGCCCACCGCACGGCGCCAGCGCCGTGCCGCGTGCCTCTTTCTCGCGCCCGCGGTCATCATGTTCGCGGTCTATGTGATCTGGCCGATTCTCTCCACGCTGCGTCTGTCGCTCTACAACTGGGACGGCATGACCGAAGCGAGCTTCGTGGGCCTCGCCAACTACGTCGAGCTGTTCCACGCGCCCACGTTCTACACGGCGCTCAAGAACAACGTGATCTGGCTGGTGCTGTTCCTGCTCGCGCCGCCCATGGGCCTCGCGATCGCGCTGTACCTCAACCAGGCGGTGGGCGGCATTCGCATCGTCAAGTCGCTGTTCTTCGCGCCATTCGTGCTTTCGGGCGTGGTGGTGGGCCTCATCTACTCGTGGTTTTACGACCCCACGTTCGGCCTGCTCGCGCTCATGCTGGGCCGCGGCATACCCGTGCTCGGCGACCCGAATTACGCCACGCCCGGCATCATCTTCGCGGCGCTGTGGCCGCAAACCGCGTACTGCATGATCCTCTACCTCACCGGCCTCACCACGCTCAACAGCGAGCAGATCGAGGCCGCGCGCATGGAAGGCGCGAAGGGCTGGACCATGCTCTGGCACGTGATCCTGCCGCAACTTCGCCCCGTCACGTTCATGGCCGTGGTGGTCACGGTCATTGGCGCGCTGCGCAGTTTCGACCTCATCTCCGTGATGACGGGCGGCGGCCCGTTCGAAAGCTCGACGGTGCTCGCGTACTACATGTACGACCAGGCAATCAAATACTACCGGCTCGGTTATTCGGCCGCGATTGCCGTCGTGCTGTTCGCGATTATGCTGCTCTATATCGTCTATCACCTGCGCCGCCTGTTGCGCAGCGAGCACTGAATCCGCCACGAGGAGCCGCACATGTTTCCGATTCCGGTCGACAAATGGAAGCCCGCGTCGCGCCGCCTGTACAAACTCTCGCTGCCCGTGGCGCTCATCATCTGGCTGCTGCCGCTCATTGCGGTGCTGGTCACCTCAGTACGTTCCACCGAAGAGCTGAGCGAGGGCAACTACTGGGGCTGGCCGAAGCACTTCGCGATGATCGAGAACTATCGCGACGCGCTCACGACTTCGCCCATGCTGCATTACTTCTGGAACAGCGTGCAGATCACGCTGCCCGCCGTGGCCGGTGCCATCGCGCTCGCGGCGCTGGCGGGCTATGCGTTGGCCATCTACCGCTTTCCGGGCAATTCGGCACTGTTCGCGACTTTCGTGGCGGGCAACTTCGTGCCGATCCAGGTGCTGATGATTCCGGTGCGCGATCTCACGCTCAAGCTCGGGCTCTACAACACGGTGGGCGGGTTGATCTTGTTTCATCTTTCGTTTCAGACCGGCTTTTGCGCACTTTTCCTGCGCAACTTCATCAAGCAACTGCCGTTCGAACTCGTCGAGGCCGCGCGCATCGAGGGCGCGAACGAATGGACCGTGTTCGTGCGCATCGTGCTGCCGCTCATTCGACCGGCGCTCGCCGCGCTTGCCATTCTCGTGTTCACGTTCGTGTGGAACGACTACTTCTGGGCGCTGTGCCTGACCCAGGGCGACGACGCCGCGCCGATCACCGTGGGCGTTGCGGCCCTCAAGGGGCAGTGGACGACGGCATGGAACCTCGTTTCGGCGGGATCGGTGCTCGCGGCCCTGCCTTCGGTGATGATGTTCTTCGCGATGCAAAAGCACTTCGTGGCGGGGCTCACGTTCGGCGCGACCAAGGGCTGAACGGTTGATGAAAGGCGGGGCGATTTGACTTCGGCGCGGCGCTACGGTCCAATTTCGGGAGACCCGACGCAAGTCACGCCCGCAAGGAACGCCCCATGCAGCACAACGAACCGACCCCGCGGCCCATCCAGCCCGCCACGCAACTGCCCGCCGCGCTCGTGCGCGAATTCGACGGCGACCACCTCGAAGCGCACCTTTCCGATGCGATCCGCCTTTCGACCGTAAGCGAGGACGGCTGGCCGCACGGCGCGCAACTGAGCGCGGGCGAGATCCTGGCCGTGAACGCCAACACGCTGCTCATCGCGCTCTGGCCGCAGTCCAGCACCACGGCCAATCTCGTGCGCGACGCGCGCCTCACGCTTTCGCTCGTCCACGACGGCGCACTGCTGGAGATACGCGCACGCGCTCACGCCGTGGCGCAACGGCAAATGGCGCTCGAACTGAGCGTCTTTCGCGTGGAAATCGAGTCTGTCACCGAGCATCGCGCGAAATATGCCGAGGTGCGCAGCGGCGTGACGTTCCGGCTCTACGAGCCTGATCGCGTACTGACGCGCTGGCGCGAGCAGATCGCGATGCTGCGCGCATTCGCCTGAGCTTGCCCGAGGCGCGTGACGCAAGCTTCGTGATGTTGTCATTGTCGATGTGCTAGCGTGCTCTGCGCGGCGCGCGCTTCATGGGCCCGTCGCCACGCAAAGACAAACGCTTCCGGAACAACGATGCAGACCACGGTACTCACAGACTGGCAGCAGTTCATGGCGCTGACCACGCAGCTCGACGGCTGGGCGTTTCGAGGCCAGCAGAACGCGCAGTGGCACCTCGAAAGCTCGCTCACGCGCTATATGCGCGACTACGTGGGCGACCGGCTGCAATGGCGCCAGCGCGAGGAGCGCGCCATTCGCGTGTTTCGCCGCAAGGCGCACAACTTCCTTGCGCATCCCGACCTGCTCAAGGACGATCTGCGCTGCCTCGCGCTCATGCAGCACCACGGTGCGCCCACGCGGCTGCTCGATTTCACGAAAAGCCCGTTTGTCGCGGCCTTTTTCGCGCTGGAGCGCGCAACCGGCGACGCGGCCGTCTACGCGCTGAACACGCCCGCGCTCTGGAACAGCCGCGCGTTGCCCAAGACCAATCCCACGCTGACTCGCGACGTGATCGACCCGCGCGCGCACGACAACTTCGAACGCTACTTCTTTAGCAACACGAACGAAATTCTCTGGTCGGGCGAGCCCACGGAGATGGACGACCGGCTCGTCGCGCAGTCGGGCACCTTCGTCGTGCCGGGCGTGATCGACAAGCCGTTGCAGGCCATCCTCGAAGGCTACGAGAGCCACGAGGAGCTGCTGCACAAGATCGTGCTGCCCGAGCGCATCCGCATGGATGCGATGAAGTGGCTCTACCGCATGAACATCACGAATGCGTCGCTGTTTCCGGGGCTCGACGGGCTCGCGCGATCCATTGCCGTGGAGCTGGAGATCGTCTGGTCGGGCATGGTGGCGCCGATTGCGGGCTCAACGAGCTGAAAAACCCGCAACGGCCGCGTTCACGGCGTTTCGGGACGCGGCAGATTGAGGCCGGGCGCGAGGCGCGTGGCCTTGAATTCCGTCACTTCGTAGCCGGCGACGCCTTGCTGCGCAAACGGATCGGCAGCGAGCAGCGCATCGAGCCGCTCGCGCGGCATATGCGAGGCGATGATCACGCCGCCGTCGCGCGGCATTTTCGGACCGGCGGCGACGAAATTGCCCGCTTCGAACTGCGCATCGAGGTAGGCGCGATGCGCGGGAAGGGCGTCGTCGATGCGCTCGAGCGGGGCAGTGTAGGTCAGGGAAACGATGTACATGGCGGCGTCTGGTCGGAGAGGGCGCAAGACGCGTATGGTATCTCAGCCAGGTCGAAATACACGCGCTTGCCGGCTTCACGGGCGAGCGCAACATCGGCGTCGGCGCCGCGCGAGTCGCCAGGTATGCGGAGCACGGCATCGCAATGCGCGATCATGCGGTGGGCCACCGGATACAGGAACGCTTCGCTGATGGCGTCGCCAACGCATTTCGAGCCCGCCTGGGCGGCGAGGGGAAGCGACAGCCATTCACCAACGATCGGCGTATGGCCGAGGCGGAAAACGTCCAGTGCGGCGGCTTCGAGCCTGGTGAGGTTCGCGGCCATGAGCGCCGGGTCGCCGTGGGTGCCGCCGCGCCACGGTCCCGCAATCAGAATGAGTTGAGGCGTCATGCCGCGACCTCTTTGCGTGTTGCGCGCAACGCAGCGTGCTGCAGCAGCATGATCGTTTTGCCGTCCACGATCTCGCCGCGCTCGATCATCCGTAGCGCTTCGTCAAGCGGCACTTCGACCACTTCCAGATCCTCGCCTTCCTCCTCGACGCCGCCGCCCGCGCCGGGCCGCTCGGCGGGGTCGTATTCGCCCAGGTAGAAGTAAAGCTTCTCGGTCACGGAGCCCGGGCTCATGTACGCCTCGAATACCTTGCGCAGATTGCGCACGCGATAGCCGGTTTCTTCCTCGACTTCGGCGCGAATGCGCTCGTCGGGCGCGGCGTCGTCGAGCAGGCCGCCTGGCGCCTCGATCATCATGCCGTCGTGCCCGTTGACGAAGGTCGGCATGCGAAATTGCCGCGTGAGCACGACGTTGCCGCTTTGCGGGTCGTGCAGCAAGATGGTCGCGCCATTGCCGCGATCGTAGGTTTCGCGGCTTTGGCGTTGCCATTTGCCGTTGCTGCGCAGGAAGTCGAAGGTCACCTTGCGCAGCACATACCAGTCGTCGGACAGCACGGTGGTTTCGATCATCCGCACACGGTCTTTCGTTGCAATTGCCGTCATCTCGTTCCCCATTGGTCAGGATTCGCCATTCATGGTATCGTGCAGTTTCGTGCAAAATCAAGAAAATTCGTGCAAGCAGATTGGTGCGATTCTCATGCTCACAGATCAACGAAAGAAAGCGATACTCGAAGCCCTTAAACGCGAAGGCCAGGTGCTCGCGGGCGAACTGAGCGCGAAGTTCGGCGTTTCCGAGGACACGGTGCGGCGCGATCTGCGCGAGCTGGCGGCCGAAGGCCTGTTGCAACGCGTGCACGGCGGCGCGCTGCCGGCTTCGCCGGCGGTGGCGCCCATTGCCGAGCGGCGTGGCATGGAGGTGGCGGCCAAGCGGCGCATTGCGCAAAAGGCCGCAGGCATGATCGCGCCGGGGCAGGTGGCGATCGTCGATGGCGGGACGACCTCCGCGCTGCTAGTCGAGTGTCTGCCGCGCGACCTGCGGGCGACCGTCGTCACGCATAGCCCCGGCGTGGCGGTCGCGCTCGCGGAGCATCCCACCATCGAAGTCGTGCTGATCGGCGGGAAGCTGTACAAGCACTCGGTGGTCACGGTGGGCGCGGCGGCCGTGGAGGCGATTGCGCACATTCACGCGGACCTGTACTTCATGGGCGTGACGGGCGTTCACGCGCAAGCGGGGCTCAGCACCGGAGATTTCGAGGAATCCTATGTAAAGCGCGCACTGGCCGCGCGCGCCGCGGAAACGGTCGTGTTGGCCTCGGCGGCGAAGCTCAATGCCGCCTCGCCCTACTGCATCGGCCCGATCGGCATGGCGCAGACCATCGTTGTCGAGCGCTCGACGGACGCGAAGCTAATCGAACCAATCGAGGCGGCGGGCGTGACGGTGGTGCGCGCTTGAGTGCATGAGCGCGCCGTCGGGTTAAGCGTGAAGCACCAGCTTCTGCACGCGCCAGTTCAGCAATTCGGCGACGAAGAGCACGTTCTTCGCGGGGCACGCCATTTCGTGGATCCAGCCAAATTGCTTCAGCTGCTTGCCCGATTCGCCCAATACACCGAGCAACTCGCCATCGAGGCTCAATTTGTAAATGCGCCCAGGGAAAGCGTCGGAGCTGTATAGCACCTGGTCGGGACCCGGCGAGATGCAGATCGCCCACGGCGACCCCGGCGCGAACGTGCCCGCGGCGATCGTCGCTTCGTCCGGCACGTTGCCAATCGCGGGACGCGCGCCCTGCGGCACCGGTACGTCGATCGTGAACTGTTTCAGGAACTTGCCATCCGCGTCGAACACCTGAATGCGCCGGTTGCTTCGGTCTGCCACATAAATACGGTCCTGCGCATCGACGGCAATGCTGTGCGGCGTATGAAACTGTCCGGGTCCGGTGCCGCGGTCGCCCCAGGACTTGAGCCAGTTGCCGTCCTTGTCGACTTTCGCCACGCGCGAGTTGATATAACCGTCGCTGATGTAGGTGTTGCCGGCGGCGTCCCATGCGACGTCGGTGACCTGGCGAAAGCGTCCGGGCTCGGAAGGCAAGGGCGGGTTCGGATGCTTGAGCGGTCCCGTTTCTTCGTCCGCGGCTTCCTGCTTGCGGCCGAACACCATTGCCACGCGGCCTTCCGGCGTGAACTTGATAACCATGTCCGAGCCCTTGTCCGTCACCCAGATGTTGTCCTGCCGATCGATCTTCACGGTGTGCGCGAACGACCACGCGTACAGGTTGTGGCCGATTTCCCTGACAAACCGTCCATCTGCCGCAAATTCGAGCAATTGCGCTGCTGCGGCGCCGTAGGCCGGTCCAATACTATTGCCGCGCGAGAGCACGAAAATGTGCCCGCGCGAATTTACCGCGACGCCCGAACATTCCCCGAAATACATGTCCACCGGTAGCCGAACCGGGTTGGGAATGGAATCGTAAGCAATGGACGGAACCGTTTGCGTCTGGCCGAAGGCCGGCGCGGCGGCGAGGGCGGCGGTTGCCGCGAGGAACTGGCGACGCGTGAAGGCACCCTGCAGAAGGCCGCCGCAGCATGGACAGCCAACGGAATGAAGCGAATGAAGCGGGCTCATCGGACCTTTCTCCTCTTGTTCGAAGACGGTGGCGAACGTTGTGCACTGCAACCCGCGCGGGGCGTTCCGTGAACTGACCGCAAACATTGCCGCGCGCACCCTAAAGAATATGCGCGCGCAACCGATAGCGCAGTAATCGAGTGGAGGATTCCGATCCCGTAGTCATTTCGCATACCGAGGTGGCCCATGAGCCCAACGCCTAATTCCCTGCCGCATTCCGCGTTCGATACGAGCGTCTTGCCACGCGATCAGCAGTTTTCCGCGTGGCGAGAGGCGGTGAACGTCCTCTTCGACACGCAGACCGCCGAATCGCGCGATGCCGGTTTTGGCTCCGCCGTGAGCGGCTACCTGTTCGGCGATGTAGTGCTGGGTTCGATACGCACGGGCGCGCAGCGCTACGACCGCTCGAACGCGAAGATCGGGCGCGATGGCCACGATCAATATGTTCTGCAGTTCTATCTAGGCGGCCAATGCCGGGTGCGCGACGGCGGTCCGGAAGGGTGTACGCAACCGGGCGACATGTTCATCGTCGACGCGGCGCAGCCGCTCGCGACCGAAACCACCCAAAGCGAATTCCTGAATCTGGCGGTGCCGCGGCGCTTGCTCGCACCTTTGCTGCATGCGCCGGACCAGCAGGGCATGCGTGTGATTCGCGGTGCCGATCCCACGGTCGCGCTGCTGCGCGAGCATCTGGGCGCGCTTTACCGGCACGCCCCGCAAATGACGCTCGCCAACGCCCAGGCCGTCATGCCTGCCACGCTTCAGCTCGCGGCCAGCGCGCTCAATGCGAGCGTGAGCCCGGAACACATGCCGGCGGTGCAGGAATGCGCGTTCGTATCGATATGCCGGTATGTGGAGAAGCGCCTGACCGATCCGCACTTAAGCGCGGAGCGGGTTGCGCGCGCATTCGGCATGTCGCGCGCCACGCTGTACCGGCTTTTCGAGCAGGAGGGCGGCTTCGCGACCTACGTGCGCGAGCGCCGCTTGCGGCGTTGCCGCGCCATGCTCGCCGACCCGGCGCGACGCAGCATGTCGATTGCCGATATTGCCGCCGCGCATGGATTTACCGATGCCGCGAATTTCACGCGCGCATTTCGCCGCTCGATTGGCCTCTCGCCACGCGCGGTACGTATGTTGGCGCTCAATGGCGAGACCGAACTCGCGAAAGAGTCCGGCGTGGACGACTGGCGCTACTGGATGGCCTTGATGCGTTGAGCATGAAACGCGCGTGTCGTGCAAGCGCGCGTGAGACAAAACAACAAGTATTTGAGACGTAACGACAGATTTGGCTTCAGGCACCGCCGATTCATTGCCGCGTCATGCGCCACCTGCAAAGATGCAGGCGCCTGCGAGATTCGGGCAAACGGGGGAAACATGAAGAAGACCCAAAAAAAGCCGCGTCAAGGCGGCCTGTACTACTACGAAGCGGCGTATTCGCTCGAACTTGCGCGCGGCGCGTCGCACATTTCCAGCATGCTTTCGGCGGCGACACAGGAAAGCGCCGTGCATGAAGTCATGCGCGAATTCATTGCGACGCACGGCAGGGCCGAACTGGACGCGTTTTGCTGGCTGCTCGCCGAGCGGCTGGACAAGCGGGGCTGCGCTGCGGCCGCTATGAAAGCGCGGGACTTCGATGCGTCGCGCCGGATGCGGGCGCTGGCCTGCGCGAGTTGAGTCGCGCAGGGCTATACGTGCGAGCGTGCCCGTATGGCGAACTGTAAGGTCATCCTAAGGAATTGAGGTGGCCGGTTCGCGGGGCACACCTCGATCGATCGTTGCCGCGAGCGCCTCGACTGCGCCTTAGCGCGCGAGCCTGAAAGCGCCAACGGCATCGCGCAGCGCGTCGGCCTGCTCGCTGAGCGCCATGGCGGCCGCGGCCGCTTCTTCCACCAGGGCAGCGTTCTGCTGCGAGACCTGGTCCATCTGCGAGACCGCGAGATTCACCTGTTCGATGCCGTCGCGCTGCTCTTCGGACGCGTTCGCGATCTCGTGCATGATGGTCGTCACACGGCCAATGGATTCGCCGATTTCGTTCATTGTCACGCCCGCCGAGCGCACATACTCCGAGCCCGAGGAAACGTGCTCGACCGATTCGGCGATCAGCGTCTTGATCTCTTTCGCGGCCGCCGCCGAACGCTGCGCAAGCGAGCGCACTTCGCTCGCGACAACGGCGAATCCGCGGCCCTGTTCGCCCGCGCGCGCGGCTTCCACCGCCGCGTTGAGCGCGAGAATATTGGTCTGGAAAGCAATGCCTTCGATGATGCCGGTAATGTCGGCGATCTTCTGCGAGCTGCCGTCGATACGCTCCATCGTCTGCACGGCGTGGCTCACGACCTGCGAGCCGCGATCGGCGACTTCCTGTGCGCTATTGGCGAGTGTTTGCGCGGTACGCGCGTGCTCGGCGTTCTGCTTCACCGTGGCGGTGAGCTGCTCCATGCTCGCGGCCGTTTCCTGCAGCGAGGCCGCCTGCTCTTCGGTGCGCTGAGAGAGGTCGTCGTTGCCGGCGGCGATCTGGCGCGTTGCCGTGGAAATGGACTCGGAGCTATGGCTGACCTTGCGCACCGTGTGTGCAAGCGCGTCCTGCATGGCCTTCAGGCTCGTCACGAGGCGGCCCATTTCGTCGCTGGAGCGCGTGTCGAGGTTCGCGGTCAAGTCGCCGTCCGCAATGCGCTGGAGCGCGCCCTGCACGTTCTCCAGCGGCGCTGCGATCGCGCGGTGCAGGCCCACGGCGCACACGAGCGCCACGGCGAGTCCGAGCACGATCAGGGCGATGCTGCCGGCGCGCAGCGATGAATAGCGGTCCTGCGCGTGGTCGAACGCCTGCTCGCCATGCGCCTTCTGCCATGCCTCGAGCGCGCTCGAGGCCTTCGTGAGCGCAACCGAGAGCGGCGGAATGCGCTTCATCGCAATGTCATCCTGGGCCTGCCGTTCGCCTTGCTTGATCGCGGCCATGAGCGGCTGGATGCCTTGCTCCAGCATGCCGGTGAGGGCGGTCTGAACGTCGTCGGCGAGCGCCTGTTCTTCGGGGGCGTGCGGCAGCGAGCGGTAGACGTCCCACGCCTTGTTCGAGGTGGCGAGGTAGGTCTGCGCCTTGTCGAGCAGGGCCTGAGTGTCGGGCGTGTCCGGGTGCAAAAGGATGCGGTCGAGCGTCGTGCGCGCGATGGTCAGATTCAGGTTCGTCTTGCCAATGTTGATGGCGGCGGCGAGCTGGTTCGAGTAGGCATAGCCGAGCGCCGTATTGGTGCGCGACATGCCCGCGAGGCCGGAAACGCCGGCTGCCACGATCAGCAAGGCCAGCACCCCGACCGCGATGCGCAGACGGACAGAGATAGAGAGTCGTGCAAACACGAGGATGGCTCCAGAACGCGAGGGGCGATGTTGCAGAAAAACGGCAGTGCCTTCGCGCGCGAGACGGCGAAGCACTGAACACGCTCAGGACATGTTTACGGCGCGCCGCGAGGGAACTGAAGGGCGGCGCGGGCGCCTTTGCGCAATGGTGGTTTTCCCGGGGTGCGATCAAGTCGCCACTCGCGCCGCTTGCGCCGCGATCGCCGGTTCGTCCGTTGCGCGTGTCGGCCGCAACGCTTTGCAGTGACCGGGATTCAGGCAGGGCGGCTTCGACAAAAGTGCCAGTGAATGTGCGTTTTGTATAGGGACGCTGCCTGGCGCCTCCCCTATTCTCACTCCATCGAGACGATACGTCCGGCGCAGCGAAATCCATCGGGTAAGCCGCGCCGCGCAATCCAAAGGAGAGGATGTTGACCAAGAAAGTCCCGCTCAAGATCGCAATCGCTGAGCATCCGCACACGTCGGCCATTCGCAATGGTTCCATTCCCATCGAGGGCGTGGACGCAGAATTTGTCACCGTACAACCGCAAATCGGCGCGTTCCGCCGCATGGTGCGCGACGTCGAATTCGACGTGTGCGAACTCGCGCCGACGACCTATATCATCGCCCGCGCTTACGGCGCGCCGTTCGTCGCACTGCCGATTTTCGTGGTGCGCCGCTTCCACCATAGCGGGCTGCTGGTGCGCCCGGAAGCGGGCATTCGCCATCCGAAGGACCTCGAAGGCAAGAAGGTTGGCGTGCGCGCCTACTCGGTCACGACGGGCGTGTGGACGCGCCAGGTGCTGATCGACGAGTTCGGGCTCGATTCGTCGAAGGTGACGTGGGTCGTCGACGACGAAGAACACGTCACGCAGCTCAAGCTGCCTTCGAACGTGATTCACGCACCGGAGGGCAAGTCGCTTGCCGACATGATGGCCACCGGCGAACTGGTGGGAGGCTTTGCCGCCGCAGCCGGCATTGGCCGCACCGGCGCGCCCACGGGCGGCTGGAAGGAAGTCGAGGCGGATTACCCGGACCTGCTGCCCAACGCAGCCGAACTCGAAGCGCAATACTACGCGCGCACCGGCATCTACCCGATGCACGGCACGATCGTCGTGAAGGATTCGGTGCTCGCCGAGCATCCGTGGATCGCGAAGTCGATCTACGACGCCTTCGCCGAAGCGAAGAAGCAGTGGCTTGCCCGCCTCGATGCCGGCGAAGCGACGACCGCAGGCGACAAGAAGTACCTCGCGCTGCGCAAGATCGTCGGCAACGACCCGCTGCCGTACGGCCTCGCGGAAAACCTGAAAACGATCGAGGCGCTCGAGCAGACCGCGTTCAAGCAGGGCCTCACGCCGCGCCGCATGGCGATCGACGAGCTTTTCGTCGACCCGCTGGCCCGCTGATACGAACGGAGACATCATGATTATCGATTGCCACGGCCACTTCACGACCGTGCCTGCATCGTTTCGCAACTGGCGCGCGAAGCAGGTTGAATTTGCCAACGACCCGGCCAACGCGCCGTCGCTCGAAGGCGCCCATGTGAGCGACGACCAGATTCGCGACGCGATCGGCAACGGCCAGCTCAAGCTGCAGCAAGAGCGTGGCAGCGACCTCACGCTCTTTTCGCCCATCGCGGGCCTGATGAGCCACCACCTCGGCAACGAGCGCACGAGCCTCGAATGGGCCGAAGTGTCGAACAACCTCGTGTACCGCGTGACCGAGCTGTATCCGGACAACTTCGCGCCGGTGTGCCAGTTGCCGCAGTCGCCGGGCGTCGCGCCGAAGAACAGCATTGCCGAACTGCGCCGCTGTGTCGAGGAACTGGGCTTCATCGGCTGCAACCTCAACCCGGACCCCTCGGGCGGCTACTGGACCGGCACGCCGATGACCGATCGCGAGTGGTATCCGCTTTACGAAGCGCTCGTCGATCTCGACGTGCCCGCGATGATTCACGTGGCCGCCTCGTGCAATCCGTGCTTTCACGGCACGGGCGCGCACTATCTGAACGCGGACACTTCGGTGTTCATGCAGATCCTGCAGTCGGACTTGTTCAAGGACTTCCCGACGCTGCGTCTCGTGATTCCGCACGGCGGCGGTGCGGTGCCTTATCACTGGGGCCGTTATCGCGGCATGTCGCTGGAAATGCGCGAGCGTCCGCTTGAAGGACTGCTGAACAATATCTTCTTCGATTCGTGCGTGTATCACCAGCCGGGTGTGGAGCTGCTCACGAAGGTGATTCCGTCCGACAACGTGCTGTTCGGTTCCGAAATGATCGGCGCCGTACGTGGCAAGGACCCGATCACGGGCCAGTACTTCGACGACACGAAGCGCTATATCGACGCGTGCCCGGCGCTCAACGACGAAGACCGCTACAAGATCTTCGAAGGCAACGCACGCCGCGTGTATCCGCGCCTCGACGCCCGCCTGAAGGCGCGCGGCAAGTAAGCGCGATTAACAAGCGTGGTTAACAAGCGCGGCGCGAGCCGCGCAGAAACGGAAAAGTACAGAGGCACGCATGGCTTCTCAAATCGTTGATATTCATCCTCACATCATCTCGGACGACGAAACGCGCTATCCGCCCGCGCCATTGTTCGGCAAGCGCTCGGAGTGGTCGAAAGAGCGTCCGACCACGGTCGAAACGCTGATCGCCGCGATGGACGAGGCGGGCGTTGCCAAGGCTGCGGTGGTGCATTCGTCGACCACGTACGGTTTCGACAACAGCTATGTCGTAGACGGCTGCGCGAAGTACGCGGACCGTCTCGTCGCGGTCGGCTCGGTGGACGTGCTGCAACCGGATGCGCCGCAGCGCATTCGCGAGTGGACCGATCGCGGTCTCGGCGGCCTGCGTCTCTTCACGGGCGGCAGCACCAAGGAGTTCGATCCGAGCGAGCTGGACGACCCGCGCTCGTTCCCGGCCTGGGAGCTGTGCGCCGAACTCAATCTGCCGATGTGCATTCAGACCGGTCCGGTCGGCTTGCCGCAGATCACGACGCTCGCCCGCCGGTTCCCGACCGTGCGTATCATTCTGGATCACCTCGGCCGTCCCGAGGTCGCGGACGGTGTACCGTACGCGAAGGCGCAGAGCCTGTTCGACCTGGCCTCGCTCGAGAACATCTATCTGAAACTCACGCCGCGCATTTTCGGCGACGTGAAGAAGGAGAAGGCGAGCGCGGAGACGTTCTTCCCGCGCGTGGTCGAGGCGTTCGGTGCGCAGCGCATGGCATGGGGTTCGAATTTCCCGACGTCGCCGGGCAAGCTTTCGGAGATTCTCGCGACCGCACAGGCCGGGTTGCAAAGCCTGAGCGAGCAGGACCGCGAGTGGATTTTCGGCAAGACAGCGCTCGCGCTTTATCCGGCGTTGGCCTGAAGCGATGCATCCGGGCAGCTGCCGCGGCGCATGCATGTGCCGCGTTGGCTGAGTAACAAAGCGTTTGATCGAGAAAGAAGAAGCAGATGGAGACAACTCAACCAGAGCGAAGCGTGACAGCAAGCCGATGGAGCGTCCTTGCGCTTCTGGCACTCGGCGTGTTGATTTCGTTCGTCGATCGCACGAGCATTTCCAGCGCGCTCGCGGACCCGGGCTTCATTCACGGATTCGATCTCAGCAGCGTCGATCGCGGCTGGATCAACGCAGCTTTTTTCTGGTCCTATGGCGTGTTCCAGGTGCCGATGGGCTGGGTGGCGGACCGCTACGGCGTGAAATGGCCCTATGCGATCTGCTTTGCGCTGTGGTGTATCGCCACGACGCTGATGGGCGCGGTCACGGCGCTCGAAAGTCTGATCGTCATGCGCCTGATCGTCGGCGTGACCGAGGCGATCGTGATTCCGGCGAGCTACCGCTGGATTCGCAACAACTTCGACGAACGCCAGAACGGGCTCGCCGTAGGCATCCTCGCCATGGGCAACAAGTTCGGCCCGGCGTTCGGCGCGCCGGTGGGCGCCTGGTTCATCGTCAACTATTCGTGGCAGCTGATGTTCATCGTGACCGGGCTGGTCGGTCTTCTCTGGCTCGTGCCGTGGTTGCTGCTCGTGCGTAACGACTTTCCGTCGCGCGCCGCGCTGAAGCAGGCAAGCCGCAGTGCCCGCACGGTGTCGCTGGCGAGCATCCTGTCGAGCCCGGTGGTCTGGGGCGGCATGATCACGAATTTTTGCTACGGCTACTTCACGTTCTACTGCATGACCTGGATGCCTTCCTATCTGGTCGAGCAGCGTGGCCTGTCGCTCGAGCGCTCGGGTATCTACACGTTTTTCAGCTTCGCCGGCATCGCGATCGTGGCGGCCGTGGCGGGATGGGCGGCGGACAGGATCGTCGCGGCGGGCTACAACGCGATCCTCGTGCGCAAATCGTTCACGATCGCGGGCTTCGTGGGCGGTTGCACGGTGCTGCTCGGTGCGTATGCCCATACGCTCGAAGGCGCGCTGTTCTGGAACGTGCTGTCGCTCTCGCTGCTCGGCATGACAACGGCGAACAACCTCGTGCTCTCGCGTCTCACGCTGATCCCGAAGCAGGCGATCGGCCTCGTGACCGGGGTGCAGCAGGTCGCGACGAGTCTGGCGGGCGGCGTTGCCGCGAGTCTTTCGGGCTGGCTGCTGCACGTTAGCCACAACTACGTTTTGCCGATGATGGTGATCCTCGTTTTCCTGCTCATCGGAGCGACGGCGACCGCGGTGCTCTTCCGTCCGGAATGGGCGCCGAAGGTCTCGGACCCGAAAGCGTCGCTTCAGGAGGCCTGAGCACCGCGACATCGAAGACGAACGAGATCGAAGCCTCTATTCGATTTGATCTGTATTCCGAAGTAATAAACAGCTTCAAGAAACACCCAATATTAGGCAACCGGCACGGCCGGTGGTAATTGACTGGAAATCACACATGGCGAAGATCGTATTCGGAATGGCCGTGCCGCACAGCGGCATGCTCGGGCAGGCACCGGAGGACTGGCTAAAGAACGGCGAGCGGGACCGGAACAACCCGGAACTGTGGTTCCAGAACCGCACGTGGACCTACCCGGAACTCGAAGCCCATCGCAAAGCGGCGTTCGAGCCCTTCCTCACGATGGAGGAGCGCACCGCGCGCGCCGCCCGCTGCCGTGCGGCGCTCGACAAGATGGCCGCCGCCTACCGCGAAGCGCGCATCGATGTCGCGATCATTCTCGGCAAGGACCAGAAGGAGATCTTCACCGACTTCTCGCCGTCGATCGCCATCTACACCGGTGAGGAAGTGCACAACGGGCCGCCGCAGCGCGCGGTTTACGCGCCTGACCATCACGTCACGCACCAGTGCCATCCGAAGCTCGCGACGTATCTCGTTGAGCGTTTCCAGAACGAAGGCTTCGACCTGACCGATCTGTTCGCGTGGCCCGATAACGTGTGGATGAAGCCGTTGCCCGAGTACCCGGTGGTGCCGCACGCCTATAGCTTCGTCTACCACCAGATCATGGGCGACAACCCGCCGCCGCATGTGCCGGTCATCATGAACTGCTTCTACCCGCCGACGCAGCCCTCCATGTCGCGCTGCATCGAGTTCGGCGAAGTGCTGCGCGATGCAATCGAGGCGTGGCCCGAAGATGTGCGCGTTGGCATTTTCGCGTCGGGCGGCCTGTCCCACTTCGTCAACGACGAGGAATTCGATCATCGCATCATGAAGATGCTGGCCGAGTACGACTACGACGGCCTCGCCGCCGTGGACAACCGCTCGTACCAGTCGGGCACCTCGGAAATCAAGCTCTACGCGAGCGTGATGAAGTCACTGCAGGAAACCGGCGCCGAGATGACGCTCGTCGACTACGTGCCGTGCTGGCGCACGCCCGCCGGGACCGGCGAAGGCATGGGCTTCATGTACTGGAAAGCCGACTGAGCCCGCTTCAACCCAATTCAACGAGAGAAAGATCATGAGCGACACCCGTCTGAACAGCATCATTCGCGCGTTCGAATCCGGCAAGCCGGCCTTCACCGCGTTCTCGAAGCTCGACAAGCAAAACGCCATCGAAATGAGCGACGCGCCGTATGAAGGCATCGTCTTCGAGATGGAGCACAACCCCTACGACGTGGCCGCGCTCGGCGACGCGCTGCAATACATGCTGAGCCGCAAGCAGATTGCCGAGTCGGGCTCGGTCGCCCCGCGCGTGACGCCGATCGCGCGCATTCCCGCCAACGGCGTGGAAATGAACCAGTCGTTTGCGAAGCAGGTGCTCGATCGCGGCGCTTACGGCGTGATCTGGCCGCATGTCTCGACGGTCGAGCAGGCCTATAACGCGGTGGCCTCGTGCCGCTATGCGCGTCCGAAGGGCGCGCCGCTCTACGAGCCGAAGGGCGTGCGCGGCGACGGCCCGGCCAACGCTTCGCGTTACTGGGGCTTGACCATGGCCGACTACTACAAGAAGGCCGATGTGTGGCCGCTCGCGCCGCAGGGCGAAATTCTCGTCGGCCTGATGTGTGAGAGCACCCAGGCGATCGAGAACCTGGACGACATTCTCGCGAACGTGCCCGGCATCGGCTTCATCCTGATCGGCGAAGGCGACCTGAGCCAGGAACTGGGTTGCCCGCGCGACTACGAAAACCCGATCGTGCTTGACGCAATGCGCAAGATCGTCGAGACCTGCCATAAGCACAATGTCGTGGTTGGCCATCCGCACGTGACGGCCAAGAATCACAAGCGACTGATCGAAGAGGGCTATCGCATGCTGATGTCGGCGCCGTCGCGCAGCTACGGTGTCGTGGGCCTTGCGCGCGAGATGGCAGGGTACTAAATGAACGGTGCAGAAAGCCTCGTTGCTACGCTCGTCGATCGGGGCGTCGACATCTGTTTTGCCAATCCGGGTACGTCGGAAATGCATTTTCTCGCCGCGCTCGAAAACCCGAAGATGCGCAGCGTGCTGTGCCTTTTCGAGGGCGTGGCGACGGGCGCCGCGGACGGCTGGTATCGCATGAAGGACACGCCGGCCTCCACGCTGCTGCATCTGGGGCCGGGTCTTGCCAACGGGCTTGCGAACATTCATAACGCGAAGCGCGCGTCGTCGGGGATGGTCAACATCATCGGCGAACATTCGACTTCGCATTTGAAGTACGATCCGCCGCTTACTTCGGATATCGAAGGACTCGCGCGGCCGTTGAGCCACTGGGTGCGCCGCGCCGACTCCGCGAGTGCGATCGCCTGGGACGCCGCGAAAGCGGTGGACAAGGCCTCGGAGCATCCGGGCCAGATCGCGACGCTGATTCTGCCCGGCGACACGTCGTGGCGCGAAGCAGGCACGACGATCGTGCCGCCGCGCGAAACGGCGGCGCGCAGGACGCCCGACGCCGCGCGCATCGAGCACGTGGCGCGTGTGCTGCGCTCGGGCGAGCCTGCGCTGATTATTCTCGGCAACAAGGCAACGCGCGGTCTCGCGCTCGAACGCGCGGGCAAGGTGGCGGCTGCGACTGGCGCGCGCCTGGGCTCGCAGTTCTTCACTGCGCGCATCGAGCGCGGCGCGGGGCGCGTGCCGCTTGCCCGCATTCCGTATGCGGTCGCGCCCGCGCGTGCATTTTTGAAGGACTTCAAGCACATCATTACGGTCGAGACGAGCGAGCCGGTCGCGTTCTTCAGCTACCCCGACAAGCCGAGCCTGCTCAAGGAAGAGGGCACACTCGTGCATCCGCTCGTCGAGGCCGACGAGGACAGCGCGCTCGCGTTCGAGATGCTGCTCGAAGCGCTCGGCGCCAACGCGACGGCGCCGCTCGTGCAGCCGCGCGTCGAAACGGCCGCACCGACCGGCGCGCTCAATCCGGTGAGCATCGCGCATGCGCTCGCCGCGGCATTGCCCGAGAACTGCATCGTGGTTGACGAATCGCTCACGACGGGCCGCGAGACGATGGGCTATACGATGGGCGCGGCGCCCCACGACCTCATCAACAACATGGGCGGCTCGATTGGCTATGCCACGCCTGTTGCGACCGGCGCGGCGCTCGCGTGCCCGGACCGCCGCGTGTTTTGCATGGTCGGCGACGGCAGCGCGATGTACACGATCCAGTCGCTGTGGACCCAGGCGCGCGAGAACCTGAACGTCACGACGATCATCTTCGCGAACAACAGCTACGCGATTCTCAAGGCCGAGTACGCGAATATGGGCGCGGGCACACCGGGTGAGCGCGCGCTCTCGATGATCGACATCGATCGTCCGCGCATCGACTGGCAGGCCATGGCCAAAAGCATGGGCGTGCGCTCGGTCGCCGTGGACACGGCCGAAGCCTTCCACAAGGCGATGTCCGACTCGGTGCGCGAGAGTGGTCCGTGCCTGATCGAAGTTCGTCTGCAATCCTGATGAAACTGAAAAAGCAATACCCGCCAATCATGCATAAGGAGTGGCATCAATGACTACGCTGACCGGGGTGCCGACGCTGCGCACCAACCTGGCCGAATATGCGGTAACCAAGGCCCTGCGCGACGGCCGGGTAAAATCCGACCTCGTCACGCTCGACTTTTGCGGCCCCACGCCCGCCCACAACGGCTTCAAGGCGATGGTGCGCGAAAATGCCTTCGACGCCGGCGAGCTGGCGATCGTCACGTTCCTGCAGGCCAAGGCTTACGGCAAGCCCTATGTGCTGCTGCCCGCGCCGATCTCGGGCCGCTTCCAGCATCATTGCGCGGGCTTCAACATCGACTTCGGGCAGCTCGACCCCAAGGACATCGAGGGCAAGAAGGTCGGCGTGCGGACCTATAGCCAGACAACGGCGCTCTGGATTCGCGGCATCTTGCGCCACGAATACGGCGTCGATCTGGACAAGGTCACGTGGATGACGCTCGGCGAGGGCCACCTCGCCGAATACAGCGATCCGGGCAACTGCCAGCGTTTGCCCGCAGGTTCGTCGATTCCGCAGATGATGCTCGACGGCGAGCTGGCCGCCGCGCTCCTTGGCGAAGACATGCCGAAGGACCCGCGCGTGCGCACGCTCGTGCCCGACGCGCAGGCGGCAGCGAAGAGCTGGTTCGCGCGCGAAGGCGTCGTGCCGATCAACCATATGTTCGTCGTGCACGAGCGGGTGTCGAAGGAACGACCGGACGTTGTGCGCGAAATTTACCGCATGATCGTGGAAAGCCGCGCGCAGACCGAAGGCGGCGTGCCGGCCGTGTTCCCGCCGATCGGGCTCGAAGCGAACCGCAAGGGCATTCAGCTTGCCATCGACTGGGCGCTCGACCAGAAGATCATTCCGCACCGGCTTTCGGTGGATGAGCTGTTCGACGATGTGACCGGCAGTCTCGGTCAATGAGCATGTGCGTCGGCCGGCATGCCGGTCGACGGTTAAAAGATTGCAGTGATGCGAATAAAAAATGGAGACTAGTATTGTGCGTCCCTCGCTTCAGTTGAAAAAGAGTGTTTTGTCCTGCGTCGCCATTGCCGCCGTCGCCACGTTCGTACCGGGCGCGGGCGCCGCAACGGCGACCAAGGGCGACTTGCTGATTTATCGCATCGGCCCGACGACCTCGGAACTCTATGTCGCCAATGCCGACGGCAGCGACGAACACCGGCTGATCCCGTCCGATGGCTTCGACTATCACGGTTCTTTCTCGCCGGACGGCAAATGGATCGTCTTCACCTCGGAGCGTGACGGTCTCGGTCATGCGAGCCTCTACCGCGTGCGTGTGGACGGCACGGGGCTGCAACGTTTGACTGACTGGGTCGGCATTAGCGACAGCGCGGTCTACAACCCGGCCAATCCGAATGTGATCGCGTTCGTGTCGTCGCGTCGCGGCAAGTCCACTTACGGCACGACCAACATCTGGACGCTCAACATCAAGACCGGCGCGCTGCACAACGTAACCGGCAACATCAAGTTCGACGCGGACAAGCCGCACAGTTTCTTCCGGCCTTCGTGGTCGCCGGATGGCAAGTGGATCGCGCTCTCTTCCGATATCGGTACCGACTGGCGCGGTCACAACCTGCCGGTCGGCTGGGAGCGCACCCAGGAAAGCGGCATCTATGAGATCCATCCGGACGGCACGGGCTTCAAGCAGATCACCGCGCGCGCTGGCTTCGCCGAAGGCTCGCCGTCGTGGTCCGCGGACGGCAAGCACGTGGTGTTCTACGAAACGCCGGTCGAATCGACGTGGGGCGCGCACCGTCCCGAGGCGATCGGCAAGGTCAGCTCGCAAATCGTGCAGGTCGATGTGGCCACCGGCGAGCGCAAGGACCTGACGGACACGCCGGGATTCAAGGTGTTCCCGCAATATGTGGGCGCGAGCGACGTCGCGTATCACATCAAGAATGGCGGGCAGGAAGGCTTCTATACGACGGACGGTGCCTCGCATGCCACGGCGGGCAGCGGCATTCGCTCGCCGCATTACTCTGCGGACGGCAAGAAGGTCGTCTACGAAAAGGTGGTGTACGGCAAGCCGTTCCACCCGAACGCCACGCCGCTCTACAGTTTCGATCCGCAATGGAACTACCGTTTCGTCGATGTGTTCCCACAACTCTCGCGCGACGGCAAGTCGCTCGTGTACACGGAAAAGGCGGTCGGCTCGTCGATCGTGGTGGCGAATACCGACTTCAGCGATGCGCGCCATATCTACGACCCGCTCACCAGCGGGCTCGATCCGAAGCTGATCAAGATGGGGCTCGCGGGCGCATTCCAGCCGACCTGGTCGCCGGACAAGCAATGGGTGGCCTTCGGCGTGGGCGGCTGGTTCTTCACGCGCAACCACATGCCAGGCCAGATCATGCGGATCAAGGCCGACGGCAGCATGGACGGCAAGCCGGAAGTGCTGACTGACGGCAAGGAGAATGCGGGCTTCCCGAGCTATTCGCCGGACGGCACGAGGATCGTCTACCGCGTGTGGAGCGACACGGACAACGGCCTGCGGATTCTCGACCTGGAAACGCACAAGACCACGGTCCTGACCACCGGGCTGGATAACCTGCCGGGCTGGTCGCCGGACGGCAAGAAGATCGTGTTCACGCGCAAGGAGATCAATCAGGACGACCCCAACAAGTTCCACTACGACGTGTATACGATCAATCCGGACGGTACGGATGTGAAGCGTTTGACGCCGCAGGGTTCGAATCAGGCTCATGCGACCTGGACGTGGGACGGTCGTATTGCGTACAGCTCCGGTGAATATGGCTTCCGCGACGAGCTTTCGCTCTATGACGAGACGTTCCAGCCCGACGGCCAGAACTGGGTGATGAATGCGGACGGCAGCGATCGGCATGCGATTACTGACACGGTCTGGGAAGATTCGATGCCGCTTTATATTCCCAAACAGTAAGGCTGTTTTTCAGGCAGATAGGGCAAAGGCACCGCGCTTGGGCGCGGTGCTTTTATATGGTTCCTGGCAATATTCGGTGAAGGGCGCTGTCCGACCCATTGCTGCAGGACGATCTGTTGCAGTTCCAACGCGCGCTGCCACTGCTTGCCACTTCGGAGGGCGACGGTAAATAGGGCAAAGGAAATTGCGTCGCATTAGCTGTTGTTCCGCCGGCATCGATATGCTGCGTGTTGCAGGCATGTGGACCGCTAGTCATGGCCCTAACCAGCGGCTGAACACCATTGGCGCGTGGGTGCGGAACTACCCTGCAAAAAATGTTAGTCGATTCTCAAGAGTACCGTGCGTGTCGCCGCATTGAGGCCAGCAGATTCGGTGAGATGTTTTTGAACAAAGCACGCAAGGTCTTCGACTTTGTCAAAAGTATACATAGCCGTAGCCGGATCAAGGAGCCACCAATTGACCTTATTCGGCGATTTCCCGAAAGCCATATGATGCCCGGCCTGGGAAAATGATTGAGGGAGTAGCTGAAGCGACCACTGCGTTCCATCGGTTGTCGCAACCGATTGCAGATCGCCTTGCAACGACGCGAGCGTTCTTTCGGTCCAGATTTCCGTCACGCGAGATTTGCCCCATAGCCACATGTCGAGCGTACTTTTCACGTTGTGATCCCGATATGCGGCCTCTTTTAGCCTCTCTATCAGATCCTGTCGTTTCTGAAAGAACTCGACGTCAGCGGTCTGGAACAGCTTCTGCTGGGCAGGGGTCCTGTCATGCAAATAAAACGACGCAACGGCATCGCAGGAATGTGACAACCCTCTGGGTATGCGGATGACGTTAGTTGGCGTGCACATGTCAATTCCATCTTGAAGTTGTCAGTTTTTACACCATCCTGTGTCAGACGGACCATGGCGGAATCTATTATTTTAGTTCGCGCGCCCCTGAAAAAACGCTGTCAATGAAACTGGATGCAATCTGGTTAAATATCTCTCCCTCTCTTCTGTTGGATCTTTCGGTGTTCGCCGCATGGATCACGAAGTCGTTCTGTATTTTCCAAACCTGCTTCGTGTCATACCATGTTTGCCCGCTGGCGAAGTGGGTGAACCCGGCCCTTGACTCCTTCGGAATGACGCCCTGACCATCGGCACTGCCTATGCCAGTCGGCTTCTTGTTCGAGGAGAGTGGACTCCAATAGCTATAGGCGCCGTCTCTACCCACACACATAAAGTAATGTGGCGAATTGCCGCCCAGCGGGTTGACCCCCTTGTAGGCTCCAATTTCATAGCCACCGGCGAGGTTCACTGGGTTCAACATCAGGACTCTACCTTTCGTGATGTCGTTCAGATCAACACACATGTGAGCCACCTCCACGTTGCGTGCTACAGCTTCATTCGATAACGCGCCGCACGATTGCCGCATCGGCGACGCATCTGCCTGAACCGCAACTCCGGACTTCGACGTCGCCCTCGAAAATATTCAAAAGGGATTTACCGCAATGACTCGCCGCGGTTATGCCGATTGAATGTCAAAACGAACAGTGATCGATCACGCAGTGTAGTTCAGCGTGAACCATTTTTCTCACAAATATCGCCATGCCTTCTTTCGTCGTGGTTTCGAAACTTTCATGATCCTGTCTCGATGCCAGATGTCTACAGTAAGGGCGTCCACGAATAAAGCGGCAATAGCCTCGCGTTGCATGAGTCGCCACTTATTGACCGCACACCGTGCGCAATCGATCTCCCGAAAGCCGCGAAGTACCTTCGTTATTGGCTAGCGCCGCCGAGGTTGTTGACCCTCGGCGCCCACTTCCGCTGCATCAGCACCATCGTGCTCGTTGCGCCCAGCAGCAGGAACACGAAGACTGCCATCATGGCAAAGGTGTAATTGCCGTTGCCAACATCAAGCAACCAGCCGGACAAACTGGCGGAAACACCGCCCGCGAGACTGGTAGCGACCTGCTGCAGGCCCGTATTCAATCCGACCGCGGGCTTGGGGATCAGTGTGAGCTTGCACAGCGCCAGATTATTGGCGGTCGCGAGGCCCAGCAACGAAAGCGAGAGCACATTCCAGAACAGCGCCATGCCAGGCGACCGTGTGTATGCGCCGAGCAGAACCGTCGTACCGCCAATGAATCCCGCGACGATAAACGCTTTGCGCACGACTACGGCGTCTTTGCCGCGCGCGATCATACGGTCTGCCAACCAACCCGCGAGAGCGGCGACGATCGCGATACCGGCGAAACTAAAAAACGTATAGATGCCGGACTTCTCCAGAGAGAGGCCGCGCTGTTCGACCAGATAGGCCGGCATCCAGGTCATGCAATAGAACGCGAAATAGCTGTAGCAGAAGTTGTTGATGAGACCACCCCAAACCACGGGGCTCGCGAGCAGATTCCTGAGCGGCACGGACGAAGCGCGCCGTGCGGCCGCCTTCAATTCGTCGCGCGTAGGGTAGTCGTTCCTGACCATCAGAAGCCAGGGGACCATCCACACAAGGCCGATGAGCCCTGTCACCATGAACATCGCCTTCCATGAATAAGCGACGATCATCCACGCCGCAATGGGCGCGCCGAGCGCGGGGCCCATCTTGCCGCCAATCGAAAAGATGCCTAGCGCGGTGCCTTTCTGTGTTTCCTCGAAATTGTTCGCGAGGTAGCGATAGGTCGCGGGTACGACGATCGCTTCGGCGAGCCCGATCAGCAGACGCATGACGATCAGCGCGGCAAGCGTCGTGACGAGCCCGGTGGCGGCCGCCGCGAGGCACCAGATCACGAAGCAGATCGAGTAGGGCCGCTTCACGCCGTAACGGTCCACGATCCAGCCCATGGGCATCTGTGCGAGACCATACGACCAGAATACGGCCGAATTGAGCCAGCCCCGCTGCACGCTCGACAGCGAAAACTCATGTACGAAGGCTTTGTCCGCGAGTGCGGCAGACAAGCTCGTTCGATCGACAAACGAAATCAGCAGGCCGAGTGAGAGCAGGACCAGAATGCTCCACGGGTTCTCGGCTGCCGGCTGCTTGACCTGGCAGGTGTCCATGGGTGTGTGTCTCTTGTGCGATATCTCGGGAACCGAGCGCGGTCGCTGCCCAACTGTGTTGGCAGGCTTGGCGGCGGCCGTACGCGTACAGTTAGTCAGATGTCGAATGCCATGCCGCGCGTGCTCAACAGGGCTGCCCGGCGCGCGCGCTGAGCCACGCGGGGGCGCTCTGCAGCGCGACCGGCCGCAGGAAGCGCGCTAGCGCCTCGTAGCCGACCGAGGTCGTGAACGGTTGCGTGGAAGCGGGCCACGGACCGCCATGCTGTTGACTGCGCGTCACCGCCACGCCGGTCGGCACGCCGCTAAAGAGCACGCGCCCGGCGATCTGCGTGGCGCGGCGCGCGACGCGGCGCACGTCGGGCGTGTCCTCGTCCGCGCCCCACAGCGTCACCGTCAGGCTGCCGCCAACCGCGCCCAGCACATCGACGATTTCGTCGATCGAACCCACGCGCACGATCAAGCAAGCAGGGCCGAAAATCTCTTCGTGCAGCGCCGGCGTGGCGATAAAGTGCTTCGCGCTCGTGCGCGCGAGCACGGGGCGCGGCGGCGCCATTTCATCGTGATCGGCGCTGCCGGCAAGGAGGGTCTGCACGCCAGGCGTGCCGAGCAGGCGCGCCACGCCCGCGTCGAAGGTGCGCTTCATGGCGGGCGTGAGCATGCGATGCGTCGGCTTTTCGCGCAGTTCGTCGCGCAGCGTATCTTCGAAGCGTTGTGCATCCGCACCTTCGAACAGCACGACGAGTCCCGGGCTCGTGCACACCTGGCCGCAGCCGAATTCGATCGACGATGCGAGCGTTTGCGCGAGCGCCTGTGCCTGGGTGGCGAGCGCCGCCGGCAGCGCGACCACAGGGTTGATCGATCCCAGCTCGCCATAGAACGGAATGGGGCGCGGCCGCGCATTCGCGAGGCGCCACAGCGCCGCGCCGCCCTTGAACGAGCCGGTGAACGCCACAGCCGCGATGTCGGGGTGATTGACCAGTTCAGTGCCGACCTCGACGCCCGCGCCCTCCACCAAGCCTAGCAGCGCGGTGGGAAGTCCTTGCCCGGCGATGACCGCGCGCGCGAGTTCGAACACCTTGCGCGAGAGCTTCGGGTGCCCCGGATGCGCCTTGACCACGACAGGGCAGCCCGCCGCCAGCGCGGACGCGGTGTCGCCACCGAGCACCGAGAATGCGAACGGAAAATTGCTGGCGGAGAACATCGCAACCGGGCCGAGCGGAATACGCACGCGGCTCAGGTGCGGGCGCCCGGCGGGCGGAGCCTCGGCAATAGCCGGGTCGTCGGTCAGGGCGAACGCGTGGCCCGCCTCGACGTAATCGGCGAAGCCGCCTAGCTGAAAGCGCGTGCGGTCGATTTCGCCATGAAGCCGAGCGCTACCGAGCGAGGTTTCCTCAGCGGCGATGCGCACGAGCGTCTCACGTTCGGCGTCGAGCGCGCTGGCCAGGGCGCGCAACAGCGTCGCGCGCGTGTGAGCGGATGACTGAGCCCAGTCGTCGGCGATATTGGCTGCCGCCGTGACGGTTGTGTGAATATGCGCGGCGCTATGGTCTTGAATCTGCATCAGTACTCCAAAGGAAGGGAACAGCTCGATGTTTCATGTGAATGCATACGGCACGTCCGAGGGCCGTGCAGGTGATGACAATGCGCCGCGCTGAAATGCATCAAGCGGCCATGCGCAACCCGCAAGACGGGTCGCCCATGGCCGCTTTCTCCTGGCAAACGGATCAGAAGTGAATTTCAGCCTGGAGCATCGGCACCGAAGTGATGGTTCCCGGTGCCGCGTGCGTCGGCGTGCCGTACATGTGATACCAGTACTCGTAGCCCAGACCGGCGTAGAGCACACGCGGGTGCCCAGCGAACGAGCCGAGGTCGGCGAGCAGCGCCATGCGCGTGAGGAACTCGGTCGTGGTTTCCACGCCGAAGCCGTCACGTCCCTTGGGGCCGGTCACGCTTGCGAAGCCGCGGAACATGAGCGGCACCGGGCCGACACGGAACGGATAGAGCCACGAACTTTCGAGGTGCCATGCGGTGTTGAAGCGCACATCGACGCCGGCAATGCCGTTGTGATTGCTTTCCGTGCGCAGCCCGGCCGTGAGGTTCCAGTAGCCATGCGGGATCGCAAACTCGACCGTTGGCCCGACCACGAGCATGCGCGCGCGCTCGGAGTACGAATCGTTCTTCACGCCGAACTCGTAGCCGATCGTCAAACCATAGTCGCGAATCGGGCCAATGCCGAGGTAGCGGCCGAAGATCTTGCCGGCGCTGAACTGCACGCGCCCGACGCTATACACCTCCTGTGCGCCGCCGCTTCGCGGACCGCCCGATTCCGGGTTGGCCGCGTTGGAGACGAGGTAGTCGACGTTGAACGCGTAGCTGCCGAACCGGAATCCGCCGATCGTCGTGAGGTAGCCGATGTTTTGCATCACCGTCGAATCGATGCCGGGATAGTGAAAATCCGTGCCCCAGCGATAGCCGATGAACGTGTCGTTCCAGATGGCGGGCGGTTCGTCGGCCTGGCCGACGGTCTGGGGCGGTGCGGCGCCGTTCGGGACTTCCTGGCGCTCTGGCGGCGCGGAAGAGTTCGGTGCGGTAAAGACCTCGGCGTGAGCGAACTGCGCCAGGCAGCAAAACAGGGCAGCGCCAAGGGCAGGCGCACGCAAGGCTAGCGTTAGGCTTTTCATGTCTCCATCCAGACTCTATTTATGTTGATGTCTTCGACCGGGGCGCGTAGCCGCATTGCGACTGCCGATTCGGTCGCACCGCCCGCCCTGGCTGTATGGTTGAACCATCCGGCGCAGGAAAACGCTGTTACGGTGGTGAGGAATATAAGTGGCGCGTTGGCGCTTGCCTTTACACAAAAATGAGATTCGCTGGCACTTTTTGCTGGCATCGCGAAAGTTTTTGTCGGCGCAGCCGTGCGCGAAGCCGGTATGACCTTGAAAAAATGCAAGCGAACCTGCGTTTTGTGTAGGGACGCGCGCGCCATCGTCCCCTACGCTTGACCCATAAGACAGACCGCGCCTTGAGGGCCAGGTGTTTTTCCC
The DNA here is from genome assembly GCF_905220185.1 of Paraburkholderia sp. J11-2. NCBI lineage: Bacteria > Pseudomonadati > Pseudomonadota > Betaproteobacteria > Burkholderiales > Burkholderiaceae > Paraburkholderia > Paraburkholderia sp. J11-2. The sequence goes on along the minus strand of NZ_CAJMYY010000017.1, from coordinate 6,009 downwards.
TGGTTATCGAGAGGCGAGGTCAGACAAGGAGACAGCGTTGACCGGAATGAACCCTCTGGCTGTTGATATCTTCTTTGGCGCCGCGCAGTTGCGCGGACACGTCGCCTCCTTCGCATCGCTGCGCGCCGGTCTCCCGCGGCGCTATCAAGCTTTATTCCCGACTGATTTCGACGCCTCTCGCATGGAACGCCCCCTCCAGCGAGGGTGACGACGCGAGCGCGTCTCGCGAATTCGTTTGTTTGGTGCCTTTGGTTGTTCCAATCAATAAGGTATACGAACGATCGATCTGAAAGTTGTGCCGCAACGGGAAACCTGCGGATTCGCTAACCCGTGCAATTAAAGACGGGAGTTAAACCAATAAGATTTCATCATGGAGACAGAATGAAAAGGTCAGTGATTTCCTTGTCGGGTGTGGCCGCTGCGTGCTGTATCAACGTGGCGCATGCGCAGTCGTCCGTCACGCTGTATGGCGTCATCGACAATGGAATCGAATATCAGAACGCGGGCTCGGGTTCGGTGGTGCGCGCGGTTTCGGGTGGTCTCTTTGCGAGCCGTTACGGCTTGAAAGGCAGCGAGGACATTGGCGGCGGCATTCACGTCAACTTCCAGCTCGAACAGGGCTTCAACGGCGTGACAGGTGCCGCATCGAATGCGGCCGAAGCATTCAATCGCCAGGCCTGGGTGGGTTTTTCCGGGGCATTCGGTGAAACGCGCTTTGGCCTGCAAAATACGCCACAGTATATTTTCATGAACCCCGAACTCGATCCGCTCGCGGTCATGAGCATCGCTTCGCCGATGAACAACTTCAACAGCCTCACCGTTCGGGTCAACAATTCAATTTCGTATTTCACCCCAACGGTTTATGGGCTGACGGCGCAGTTCATGGTTGCGATGCGCGACTCGACGACCAAACCGAGTAACGGACTCCAGTTCTATAACGCGGCGGTGCGCTATACGAACGGCACATTCCGCGCGGCGGCCGGCTATGAGCAGGCTGCGAATGCGGCCGGTACGTCGACACTGAAGGTGTTCAACGCCGGCACGTCGCTCGGCGTCGGCGCGGCCCGCTTCTATCTCGCGTATCACACGGAGCGGCAGACCGACAACAGCGTCAAGCGCGACGTCTACGAAGCCTCCACGTCGTACCGCATCGATCCGGCCAACCAGGTCGCGCTGCTTTACGGCTATGCGCACGACCGCACCGGAAAGGGCAACAACGCCCAGCAAATCGGCCTGAATTACGAGTATTACTTCTCGAAGGCGACTACCCTGTATGCGTCGGCCGGCTTCATCCAGAACCGCAACAAGGCCCAGTTCACGCTCAATGGGACCGCGTATGGCGGCATCGCGGGCGCGCCGGGCGCCGACACGCGCGGCGTGGTGCTCGGCCTCGTCCATACGTTCTGATGACGGCGGCGCGGGTGCGAGCCCGCGCGCGCCCGGATTCGGGTAAGCCGCAGGTCGCGGTTTGCCCGAAGGTATGAAAAAATTCCCGCCTTTGCGCAAGACACCTGTAGCGTGTCTTGTTGTCTCGACAACGATCGAGCGTCCCCTCCGTTTTGTCGACCGCGCTGAACGCGCCTCTGCGTTCGCGTATCATCGTTGTGCTTTTGTCCGGGCACCCTGGCTTGCGATATATTGTGCGTTCCGTGCACCGGATGAAGACGCCGTACCTTCGTCCAGAAAAAAATGAAATTCAGGCGGACACTCGTGCTGGAAAACCAGGGCGCGAACTCTGAATTTCAATGGCGACCGCAACGACCGGGCCGCCAAGGAGACTTTATGACACACACCGCCATGGCAACCGACCAACGCCACCGCGACGGCAAAGCCAGAACGAAGCGCACTACCGTACCCAAAGTCCGCTTGTACGTTGAACGCCCCGAGAGACAAAACTGGTTCGTGCACGTCGGGCACGTGACCGACCGGGGCCGCTGGCGCACCGAGCCTCACGCGCACCCCGCCTATGGCCAGGTCATCTTCGTGCGCAGCGGCCGCGGCGTGATGAATCTGGAAGGCAGTGCTGTCCCGTTCGAAGCCCCGTGCGCGTTGCTGTTGCCGACCGAGTGCGTGCACGGTCTCGACTACGCGATCGACGTGGACCGCTGGGTGGTGACGATCGAAGTGGCGTATCTGGCGCAGGTGAACGGGAAACTGCAGGACTTCATTCAACTGTGGACGTCGCCGCGCATGATACCGCTCGGCGAGATGGCCGACGGCGGCGAGCAGTTCTACAGCATGGTGCAAAGCCTCAAGCAGGAGTCGGAATCTAGCGCAGTCGGCCATGTGATCGGCACGGAAGCCTTGCTCACGACGCTGCTGCTCATGCTCGTGCGCGAGGCGCGTCTGGATCAGCCCGGCAGCGAAGGCGAAACGCGCAACAACGTGCGGCTCGTCGACCGTTTCCGTAAGCTGATCGACCAGCACTACCGCGAGGACCTCGCGCTGCAGGATTACGCCTCGATGATGGCGGTGTCGCTCGTGCAACTGCGCGCGGCATGCGCTTCCGCGGGGGAGCAGAGCCCCACGAAGATGATCCGTGCGCGCATCATTACCGAGGCGAAGCGCAATCTCATCTTCGGCGAAATGTCGGTCGAGCAGATCGCCTTCGGGCTCGGCTTCGCCGATGCCGCTTATTTCACGCGGTTTTTCCGCCGCGAAGTGGGCGACACGCCGAGCCAGTTCCGCGTCACGGCCCGGGCCCAGACGCAGTAAGGACGCAACCACGAGCGCCGCCGCCCTTATTGCGCTCCAAAGCGCGGCGCAATAAAGGTGCGCATCAGAAAAGTGCTGGCGAACCCTTCTTTTGTGCAGGGACACGCGCGCACACGTCGGTTACGCTTGATCTGCGCGCTTGCCTTGCCGGCGTCCGTCACGCACGGGCGCCCTTGACGCCATCATCGTGGCATCGCGAACGCGTGAGCGGCCAGGAGACGCCGCTCGCCGCAGCAGTCCGCCGCACGCAGCCTGGCCGCGTGAAGGGGGCTCGCACAATAACACTCATATTGCGTCCGTTCACCGACTATGGTTCAGTGCTTCCCCAAGCGTTTTGCCCTGCGGCGCCGATTGACGGCGGCGTTCATTCCGCTCGCGCTTGCGACGGCTTTTCACAGTGCGCCCGGTAGCGCCACGACACCGGCGTCCGGCGCACCAACCGAACTCGTCTACGTGGGCACGCAGGAGCGCGAGATGCGCGCGCTGCGCTTCGATACGTCGAGCGGCAAGCTCACGATGATCGGCGCGGTAGGCGCGGGCCCGCGCTCGACGTGGGTCACGACGAACCCCCGGTTGCCGGTGCTGTATGCAGTCGATGACGACAACTCGCGCGAAGGCAGCGTGACCGCCTATGCCGTCGATCGCGAGAGCGGCATGCTCGCGCGAATCAACGAAGTCGCAACGGGCGGCAGCGGGACCACGAACCTCTCGCTGGACCTGCCCTCGATGACGCTGCTGGCGGCCAACTATGGCGGCGGCTCCGTATCGAGCGTCGCCGTGAATCACGACGGCAGTCTCGGCGCGCGCACTTCGACGGTCAAGGAAACGGGCTCGGGGCCGACGCGCCGGCAGGCGAGCGCGCATGCGCACAACGCTGTCGTCGATCCCTCGGGCCACTACGCGCTCGTGCCGGATCTCGGCGCGGATCGTGTTTTCGTGTATGGCTTCGATCGCGCCACGCGCACGCTCACGCCTGCGGACGGTGCGAGCGCACACCAGTTCGTCTTGCCGCCGGGCAGCGGTCCGCGCCATCTGGCATTCGGCGCGAACGGCAAGTACGTTTATCTGCTGACCGAACTGAGCGCGCAGATCATGGTGCTGCATTGGGACGCCTCGCAGGGACAGTTGACGCTCGTGCAAACGGTAGAGACCACGAGCCCCGAATTCCAGGGCGTGAAGAGCGGCGCCGAAGTGGCCGTGAGCGCCGACGGGCGTTTCGTTTATGTCGAGAATCGCGCGGAAAACGCGCTGATCGTGTACCGCGTCGACCCGGCGTCGGGCGAACTGACGGAAATTCAACGCACATCGTCGGGCGGCGAGAAGCCGTGGGGCTTCGGCATCGATTCGTCGGGCAAGTGGCTGCTCGTCGCCAATCAGCGTAGCGGCAAGGTCAATGTTTTCGGCATCGACACCGCAACGGGCCTCGTGTCGGATACCGGGCAGTCGGCCGAAGTGCCGACACCGGTCGCCATTGCGTTCGTGAAGTGACGCAAGGGTAGCGGGACGGTGCGACGCACCGTCCTTGCGGAGAAACGCGGGTCCGCAAATTCAGTGTTATTCGAACTCCTAATAGAAAAATAAATTCAGGAGGCGCGGTACACGGCAAACGCATGGCGTTTGCGCCGGTGCGCCGCTTTCTGCACCATTCGAAGGGGTGATTCATGAAGCTGGTCCATCAACTCCCGCTGGCGTTGGGCGTCGCGCTGCTGAGCGCATCGGCGGCGGGCGTGTTCGGTATCGCCGAAATGAACAGCGCGGCAGATGCGTACGCGCGGCTGATCGGCGTGGACGGCGCACAGGCGCGCCAGGTCTCCGAGGCGATGGTCGCGTTCAAGAACCAGGTGCAGAACGGCAAGGACATCGTGCTGCGCGGGAAGAACCCCGGTCAGTTCGACAAGTACTGGACAGCGTTCCAGAAGTTCGAAGCGACATGCCAGGGCACGACCCAGGCACTCGCGCGTGAACTGCCGCCTGGCGAGGCGCGCACGAAGATCGAGCGCTTCAACGCGTTACATGCGCAAATGGGGGTTGCGTACCGCAACGCGATCGACCGGTTCAAGGCCTCGGGTTACGACACGGCGGTCGGCGACCTTGCAATGGATGGCCTCGATCGCGAGCCGGTGATCCTGCTGCGCGAAACCGGCGCGAGGATCGTCGAGCAGACCGCCGCCGCGGCCGCGCGAGCGAAAAGCCTGCAGCGTAGCGCGATGCTGGCGAGCGCCGGTGCGATGGCGCTTACCGTGCTGGCGGGCATTGCCGGTGCCGTTGTGTTCTCGCGCACGATCACGCGCAAGCTTGGCGGTGAGCCCGACGATGCGCGCGCCGCCGCACGCGAGATGGCTACGGGCAAGCTCGACATCGATCTGCCTGTGCGACCAGGCGACACCGATAGCCTCATGGCCGCGATGCGCACGATGGCCACCTCGCTCACCGGGATCGTCGAGCAGGTGCGCAACGGCAGCGAGGCGATCGCGACCGGCTCTGCGCAGATCGCTACGGGCAATGCCGATCTTAGCCAGCGCACGGAATTGCAGGCTAGCGCGCTGCAGGAAACCGCTGCGTCGATGGAGCAGTTCAGCGCGACCATCCGGCAGAACGCCGAAAACGCGCACGAGGCGCGTGAGTTGGCCGCGGGCGCTTCGTCGATCGCGACGCAAGGGGGCGAGGTCGTGAATCAGGTCGTCGAGACCATGAAAGGCATCGACGAGAGTGCGCGCAAGATCGCGGACATTATCGGCGTCATCGAAGGCATTGCCGCGCAAACCAATATTCTCGCGATCAATGCGGCGGTGGAAGCGGCGCGCGCGGGGGAGCAGGGCCGCGGCTTTGCGGTCGTGGCCAGTGAAGTGCGCGGCCTCGCGCAGCGCAGTGCCCACGCCGCCAAGGAAATCCAGGCGCTGATCGTGGACAGCGTCGCGCGCGTGGAGTCGGGCTCGTTGCTTGCCGGCGAGGCTGGAGCAACGATGAGCCGGATCGTCGAGGCGATTCATCGCGTGACGGCCGTTGTGGGCGAGATCAGCCGGGCCAGCGCCGAGCAAAGCGTTGGCGTCGAGCAGGTGGTGGCGGCTGTTGGCCAGATGGACCAGACGACGCAGCAGAATGCCGCGCTCGTGGAAGAAAGCGCCGCCGCCGCCGAGAGTTTGCGGCAGCAGGCGGCGTGGCTCGTCGAGTCGGTGACGAAGTTCCGTATTTGACGGGAGATTGCGAGTTATTTAGAAATGCTTATTTTAAGAATTTCACGCAAATCTCGTTAACCGCACTGCACACGCGGGCCACGTCGGCCTCGGTCATCTA
>NZ_CAJMYY010000016.1:0-214443 GCF_905220185.1 Paraburkholderia sp. J11-2 | reverse complement strand
TGGCGCCACCGTTGTTACCACCACCGTTGTTACCACCGCCGTTGTTACCACCACCGTTGTTACCACCACCGTTGTTACCACCACCGTTGTTGCCGCCGCCGTTGTTGCCACCACCGCCTTTCCCGCCACCGGAGTTGCTGGAACCGCCTCCCGAACCGCTCGGTCCCGTCCCTCCTACGCCAGAACTGCCGCTGCGGCCAAGCCCTCCCGTGCTGGCCGTAGCGGCGCCCGCGCCGCCGCCGCTGCTTCCGTTGCTGCCGCTCGACGACCCCGAGCCGCCGTGGCCGCCGCCGTTGCCTCGAAAACACGCGCTGCCTGTCGTACGGCTAATGCAATCGTTCGGCGCGAACACGGTAGAAACGTCGCTCGCCAGGATGGTTGAATCGGAGTCCGAATCAGTTTTCGATAAGGTGCCTGCAGCAGGCGAACCTGCAGCAGGCGACTCCTCAGCAACCGGCGCGCTGAAGGCCCCGAAGCCTTCCGCCCCGCTCGCGGGCATGGGTGCGTCCGCGAGCAGGATCACCGGATTGATGGTGTCGCCTGCGGCGCGGGCGGTGACCGCGGTGAACAGAACACCCGCGCCCACCGCACACATTCCCGCTCCCCGACTTATCCAGTAGTAGTACTGATGATTATTCGTCTTGTTCATCTTGTTCTCCCCGCGAGGCGGCAGTGGTGATGCCCTGCCTTCCCTCATGCCCCCGTGCAGGCTGCACGCCTTGTGCGCGTGCGCCGACTCCATCAGGCTCGCAACCCGCTTTGCGCCGGCGTGGATAATGTTTCGATCCGGCTCGCGCGGTACTCGCCAAACAAAAGGCACCCGGTCAGGCCGCGCGCAGGACGACCGGTTTGTGCAGGACTACTTGTGGATTGTCGGGACCCATGGTGTGGGACGGCAGATTACAAGCGCGTCGAGCGGCCGGTCATCCGTTCGCCCGGTGCGACACCCCGCGTGTGTCGGGGCGGATTGCACTGGATTGCAGCGGTCGGATGCCTGGTGCCGATGTAGCCAGTTTTGTGCCATCGGCCGGGGAGGGGCGTGCAGGGTGGATTTAACAATTGATGTGTCACCCGCGTGGCAGAAAAAACGCGGAAAACGTTACGGCGATGAAACGCGCGCGCCGAATGGCGCGATTTGCGTTGCGAAAGCGGACAGCGCAACGAACCGGGCGCGCGATACGAGCGCTATCGCACGTTCAGGTTGCCGCTTGTGTGGACGTGGTGGCGCGCTGTTGCGCACGCAATTCGTCTACGGGAATGTGGCAAAGAATGCGATGACCGCTGCCCGCATCGGCGATCGGCGGCGGCGCTTCATCGCAAATGGCGCCGACTTTGCGCGGGCAGTGCGCGCTGAAAATGCAGCCGCGCCCTGTGGCCTGCGTGCCGTTTGCCGAAGCCACGCCCAGCGCGCGCGCGGCCAGCAGCGTTTCTGTATACGGATGCCACGGGCCGTCGAACACCGCGCCAGCGGGCCCGCTTTCGACGATGCGGCCCGCGTAGAGCACGACGATGCGATCGGCGAGATAGCGCACGACATCGAGGTCGTGCGAGATGAACAGGTAGCTCACGCCGCGCTCGCGCTGCAGGCGTGCAAGCAGGTTGAGAATCGCGGCCTGCACGGAGACGTCGAGCGCCGAAGTGGGCTCGTCGCAGATCACGATGCGCGGCTCGCCCGCAAACGCCTGGGCAATCGCCACGCGCTGCTTGAGGCCGCCCGACAGTTGCCGTGCACGTGCCACGAGATAGCGCGCCGGCACGCGCACGGCTTCGAGCAGCCCCGCGATGCGCGATTCGTCTGAGGCTTGGTGGTCTGCCGCCGTGTCCTCACGCGGCCGGGAAAGCGCACGCTCGATCAGCCGTTTCACCGGCAGCGCACGATTGAGCGAGGCGTCCGGATGCTGGAACACGACGCGCAGCGCCGCACGTTCGTCGGCGCGACGGCGCGCGACGTGAGCGTGCAGGCGTTTGCCGTCGAGTTCAACGGCGCCCCCCGCGTCGGGCGCGTGCAGGCCGAGCAACATGCGCGCGAGTGTCGTCTTGCCGCTGCCCGATTCGCCTACAAGGCCGAGCGTCTCGCCCGCATGCAGCTCGATCGACACGCCGTCGAGCGCACGCACGGCTTGCGCGCCGTGTCCGAAGGTGCGCGAGACGTCGAGCGCCCGCAGTACGACGCGCGGTTCGGTATCGGCGTTCGTTGGGCTATGGCTCGATGGCAGCGAGCCCTCGCCGCCGCCGATCAAATTGCCGAACGGCAATTCGATCGCGCGCTCGTGGTAGTGGCAGCGCGACATCTGCTCACCGTGCGGCGACGTCATGCGATGCGGCGGCGGCGCTTCCACGTGGCAACGCGTGTCGGCGAGGCGGCAGCGCGGGGCATAGATGCAGCCGGGCGCGCTCGCGCCGGGCGCCGGCAACTCGCCCGGTATCGTGTCGAGCGCGCCTGCGTGCTTGTTGCGCCCATGCGCCGGCAGGCAGCGCAGCAGGCCCACCGTGTACGGATGCCGCGCGCGCTCGAACACGTCGCGCGTGATGCCTTCCTCGACCAGCCGCCCCGCGTAGAGCACGCCCACGCGTTCGCACATGCGCCCGATCACCGCGAGGTCGTGGCTGATGAGCAGCACCGCCATGCCCAGCTCCGCGCGCAGCTTGGCGATGAGGTCGAGCACCTCGGCCTCGACGGTGGCGTCGAGGCCCGTGGTCGGTTCGTCGAGGATCAGGAGCGCGGGGTTCGACGCGAGCGCCATCGCAATCACCACGCGTTGCTGCATGCCGCCCGATAGCTGATGCGGATAGCTCGCCAGCACGCGGCCCGGATCGGCGATGCGCACGCGTTCGAGCATCGCATGCGAGCGCGAACGGGCCACGCTCGCGTCGGCGCCCGCGGCTTCGAACGCTTCGTTCAACTGGCGGGCGATCGTGAGCGTGGGATTGAGCGCACTGGCGGGGTCCTGATAGACCATCGACACGGCGTTGGCGCGCAGCGTACGCAGGCCGTCGGCGTCGAGCGCGAGCACGTCGTCGCCCGCAATCGCGATGCGCCCGGCCTTCACGCGGCCGTTGCGCGGGAGATAGCGCAGGGCGGCGAGCGCGACCGTCGACTTGCCGCAGCCCGATTCGCCGACGAGCCCGTACGCTTCGCCGCGCCGGATGCACAGCGAGACGTCGGTGAGCACGTCGCGCTCGCGCCCGCGCACGCGGTAAGCGACGGTGAGGCCGACGAGCGCAAGCGCGTCGTCGTCGCGCGGCGCGCTAAAGGTGGCGAGAGCAGGGCGTGAAGAGGCGGGGCGGTTCACGATTGAAGCACCTCGCGCAGGCTGTCGGCAATGAGGTTCACGGCCACCACGAGCGAGGCGATGGCGAGCGCGTCGAATGCCACGGTCCACCAGGCGCCGCCCGCGAGCAGCGTGTACGACTCGGCGAGCGCGAGCCCCCAGTCGGCGGAAGGCGGCTGGATGCCGAAGCCGAGGAACGAGAGCGTCGCCACCGCGAAGATCGCATAGCCGAGGCGCACCGTCGCTTCGACGACGATGGGCGGCCAGACGTTCGGCAGGATCTCGCTGAACATCACGTCGAGCGCGTTCGCGCCGCGCAAACGCGCCGCCGCCACGTAGTCGAGATGGCGCTCGGCGAGCACGGCCGCGCGCACTGTGCGTGCGATGAGCGGCGCAAACGTAATGCCGATCACGAGCACCACGGCGAGATTCGAGGCACCCACGGCCGCGAGCACGAGCAGCGCGACGATCACGAGCGGCAGCGCGAGTACCGCGTCGAGCGTGCGCGCGACGAGGGTGCCGAATGCGCCTTCGAAATAGCCCGTCACCAGGCCGAGCGCTGCGCCTGCGAGCGTGCCGACGAGCGTGGCGAGCGGCGCGATCGTGAGGATGTCGCGCGCGCCCACGATCACGCGCGAGCAGATGTCGCGGCCAAGCTGATCGGTGCCGCACCAGTGCGTGTGGTCGGGCGGCAGGAGCGAGCTGAGCGGGTCGGACGCGTAGGCGTCGTGCGGCGCGAACCACGGGCCCGCGAGTGCGCAGACGATCCACCACACGAGGATCAACGCACCCGCGACGAACGAGGGCGAGCGCAGCAGGAGATGCAGCGTGTCGCGCAAACGCGTGTCGGCAAGCGCTTCTTCGCCGGGCTCGCCGGGCGGCTGCGCATCGGACGGCTTGCCGCCTGAGGAAATTGATTCGGATGCCATATCGTCTATGCGCCTCCCGGCGTGCGCAGGCGCGGGTCAAGGAGCGCGTGCAGCGCATCGGCGGCGAGATTGGCGAGGGTGTAGACCGCGCCCACCGCGAGCACGCCCGCTTCGAGCAACGGGAAGTCCTTGGTTTTCGCAGCGTTGAAGATGAGCGAACCTACACCCGGATAGCGGAACAGCGATTCGACCACGACGAGCCCGCCGATCAAATAACCGAGCTGCGTGGCCGCCACGGTCACGCTGGGCAAGAGCGCATTGCGCAGGACGTGTCGCACGATCACGACGTGGCTCGGCAGCCCTTTGAGAATCGCGGTGCGCGTGTAGTCGGCATCGAGCGCCGTGATCGTGCCTGCGCGCGCAATGCGCGCGAGATAGCCGAAGAACACCAGCACGAGAGGCAGCACGGGCAGCACGAGGTGACGCAATTGTTCGAGCGCGCCCGCGCCGCTGGGCGCGGTGGCTTCGATAGGCAGCCAGCGCAGCCACACGCCGAAAATGAGGATCAGCACGATCGACGAGACGAACTCCGGCACGGCGCTCGCGCATAGGCCGCCGGTGCTGATCGCGCGGTCGATCAGGCGGCCTTCGTGGAGCGCCGCCCACACGCCGCCCGCAATGCCGAGCGGCACCACGACCACGAACGCGAGCAGGCCGAGCTTCGCCGACTGCAGGAGCGCGTCGCCCACGAACGGCGCCACGGGTTCTTTGTAGCTCCACGACATGCCGAAGTCGCCGCGCAGCGCATGCGTGATCCACGAGGCGTACTGATCGAGCACGGGCCGGTCGGCGCCCAGTTCGTGATTGAGCGCGGCCACGGCGCGCGCGTCGGCGAGGGGGCCGAGCACGGCGCGGCCGATGTCGCCTGGCAGCAGCTGGCCGCCCGCGAACACGAGCACCGAAAGCAGCCAGAGCGTGTAGATCGCCCACGCAGCGCGCCTGCCAAGAAAGCGCGCGATGCCCGCACGCGGGGCGAATGCGCGCGCGGCGCCGGTCGGCTTCGACATGGGCGGGAGCGGAGTAGCCATCGGACCTCCGTTGCGGGTGCGCCAGCCTCGCGTGCCGGCTCAGGCGGCGAGCGTCGCGCGGTCGAAGTAGAGCTGGGCGAGCGCCGTGAAGCGCACGCCGGAAAGCACGGCGCGCTGCGCGATCAACTGGTCGTAGAAGTACGGGATGATCACGGGCGTCTCGTCGAGCAACAGCGTCTGGATCTGCCGCGCCACCTGCTTCTGGGCCGCCACGTCGAGCGTTGCTGCGAACTGCGCGACCAGCTTGTCGTACTCGGCGTTGCGAAAGTGCGCAGCATTCCACGTGCCGCCCGAGGTGAGCGGCGCGTTGAGAAACACGTTCGGCACGCCCCGATGCCCGTAGTCGGTTATACCGAGCGGCGAGTCGAGCCAGTCCGATTTGCCGAACGTGCCCGCGCCGTAGTACTGCGACTGGCTCTCCACCTTGAGCGTGATACGAATGCCGACCGCCTTCGCCGCGTTCTGCACGACCACGGCGAGGTCCGGTATCTCCATGTACTTTTCGGTGGTGAGCGTCACGTCGAAGCCGTTGGCCACGCCCGCCTGCGCGAGCAACTGGCGGGCCTTCGCGACATCGATCTTGCGCTGGGGCACGTCGGTTGCCGTAGAAGGAAAGATGGGCGCGAACGGACTGTCGTTGCCCACCTCGGCGCGGCCCTTGAAGAGTCCGCGCACGAGCACGTCGCGATCGAGCGCCAGCGCAAGCGCCTGGCGCACCCGCTTGTCCTTGAACGTGGGCGAGTCGTTGCGCATGTGGATCTGGCGATGCGCGCTCGAGCGCACGCCGATCACCTTGAAGTCGGGATTGTTCAGGATGCCGATGCCGCCCTGCACGGTGAACGTGCCCATCACGTCGGCCTGGTGACCTTGCAGCGCGAGCAGTTGCGCCTGCTCGTCGGCGTAGAACGCGAATTCCAGGCGCGCGGGCAGCGCCTTGTCGCCCCAGTAGTCGGGATTGCGCACGAAGCTCGCGCCGCGCCGCGCTTCGAACTTGCCGAGCTTGAATGGTCCCGTGCCGATGAAGCTCTTTTCGTAATTGCCCGCATAGTTGGCGGGTAGCATCACGGCGTTGTAGTTGTCCGAAGAAACGTAGTAGGCGAAGTTGCCATTGGGCGCGTCGAGATGGAACTCGACCGTGTGGTCGTCGATGGCCTTCGTTCCGCCTTTTGAAAGCACGCCCTTGAGCACCGAGAGCGCCGCCGAGCCGGTTGCCGGATCGGCGAGACGATCGAAGGTCGCCACCACGTCTTTCGCGCCGAACGGCTGGCCGTCGTGGAATTTCACGTTGGGGCGCAGCTTGAACGTCCAGACGTCTGCTTTCGCGTTGGCTTGCCACGAGAGCGCGAGGGCGGGTTGCAGATGGCCTTGCGCGTCGTCGTTGGCGAGGAATTCACCGGTCTGGTTCAAGAGACACAGCGCGCCCGCATCGGTCACGGTGAGCGGATCGACAGCGCCCGCAGGCATGAGGTGGGCCACGCGGATCGTTTGCTCGCCGGGCTTGCCCGCGCCTTGGGCGTGCGCGCTGCGTGGCACGCCGAGCCCCGCAAAAGCGGGCAGCGCCGTGAGGCCGACCGCGCTCGCATAGCGCAGCAGCTCGCGGCGCGTAAGGCGCCCGGCGGCGAATTCGTCGAGAGCATGATTGCCATGGTCGCCGGCCTGAGGGCGCAGCGCTTCGAGGCGGCAGAGGAGCGGACGGCGGGACTGCGGTCGTTTCATCGGTGCGGGTTTCCGTGCGATTCCGTTCAGGGGACGCGCGAGGCCCGGGGGCGTGCGCGACGGCGGCATGCGGTACGGCAGACGACGAAGGGGTGCAGCTAAGGCAGCGAATTGAAACTGAGCGAAACGATTGATGAGTCTATTGCGCGCAATAGCTGGGGGCTAGTTTACGCGCTTTCGGCAATCGAGGCGAAGGGTAGGGGTTTCGCGGGGTTGCGCGCCGAGCGAGAAACAGCGCGTGCGTTTTAGCGGACCGCAGCGGGACGGCGCCAGCGATGGAAGAGCACCGAGCCGATCCAGCACGCGATGAACGCCGCGACGATGCCGTAGCCCAGCTCGCCGAAGCGCGCGTTCAGGCCGGCGATGAGCGTCCACGCGCCGCCGCTGGCGCCGAGCTTGTCGGCGATGAGTCCGAGCGCTTCCACGCCGCCGATCACGATCGCCACGAGGGCGGAGACGAATGTGATGCTCGCGTTGTAGTAGAGCTTGCGCCTCGGGTCGTCCATGGCCCAGCCGTAGGCGTGGACCATCAGCACATTGTCGGTGGAGTCGACGAGTGTCATGCCCGCGGTGAAAAGCGCGGGGAACACGAGAATCGAATACATCGGCAAGCCCTTGCCCGCTTCGGCGGCGGCGATGGCGAGCAGGCCGATTTCGGTGGCCGTGTCGAAGCCGAGGCCGAACAGCACACCCACGGGATACAGATGCCAGCTCTTCGTGACGAGCGCGAAGAGCGGACGCAGTGCGCGCGAAAAGAGGCCGGCGGGAGCGGGAGCGGCGGCGGCCGCGAGCGTCGCGTCGTCGCCCTGTTGCGCGCGCCGGTAGCGCATCCATACGTCGCGCAGGATCACGAGGTTCACGCCCGCAAGCACGAGCAGGAATGTCGACGAAACGAGCGTGCCGATCGTCGAGCCGATCTCGTGGAACCGCTCGAAGCGGCCATGCAGCGAGAGCGCCGTGAGCGCGATGCCGAGCGTGGCGGCGATCACGACCGTGGAGTGGCCGAGCGAGAACGCGAGTCCCACCCCGAGCGGGCGCTCGCCTCGCTGCATGAGCTTGCGCGTGACGGCGTCGATGGCGGCGATATGGTCGGCGTCCACCGCGTGGCGCAGGCCGAAGCCGTAGGCGAGCAACGCCGTGCCGAGCAGCAGCGGGTAGTGGCGAAACGCGATCAGCGCCCACGCCCACGCGCCGAGATTGGCGGCGATGAGCGCGGCATAAAGCGCAATCAGGCGAGGGCGTAGCGAGGCGGTGGGTGTCGTCATCGCGTAAGTAGGGGCGCTTGCGGCCGGGCGTTCAATGGTCGTGCGGATGGCGGTGGATCGGATCGACCCAGTACACGGTTTCCGGCGCTTCGACCGCGTCGATGTTCAGGTTCACTACCACGGCCTCGTTGTCGCTGCGCACGAGCACGCATTCGAGCGGATCGTCGGTGCTCGCGTTGATCTCCTGGTGCGGCACGTAGGGCGGCACGAAGATGAAGTCGCCTGGGCCCGCCTCCGCCGTGAACTCCAGATGCTCGCCCCAGCGCATGCGCGCGTGACCGCGCACGACGTAGATCACGCTTTCCAGCGCGCCGTGATGATGCGCGCCCGTCTTCGCGTTCGGATGGATCGTGACCGTGCCTGCCCAGATCTTTTGCGCGCCCACGCGCGCCGCGTTGATCGCGGCCGCGCGGTTCATCCCGGGCGTTTGTGCGGTGTTCGTGTCGAGCTGATCGCCGCGTATCACCTTGACGCCGTTTTCGCGCCAGTCGACCGGTGCGTTGTCGTGAGGGTGGTCATGAGGATGCTCATGGTCGGGGTCGTGACTCATCGTCGTGTCTCCTTGACTGTGTGCGTCGCAGCGTTATCGCCGCATTGTGGCACGGTCAAAATTGCGCCGTGCGCATGTAAAAAAGCCCGTCCGCAAGGGGACGGGCTTTCGTGTGCGCGGCAACGCCTGCACGTTGCCGGCGCTTTGCCTACGTTACGCCTTCTTCGCGTTGATGACCGCTTCGGCCACGTTCTGCGGTGTTTCCGCGTAGTGCTTGAACTCCATCGTGTACGTGGCGCGGCCTTGTGTGAGCGAGCGCAGCGACGTGGAGTAGCCGAACATCTCCGAGAGCGGCACTTCGGCGCGCACGATCTTGCCGCCGCCGCCCGCGATGTCCTCCATGCCCTGCACGATGCCGCGGCGGCTGGAGAGATCGCCCATCACGTTGCCCATGAAGTCCTCGGGCGTTTCCACTTCCACGGCCATCATCGGTTCGAGCAGAACGGGCTTGGCCTTGCGCATCGCTTCCTTGAAGGCCATCGAACCGGCCATGCGGAAGGCGTTTTCGTTCGAGTCCACGTCGTGGTACGAGCCGAACGTGAGCGTGACCTTCGTGTCGACCACGGGGTAGCCCGCGAGCACGCCGGCCTTCAGCGTCTCCTGAATGCCCTTGTCGACAGCCGGGATGAACTCGCGCGGAATCACGCCGCCCTTGATGGCGTCGACGAACTCGTAGCCCTTGCCCGGCGGCTGCGGTTCGAGCGTGATGACGGCGTGGCCATACTGGCCGCGCCCGCCCGACTGCTTCACGAACTTGCCTTCCACATCTTCGACCTTGTTCTTCACGGTCTCGCGATACGCGACCTGCGGTTTGCCGACCGTCGCCTCCACGCCGAACTCGCGCTTCATGCGGTCGACGAGAATTTCCAGGTGCAGCTCGCCCATGCCCGAGATGATGGTCTGGCCCGACTCTTCGTCGGTTTGCACGCGGAACGACGGGTCTTCCTGCGCAAGACGGTTGAGCGCGATGCCCATCTTTTCCTGGTCGGCCTTGGTCTTCGGCTCGACGGCCTGCGAGATCACGGGCTCGGGGAAGATCATCCGTTCGAGCACGATGGCATGCGCCGGGTCGCAGAGCGTGTCGCCCGTCGTCGCTTCTTTCAGGCCCACTGCGGCCGCGATGTCGCCCGCGCGCACTTCCTTGATTTCCTTGCGCTCGTTCGCGTGCATCTGCAGGATGCGGCCGAGGCGCTCCTTCTTGTCCTTGGTCGCGTTGAGCACCGTGTCGCCCGAATTCACCACGCCCGAATAGACGCGGAAGAAGATCAGTTGCCCGACGAACGGGTCGGTCATGATCTTGAAGGCGAGCGCGGAGAACGGCTCGTCGTCGCTCGGGTGGCGCTCGATTTCCTTGTCGTGGAGGTCGTGGCCGAGAATCGCGGGCACGTCCACCGGCGAGGGCAGATAGTCGATCACGGCGTCGAGCATGGCCTGCACGCCCTTGTTCTTGAACGCGCTGCCACAAAGCATCGGCACGATCTCATTGGCGATCGTGCGTTTGCGCAGGCCGCCCTTGATTTCCTCTTCGGTCAGGCTCTCGTGGTCGTGAAGATACTTTTCGAGCAGTGTTTCGTCGGCTTCGGCGGCGGCCTCGACCATCTTCTCGCGCCACTCATGCGCAAGCTCGACGAGATTCGCGGGGATGTCCTCATACTCGAACTTCACGCCCTGGCTCTCGTCGTCCCACACGATCGCCTTCATCTTCACGAGGTCGACCACGCCCTGGAAGTGATCTTCCGCGCCCACCGGAATCTGGATAGGCACGGCCACGCCTTTGAGGCGCTCGCCGATTTGCCGCTGCACGCGGAAAAAGTCCGCGCCCACGCGGTCCATCTTGTTGACGAACGCAATGCGCGGGACCTTGTACTTGTTCGCCTGGCGCCACACGGTCTCCGACTGCGGCTGCACGCCGCCCACGGAGTCGTACACCATGCACGCGCCGTCGAGTACGCGCATGGAGCGCTCCACTTCGATCGTGAAGTCCACGTGCCCCGGCGTGTCGATGATGTTGATGCGGTGTTCGGGGTAGTTGCCGGCCATGCCTTTCCAGAACGCGGTGGTCGCGGCCGAGGTGATCGTGATGCCGCGCTCCTGTTCCTGCTCCATCCAGTCCATGGTCGCCGCGCCGTCGTGAACCTCGCCGAGCTTGTGATTCACGCCGGTGTAGAAAAGGATGCGCTCGGTCGTCGTGGTTTTGCCGGCGTCGATGTGAGCGCTGATCCCGATGTTGCGATAGCGCTCGATGGGGGTCTTGCGAGGCACGGTGATCTCCTTGGAATGACGCGCCATGGAAGCTGCCGGGCGGCACGCGGCGCGGCCAGCGCGCGGCCCGATGCGCCGCACGGCGCGCGCGGTCTTGGCACGCGCGATGCGGGGGGATTAATAGGATAGCGCTTGCGCGCCGGTTTTGCAGGGCGCATGTCGCAGCGCGGGAAGGAGGGCGCAGCGAGGCGCCGCCGAGCGCTCCCGCGCCCGGCGGGGCGCCGCGCGTGCGGGCGCCGGCGTGGCGCTTCTGGGTGCCATGCGTGAAGCGCAACGCGGGCGCAAAAAAACCGGCGCCGCGTGCGTGCGGGGCCGGCTTGTGCTTTTCGCGCTGCGCGCGTTGGGCAACCGCTTACTGCAGCGGCGGCAGTCCCTGAATCACCATGCCGGGCTTGATGCCCTTGGCCGTGAACCAGCCCTTGGGCATTTCGAGCGCGAAGGTGCCGTTATTGCGCGGGCAGTGGTTGTTGGTCGTTTCGGCCTGCATCTCGTCGATGTCGGTGATCGTGCCGTCGGCGCGAATGAAGGCGATCGACAACGGGATCAGCGTGTTCTTCATCCAGAAGCAGTGCACGGCGTTTTCGCCGAACACGAACAGCATGCCTTCATTGGGCCCGAGCTGCGAGCGGTACATGAGGCCTTGTTCGCGGTCCGCGTCGTTGGCGGCGACCGCGGCGTCGATCACGAACATGCCTGCCGTGAGCTTCACGCGCGGAAATTCGCTGGGCTGCTTGGCCCCCGGCGGCATTTGCTGCGCCAGCGCGATATTCGACGTCGCCGCCGCGGTGAGCGTGAGCGCCGAGAAAGCGGCGAATGGCAATGCGACGACAAGCGCGCAGCGCACGAAGAACGAGCGCAGGGAAAATCGCACGAGAGACTCCTTGCTGTAGGTTAATCCGCGCATGTTACGCGACCAGGTCAGAACGGGTCAAAATGCGCGGCGCGGTTCACGTCGTCTTTCGTGTCATCGACGTGATGCGGTGAGCGCGCATGTCAAAAAAGCCTGTAAATCATGCAGCCAAACAAAAAGGCAGAACGCCTTGCGGCGCTCTGCCTTTCGTCGCGCTGAAGAGCGGCAGCGAATGCCGTTCCTCGGTGCGTCTTACAGCAAGCTTACTCCGAAGCTGCCGAAGCGGCTTCAGCCTTCGCTGCCTTCTTGTGCGACGACTTCTTGTGCGACTTCTTGTGTGCCGACTTGTGAGCAGCCGAAGCAGCAGCAGCCGGAGCAGCCGAAGCAGCTTCCGGAGCCGAAGCTTGTGCGAATGCAGCCGATGCGAAGAGGCCAGCGACCAGAGCAGCGATCAGTTTGTTCATGTTGTGAATCCTCAAGCTTGAGTTAATTAACCAAATGACCCGGTTTTTGGAGTCAGGTCGGTAAACGTGCCATCCACCTTTCGGTTGACAGTCGCTTTCGACAAATTCGCGTGAATTTGATTTCTGCTTCTGCCAGCGGTCAGGACCGTGCATTGCTGCGAGGACCCGGAAGGCTGAATGCCGGACAGCTTCTGGCGGCATCTGCGTCGAATAACGCACGGTCTCGCGAGACGGTTGACGCAAACTTGTTATTTGCTTCGTAACGAGACGCAACAGAAAGGTGGGGGACGTGTCGCGTGATTCGAAAAAAATCGGTCAGAAAGTGAAAAGTGCTTGCGCAACAATCACTTGTGTTTACGAGACACGTTTTGCCAGGGCGCATTGGTGGGCACGTCGATGCTTTCGCCGGGCGCGAGACCAAGCGAAAAAATATCGAGAGCACCAATCGCGACGCGTACGAGCCGCAACGTTGGATAGCCGACTGCCGCGGTCATGCGTCGCACCTGCCTGTTCTTGCCTTCGCTGATCGCAATCTCCACCCACGTGGTGGGTATTGACGCGCGATAACGAATCGGCGGATTGCGCGGCCACAAATGCTCTGGCGTAGCAATGATTCTTGTTCGACACGGTTGTGTCACGAAGTCGCCGAGATCGACGCCGCGCTCGAGCGCGGCAAGCGCAGCCGCGTCGGGCTCGCCTTCCACTTGCGCCCAATAGCGCTTCACGAGTTTGCGTTTCGGTTCGGCAATGCGCGCCTGCAATGCGCCGTCGTCGGTGAGGAGCAGGAGACCTTCGCTATCGGAGTCAAGCCGGCCTGCCGGATAGACGCCCGGCACCTTCACCCAGTCCGCGAGTGACTGGCGTGTTTCGTGCGGCGAAAACTGACAGATCGTGCCGAACGGTTTATTGAGGGCGATCAAACGCATGACGGAGGCGACGGGTACGGATGGAGGACTGGTTAGCGCCGTGATCTTAATGCATATTGCGCATCGCCGATTTTTATATCTTATATAAGACATAAGACATGGGCGCGCCTCGCGCTGGCGTCCGTGTGAAGTGTGCGGCACGCTGGCGCGAGGCGTGGGCTAGAATAGCCGCCAGACCCTCACGCCGACGGGCCGCTCGCGCCGCGTGGCAAGCCGCTCGTGAAGCCGCTTGCTCCGCTCGGTTGCGCGCAGTGCGCCGCGTGTTCCTGGACAGTCTTGCTGCGAATATTGACCGCGTGTCGAGCGCGCCGGTCGTCGAGAAGCCGCATCGGCGAGATACCGCTCTTGCCGGGCGAAACGGCTTCGCCGCCGCCGCGAGGCGCCGGGCGCCGCGTCAAACCCGCTACAACAGCCTTGCCCTTACTGGAGTCGATCATGCCGTATCAGCACATCCTGGTTCCGACCGGCGGTGAAAAGATCACCGTCAATCCGGACTTCTCGCTCAACGTCTCGGATCAGCCAATCATTCCGTACATCGAAGGCGATGGCACGGGCGTGGACATCACGCCGGTCATGCTGAAGGTGGTCGACGCAGCGGTTGAAAAGGCCTACGGCGGCAAGCGCAAGATTCACTGGATGGAAATTTACGCGGGCGAGAAAGCGACGCGGGTGTACGGTCCCGACGTGTGGCTGCCCGAAGAAACGCTCGAAGTGGTGAAGGATTACGTGGTGTCGATCAAGGGGCCGCTCACGACGCCTGTTGGCGGCGGCATCCGGTCGCTGAACGTCGCGCTGCGTCAGCAACTCGATTTGTACGTGTGCCTGCGCCCGGTGCAGTACTTCAAGGGCGTGCCTTCGCCGGTGCGCGCGCCGGAGAAGGTCAACATGGTCATTTTCCGCGAGAACTCGGAGGATATTTATGCGGGCATCGAATGGCCCGCCGAATCCGAAGGCGCGAAGAAGCTCATCAAGTTCCTGCGCGAAGAGATGGGCGTGGCGAAGATCCGCTTTCCGGACAGCTCGGGCGTGGGCGTGAAGCCGGTGTCGCGCGAGGGCACGGAGCGCCTCGTGCGCAAGGCGATCCAGTATGCGATCGACAACGAGCGCCGTTCCGTTACGCTCGTGCACAAGGGCAACATCATGAAGTTCACCGAAGGCGCGTTCCGCGACTACGGTTATGCGCTCGCGCAGAAGGAGTTCGCGGCGGAACTGATCGATGGCGGCCCGTGGATGAAGATCAAGAATCCGAAGACGGGTGGCGATATCGTGATCAAGGACGTGATCGCCGATGCCTTCCTCCAGCAGATTCTGCTGCGCCCGGCCGAATACGACGTGATCGCCACGCTGAACCTGAATGGCGACTACATTTCCGACGCGCTGGCGGCGCAAGTGGGCGGCATCGGTATCGCACCGGGTGCGAATCTTTCGGACTCCGTCGCGATGTTCGAAGCCACTCACGGTACGGCGCCGAAATATGCGGGCAAGGACTATGTGAATCCGGGCTCCGAGATTCTCTCGGCGGAAATGATGCTGCGCCATCTCGGCTGGGTTGAAGCGGCGAATCTCATCATTGCGTCGATGGAGAAGTCGATTCTGCAGAAGCGCGTGACTTACGACTTCGCACGGCTGATGGAAGGGGCGACCCAAGTGTCGTGCTCGGGCTTCGGGCAGGTGATGATCGAGAATATGTAAGAGAATTTGCTAGATTCAAGCAGGACGGAATGCAAAAACCCCGGCGGACCTCTGGTTCACCGGGGTTTTTCTATTTGCGCCTCACTCCGTGAGCTTCGTAATTTTCTGCCCTTGCACGCCGAGCCCGGCCATCAGCCCGGTCTGGCCGAAGACGAACGCATACACATCCGAACGCACCGTGGTGGTCGAAAAGTCTTTGGCCATGCCCGTATCGGCGAGCACGACGCTCGGGCCCGCGCCGACCGACCAGCCGTCGCTGCTATCGAGATATTGCTTCGCGCCAGGCGTCATGAGAAACATCGCCTCCGAGAAGTTTTGCGCTCCGGCCTGCAATCCATAGGAGAGGGCGCTGACGTTGTAATAGCCGAGCACTCTGCCATCCTTCGAAAACAGCACACCATCGCCGCCCGCGCCGCCAACCAGGAAGCCTGCTTTAAGAATTCCCGGGAAAATAAGAATACCGAATGAATTGTCGGCCAACGACTTCGCGTGCGGTGTGCTGGCATACAGGCTGTTCATGGCCTGGCGGGCATCGTGAACGAGTTGCGTGCGCGAGTCAGCGCTACTTGATGAACTTGCCGAGGTCATGGGGTTAGGCATGGAGCAAGCCGCGACGAGCAGCGTGGCGAGAACAGCGGCAATGCGCAGGATTTTTCGTGACATGGTGGATCTTCCCAGTGTTATCTGTGCGGCACCGGCCCGCGTCGTGCGTGCGGGCAGGGCTTGAGCGATCCTGGCGGCCTTTCATGCCGTTGTCTTTGTCCTGGACACGGTGCGCGGCACGCTGTCGCGTGCGTCGCGATGTCTGCTGTGCGATATGATGATGCGTATCAACCTGGTTAGTCCTTCGCCCAAGTCGCATGCGTTTTTTGTGCCGCCTCTTTCTTGCTTGCCTGTTCGCGCTCTTTGCCGTGCGCGGCGCGACGGCTTGCGAGCATTCGCAGCGAATCGGGCTGGCGGCGCACAGCATGGTGGTGGCCGCCGCTCATTGCGGCACGGCGAAATCCGGCGATATGCCGAACACGAGCGGCCACGGCTCGCACGGTGTGTGCGGCACGAGTTGCTGTGTCGTGGGCTGCGGCGTGCATTGCGGTGCGCCGCCCGTTGCGTTGGCATTGGGTATGCAAGCGCCCGATGGCTCCGCGCTCAATGTTCTTCCGGCCCTGCTACGTGCCGGGATTACCCACGCTCCTCCATTACCTCCTCCGATCGTCTGAGTCGTTCGAAGTGCTTCGCATGCGCGAAGCGAACGGCCGCACGCGCGGCGTGCCTGCTATTGCGCGCCACGTGCTCTGGCATGAACGAGGTATGAGGAATTCATCGATGAAACGACGAGCATTTATTTCCGGCGCGTTGAGCGCCGCCACCGCGACCCTGTTCGCGCGCCGCGCATTCGCGCTAGGTGCGGACGATGGCATGCACGCGATGCACGGCATGTCGGATATGCCATCGATGTCGGGCGCCATGATGCAGGCGCAAACGCCGCTAGCCGCTGCCGATGCGTTGCCCGCCGGCGCGCCGCTTGCCGCGCTGCGCACGCTTGCCAATCAGGGCCGCGAGCCGGGCCAGTTTCGCGCGACGCTGATCGCGCAGCCGGCTGCACGTGCGCTGCTGCCCGGAAAACCGCAAACGGTCTTCTGGCAATACGACGCGCTCGGCGCGGGAGCCGCGACGGAAAACGACGGGCCCGTCATCGGTCCGTTGATCGACGTGCGCGAGGGCGATACCGTCGAAATCACTTTCGTGAACCGGCTGCCGCAGCCTTCGACAATCCACTGGCACGGCCTGCCCGTGCCGCCCGATCAGGACGGCAATCCGTCGAAACCTGTCGCGCCGGGCGAGCAGCACGTTTATCGCTTCACGCTGCCGCAGGGCAGTGCGGGCACCTACTGGTATCACCCGCATCCCCATATGCTGAGTTCGGAGCAGGTGTTCCGCGGGCTGGCGGGCCCGTTCATCGTGCGCGCCGCGGGCGATCCGCTCGCAGCGTCGTGGCCTGAGCGGCATCTGTTCGTTTCCGACCTGAAGCTCGCGGCAGACGGCACGATTCCCGCGAACAGCATGATGGACTGGATGAACGGCCGCGAAGGCCAGTACGTGCTCGTGAACGGGGCGCGCGAGCCGCACATCGAGGTCGTGCGCGACGAGCGCTGGCGCGTCTGGAATGGCTGTAACGCGCGCTATCTGCAACTCGCCTTCGATGACGGCCGCGCTTTCGCGCAGGTGGGCACGGACGGCGGGCTGCTGGGCGCGCCGCGCGAGGGCGTCACCGCGCTTTTGCTGGCACCGGGTGAGCGCGCGGAACTGATCGTGCGCGTGGGGCAGGGCGCCTCGCGTGCGTCGCTGATCGCCGCGCAATACGATCGCCACAAGATGGCGATGACACACGGCAGTTTGCCTGCGGGGCCATCGCTGATCCTGGCGAACGTTGGCTTCACACCGGCAGGCGCAACAGCGCAACCGCCGTTGCCGGATCGACTGCGCAAGCTTGCGCCGCTCGTTTCATCAGGTCCGCTAACGATTCCGAAAAAAAGCGTGGTGTTCAGCGAAGCCATGGACATGAAAGCGATGCACGCACCGGGTGCGTCCGCGCAGGCGATGCCGCGCGGCATGCAGTTCATGGTGAACGGAGCGGTCTTCGATCCGGCGCGCGTGACGTTGGCGAGCCGGCGCGGCGAAGTCGAGCACTGGGCGATCGCAAACGGCACGGACATGGATCATCCGTTTCATCTGCACGGGACGCAATTTCAGGTGATGGCGCGCGAGCGTGGCGGCGTGCGCAAGGAAGAGGAACTGCTGGCCTGGCGCGACACGGTGAACGTGCGGCCGGGCGAAACGGTGCACATCGCAACCGTCCAGCACGAGGCGGGCGACCGCATGTTTCATTGCCACATCCTCGAGCACGAGGATCTCGGCATGATGGGCACGTTACGCGTGAGCTAACACTCAAACGTTAAAAAACGATGACGCCAAAAAGAAACCCGGCCGAAGCCGGGTTTCCAAGGTACGGGTACCGAACAGATCAGGCGGCTGCCTGAATGTTCGATGCCTGTTTACCCTTCGGGCCTTGCACGACCTCGAAGCTCACCTTCTGACCTTCTTTGAGGGTCTTGAAGCCATTCATTTGAATAGCCGAAAAGTGAGCGAACAGGTCCTCGCCGCCTTCATCCGGCGTGATGAACCCGAAACCCTTCGCGTCGTTGAACCACTTGACCGTACCGGTTGCCATACCAACTTCCCCTGTAACTCATGTCACTACCACGAGCAGTTCGAAAAGCTAAACGATCGCGGTGCGATCGCCCCCTCCTCACAAGCTCACCAACGGCATTTTTTCGAATTTAAGGCGGTTGAAAAAAGTGCCAGCTTGATTGTTGAGGGTCTTTATTCTGCTGTCAAGAATATTTTGAGACGCTGTTTGACGCGTTGTAAAGAGCGCATTTCCAGGGTTTTTCCTGCTTTTCGCCGACGCTGGGCGCCGGTGCACAAAGTGGTGTGCATGAGCCATCTTGAAAAAGCACGCGAGCGACGCATATGCGATGCACCGCACCATGGAATCTGACACTGAGCGTGCGGGCGCCTACAGTCGCTTCCCACGACAACGTCAAGGTTGTGCGATACTCGATTCAACGGTGGCGTGAAAGCTGCTCAGTGCAGGATTGTGTACCGGCCCCGCAGCCGGTCCAAGGGATCGGGGCCGGGCCAGGGTGCATGAATTGCTTGCAGCGGGTCGCAGGTCGGGAGCGCCGGGTTCACCGGCCGGCCGGTCAGGTTACGGCAGGATTGCGGGCCTGTCCGAGTTGTTTAGAATGGGTGTATGGCGATTATCCCGGACAAGCAGGATTCAACCGTACTGGAGCGGCAGGAGCAAAAGGTCAAACCGCCCTCCATGTACAAGGTCGTGCTAATGAATGACGACTACACGCCGATGGAATTCGTCGTGATGGTCGTGCAGGAATATTTCAATAAGGACCGCGAGACCGCAACGCAGATCATGTTGAAGGTGCATCGCGAGGGCAGGGGCGTTTGTGGGGTCTATACGCGAGACATCGCGTCGACCAAAGTTGAGCAAGTCGTTACCCATGCACGGCAGGCCGGGCATCCGCTGCAGTGTGTGATGGAGGAAGCATGATTGCCCAGGAACTGGAAGTCAGCCTGCACATGGCGTTCATGGAAGCACGTCAGGCACGGCACGAGTTCATAACGGTCGAGCATCTGCTGCTGGCGCTGTTGGACAACCCAACAGCGGCGGAAGTGTTGCGTGCGTGTGCCGCCAATATCGAAGACCTGCGACAGAACCTGCGCAACTTCATTCACGACAATACGCCTACGGTTCCCGGCACGGATGACGTCGATACGCAGCCGACGCTCGGGTTCCAGCGTGTGATCCAGCGCGCGATCATGCACGTCCAGTCCACTTCCAACGGCAAGAAGGAAGTGACGGGCGCGAACGTGCTGGTCGCCATCTTCGGCGAGAAGGACTCGCACGCGGTGTACTACCTGCAGCAGCAGGGCGTCACGCGTCTGGACGTAGTGAATTTCATTTCGCACGGTATCGCGAAGACGGGCAGCGGCGAAGCCGCCAAGGCCAGCGACGCGAACGCCGAAGCCGAAGACGCCGCCGGCCAGAAGGAAACCCCGCTCGCCCAGTTCACGCAGAACCTGAACCAGATGGCGAAGGACGGCCGGATCGATCCGCTCATTGGTCGCGAACTGGAAGTGGAGCGCGTGGTGCAGGTGCTGTGCCGCCGCCGCAAGAACAATCCGCTGCTCGTGGGCGAGGCCGGTGTCGGCAAGACCGCGATCGCGGAAGGGCTCGCCTGGCGCATCACGCGCGGCGAAGTGCCGGACATTCTCGCAGACGCCCAAGTCTACTCGCTCGATATGGGTGCACTGCTTGCGGGCACGAAGTATCGCGGCGACTTCGAGCAGCGCCTCAAAACGGTGCTCAAGGAACTGAAAGAGCGTCCGCACGCCATTCTGTTCATCGACGAAATTCATACGCTGATCGGTGCAGGCGCCGCGTCGGGTGGCACGCTCGATGCGTCGAACCTGCTCAAGCCGGCGCTCTCGTCGGGCACGCTCAAGTGCATTGGCGCGACGACGTTCACGGAATACCGCGGCATCTTCGAGAAGGACGCGGCGCTGTCGCGGCGCTTCCAGAAGGTCGACGTGGTCGAGCCGACTGTCGAGCAGACCGTGGCGATCCTGCGTGGCCTGAAGTCGCGCTTCGAAGAGCACCACGGCGTGAAGTATTCGTCGGGCGCGCTGAACGCGGCCGCTGAACTGTCGGCACGCTTCATCACCGACCGTCACTTGCCCGACAAGGCAATCGACGTGATCGACGAAGCAGGCGCGGCCCAGCGCATCCTGCCGAAGTCGAAGCAGAAGAAGACCATCGGCAAGAGCGAGATCGAAGAGATCATCTCGAAGATCGCGCGCGTGCCGGCGCAAAGCGTCTCGCAAGACGATCGCAGCAAGCTGCAAACGCTCGACCGCGATCTGAAGGCCGTGGTGTTCGGCCAGGATCCGGCTATCGATGCGCTTTCGGCTTCGATCAAGATGGCGCGCGCGGGTCTCGGCAAGACGGACAAGCCAATCGGCTCGTTCCTGTTCTCGGGCCCGACCGGCGTCGGCAAGACCGAAGTGGCGCGCCAGCTCGCGTTCACGCTCGGTATCGAGCTGATCCGCTTCGACATGTCCGAGTACATGGAGCGCCATGCGGTGAGCCGTTTGATCGGCGCGCCGCCGGGCTACGTCGGGTTCGACCAGGGTGGTCTGCTGACCGAAGCCGTCACGAAGAAGCCGCACTGCGTGCTGCTGCTCGACGAAATCGAGAAGGCGCACCCGGACATCTTCAACGTGCTGCTGCAGGTCATGGACCATGGCACGCTGACCGACAACAACGGCCGCAAGGCGGATTTCCGCAACGTCATCATCATCATGACGACGAACGCGGGCGCCGAGGCGATGAACAAGTCGACGATCGGCTTCACGACCCGGCGCGAGCAGGGCGACGAGCTGGCCGATATCAAGCGCCTGTTCACGCCGGAGTTCCGCAACCGGCTCGATCAGACGATCAGCTTCCGTGCGCTCGATGAGGAAATCATCATGCGCGTGGTCGACAAGTTCCTCATGCAACTGGAAGACCAACTGCACGAGAAGAAGGTCGACGCGGTCTTCACCGACGCACTGCGCAAGCATCTGGCAAAGCATGGCTTCGACCCGCTCATGGGCGCGCGGCCGATGCAGCGCCTGATCCAGGACACGATCCGCCGTGCGCTCGCCGACGAACTGCTGTTCGGCAAGCTCATGAACGGCGGCCGCGTGACCGTGGACGTCGATGCGGACGACAAGGTCCAGCTCACGTTCGACGAGCAGCCGGCGCCGCGCAATCCGGAAGCGGTGGAAGTGGAGTAAGCGGCAGCGCGAAAGCGCGCACAGAGCCTTCAGGCAAGACGGCGCAGTCCGAGAGGACTGCGCCGTTTTTTCTTTTGGGCTGGCTGGCCGGTTCAGGTGTCGCGCCATGCCGTGCAAGTGGCCGAGCCGTCAGCCGGTAAAATACGCGTTTGTCCCGCCGCCGGCGTTTTCTTGATGCGCAGCGCTTCAGTAGCGTCTTGCGCGAAGCAGGGGTGTAACAGTGGTACCACGTAAATCGGGCGCGTTCGAAGCCATCGTCGAGCGCGAACAAGGGCTGCGCCAGGGCTTGTCCGCCGGGCAGATGACGATGATCGCCATCGGCGGCGCAGTCGGCACCGGGCTCTTTCTCGGCAGCGGCTTTGCGATCTCTTTCGCCGGGCCTGGCGTGCTGATTTCCTACGCGATCGGCGCGCTGATCGCCTTGCTGTTGATGGGCGCACTGGCCGAAATGACCGTTGCGCATCCCGTGTCGGGCTCGTTCGGCGCCTATGCCGAACACTACATCGGGCCGCTCGCCGGCTTCGTCGTGCGCTATGCGTACTGGTCGGCGTATGTGCTGGCTGTCGGCACCGAGGTTGCAGCAATCGCCATCTACATGAAGTTCTGGTTTCCCCACGTGCCGGGGCTTTACTGGATCATCGGATTCTCAGCAGCGCTGATCGTTGTGAATGCAATGAGTGTGCGCGCTTACGGCACCATCGAATACCTGTTTTCGAGCCTGAAGATTGCAGCCATCGTTGCGTTCATCGTGCTGGGCGCCTGGTTCGTCTGGCGGGCACCAGCCGGCTCGGGCGTGGGCTTCGCGAACTACACGCAGCACGGCGGCTTGCTGCCGCGAGGATGGTGGGGCGTGTGGGTGGGCACGATCGTCTCGCTCTTCAGCTACCTCGGCGTGGAGACGATCGCCGTGGCGGCCGCCGAGGCGCAGGACCCGCAGCGCGCCGTCACGCGTGCGTTTCGCGCAACCGTGCTGCGGCTCGTGCTGTTCTATCTGCTTACGCTCGCGCTCATGCTCGCCATCGTGCCGTGGACTCAGGCGGGCGGCAACGAGAGCCCGTTCGTGAAGGTGATGGCCGCGACCGGCGTGCCTTATGCAGCGGGCGCGATCAACTTCATCGTGCTCGTGGCGGCGCTCTCCGCCATGAACAGCCAGCTTTACATCACCACGCGCATGATGTTCAGCCTTTCGCGCGCGGGCTATGCGCCCGCGGCGTTCGGGAGGCTCACACGCCACGGCGTGCCGACCGCTGCGCTTTCGCTGTCCACTATCGGCATCGCGGTGGCGGCCGTGCTCAACGCACTCTGGCCGCAGGCGGCGTTCACGCTGATGATGTCGATCGCCATGTTCGGCGCGATGTTTACGTGGTTCATGATCTTCGTCACGCAGATCTTTTTCCGCGTGCGCCAGGCGCGTGAAGGCGGCACGCCGCTCGCGTTCCGCATGTGGGGTTTCCCGTTCACGAGCGTGCTGGGCGCGCTGTTGATGCTCGGCATTCTGGCTGGTACGGCCTTTACGCGCGAATTCCGCATGACGCTGGTCTACGGCCTCGCGTTTCTCGCGGTGCTCGTGGTGGTCTATGCGCTCTGGTATCGCCGGCGTCCGGGTGCCACGCAGCGAACCGAAGCCTCCGCCTAAACGCAAAAAAGCACGCCAAGGCGTGCTTTTTTGTTGCCGGCGCAACCGCTGGGCTTAGTGCTTGCCCGTGCTGCCGAAGCCGCCCGCGCCGCGCTCGCTCGCCTCGAAGTCGTCGACGATGTTGAACTGCGCCTGCACGACCGGCACGATCACGAGCTGCGCGAGGCGCTCCAGCGGGTTGAGCGTGAAGGTGGTGTGGCCGCGGTTCCAGGTCGAAATCATCAGTTCGCCCTGGTAGTCGGAGTCGATCAGGCCGACCAGGTTGCCGAGCACGATGCCGTGCTTGTGGCCAAGACCCGAGCGCGGCAGGATCAGTGCCGCGTAGCCGGGGTCGGCCACGTGGATGGCGAGACCCGTCGGCACGAGCTTCGTTTCGCCCGGTTCGAGCGTGATCGGCGCGTCGAGGCACGCGCGCAGGTCGAGGCCGGCGCTGCCTGGCGTGGCGTAATGGGGCAGCTGGTCGCGCATGCGCTCGTTCAGGATCTTGATGTCGATTTTCATGAAGTCAGGGTGATGGGGCGGTGGTGGTTCGCTCAGGCGCGAGGCAGCTGGAACGCCTCGGCAAGCAGTTCATAAGAGCGCAGACGAGCCTTGTAGCTGCCCGCAACGGTCAGCACGATGAGTTCGTCGGCGCGAAAGTTGTCCTTGATCGCAAGAAGGCGCTCCGTGACGCTCTCCGGCGTGCCGATCACGCTGCGCGGCTTCTCACGGTCGATCACGATCTGCTCGCGCTCGCCGTATTCCTGCGCGCGCCCTTGCTCGAGGCTCGGAATTGGCGCGTTCAGCCCGTAGGCCATCTGCACGCGGCGCAGGTCGACGGCCTTTTCGAGGTCGGCGGCTTCGGCTTCGGTGTCGGCGCAGATCGCGAACACGGCGCACGCGAGATACGGCTTCGCCTCGTGGCCCGGCTTGAAGCGGTCGAGATATGCCTCGGCCACGAGATGCCCGAAGTGTGCGTTGATGAAGTGCGCGAACGAGAAGCGCAGCCCGAGCTGCGCGGCGAGAATGCCGCCGAAGTCGCTCGAACCGAGCACCCAGAGCTGCGGGCGCGTGTCGATTTGCGGCTGCAGCACCACGCCGTGCGCGAGGTGGTCGGCTGGGAGGTTGCCGTCCATCAGGCCGACGAGATCCTGCACTTGCTGCGTGAACTGGTCGCCGCGGTTGTAGGCGCCCGCAGCCACAGCCTGCGCGGTGCGCATGTCGCCGCCCGGCGCGCGACCGACGCCGAGATCGACGCGTCCCGGAAAGAGCGCCTCGAGCATCATGAACTGCTCGGCGACCTTGAACGGGCTGTAATAGGGCAGCATGATCCCGCCCGAGCCGATGCGGATGCGCTTCGTCACACTGCCAAGGCGCGCGAGCATGACTTCGGGGCTGGGGTTGCACACGCCCAGCAGGCCGTGGTGTTCGGCGCACCAGTAGCGCGTGTAGCCGAGGTCGTCGGCAAGCTGCGCGAGTTCGATGGTGGCGGCGATGGCATCCGCCGCGCTGTGCCCGGCGATGACGGGCGACTGGTCGAGTACGGAAAGCAGTGTCATGGCATTACTGCTCCTTGCCTGTGTTCGCGGCGCCGCGCGCCGGCACACGGGTGCGCCGGCGCGTGCGTCACGAGATGATGCTCTGGTCGGGCAGACGCCGCGCGATCTCGGCGACGATCGTCTGCGCGAGCGCCTGCTTGGCCGCGCGCGGCAGCGGCGTGCGGCCGGCCGCCTCGAACAGCACGACTTCATTGTCGTCCTGGCCGAAGGTGAGCGGGCCGAGATTGCCGATCAGGAGCGGCACTTTCTTGCGTGCGCGTTTTTCTTCGCCGTGCACGTCGAGATTGCCGCTTTCGGCGGCGAAGCCCACGCAGTACGGCGGATTCGGCAGGGCCGCGACCGAGGCGAGGATGTCCGGGTTCTCGACGAACGTGAACGTCGGCATGCGGTGCTCGGCCGTTTTCTTGATCTTGTGCTCGGCGACATGGTCGACGCGCCAGTCGGCCACAGCCGCCACGCCGATGAAGACATCGGCGTCGGTGGCGGCGCGCATGACCGCGTCGTACATCTGCCGGGCGGTCTGAACGTCTTCGCGATACACGCCCCACGGCGTTTGCAGCGCGACCGGGCCCGCGACCAGATGCACCTCGGCGCCCGCCTGCTGCGCGGCGCGCGCGAGCGCGAAGCCCATTTTGCCGCTCGAACGGTTGGTGATGCCGCGCACGGGATCGAGCGGCTCGAAGGTCGGGCCGGCGGTGATCAGGAGCTTGCGGCCCGCGAGCACCTTCGGCGCGAAGAAGGAGACGATCGCCTCGTACACGGCTTCGGGTTCGAGCATGCGCCCGTCGCCGATCTCGCCGCACGCCTGCGGGCCGGAATCGGGGCCGAGCGTTTCGATGCTGTCCGCGCGCAGCTGCGCGACGTTGCGCTGCGTTGCCGGGTTTTGCCACATCTGCCGGTTCATCGCGGGTACGACGAGCAGCGGGCAGTCGCGCGCCACGCACAGCGTGGAGAGCAGGTCGTCGGCGAAACCGTGCGCGAGTTTGGCGAGGAAGTCGGTGGAGGCAGGCGCGATGACGATGGCGTCGGCCTCGCGTGAGAGGTCGATGTGCGCCATGTTGTTCGGCACGCGCGCATCCCACTGGCTCGTGTAGACGGGGCGGCCCGAGAGCGCCTGCATCGTGACCGGCGTAATGAACTGCGTGGCCGCCTCGGTCATCACGACCTGCACGGTCGCGCCTGCCTTGGTCAGGAGGCGCGTGAGCTCGGCGATCTTGTAGCAGGCAATGCCGCCCGTCATGCCGAGCACGAGGTGGCGGCCGGCCAGTTCGCCTGGGTTTGCAGCGGACGTGTTCAAGTCACAGCTCCTTTAACCGTGCAGCGGGCACGCTCAGCGCGCGCCGCGCACGCGCCGCAGTTCGTCGAACACCAGCAGCGCCGCGCCGATGCAGATCGCGCTGTCGGCCAGGTTGAATGCCGGCCAGTGCCAGCCGCCCACGTGGAAGTCGAGAAAGTCGATCACGTGGCCGTAGAGCAGGCGGTCGATCACGTTGCCGAGCGCGCCGCCCATGATGAGCGCGAGCGCGGTGCAGAAGAGCTTCTGCGTGGCGTGGCGCTTGAGCAGATAGCAGATCACGAGCGCCGCCACCACGCCGAGCGCCGTGAACGCCCAGCGCTGCCAGCCGCCCGCCGCCGACAGGAAGCTGAACGCCGCGCCCTTGTTGTAGACCAGCACGAGGTTGAAGAACGGCGTGATCACGCGGCCTTCGCCGTAGCTGAACACCTTGTTGATGGCGATTTTCGTGAGCTGGTCGGCGAGGATCACGATGACCGCGATGCCCAGCCACGGCGCGAGCGTGCCGCTTGCGCCGTTCGACCGGGTTTGCTTCGGCAGCGTTTTTGCCATTATGCCGCGCTCCGTTTTTCACCGTCGCCGAACAGATTCACGACGCAGCGGCCGCACAGGCCCGGATGCTCCGCGTTCGCGCCGACGTCCTCGCGGTAGTGCCAGCAGCGCTCGCACTTGAGGTACTTCGAGGTGACCACTTCGACGCCTTCCTCCGCTTCGCTTTCCACCTTCACGACTTCCGCCGCCGAGGTGATGAGCACGAACTTGAGGTCGTCGCCGAGCGAGGTGAGGGCGTCGTAACGCGCGCCGCTTGCGAGAATGCGCACTTCGGCTTGCAGCGACGAGCCGATCTGGTTCGCCACACGCGCCTCTTCGAGCGCCTTCGTCACGTTGCCGCGCACTTCGCGCAGCAGCGTCCACTTGGCGATCAGCTCCGGCGCGCCTTCGACGTCCGGGAAGGCGTGGAAGGTTTCGGTGAAGATGGTTTCGCTTTGCGGCTGGAACACCTTCCACGCTTCTTCGGCCGTGAACGAAAGGAACGGCGCGAGGATGCGCAACAGGCTATGCGTGATGTGGTGCAGCGCCGTTTGCGCGCCGCGGCGGGCCTTCGAGTCCGCCGCGCTCGTGTAGAGGCGGTCCTTCAGCACGTCGAGATAGAAGCCGCCCAGGTCTTCCGAGCAGAACGTCTGCAGCTTGGCCACGACCGGGTGGAACTCATAGCGGTCGTAGTGCGAGAGCACGTCGTTTTGCAGCGTGTGTGTGAGCGCGACGGCATAACGGTCGATCTCGAGCCATTCGCTCGCGGGCAGCGCGTGCTTCTCGAAGTCGAAGTCCGACAGGTTCGAGAGCAGGAAGCGCAGCGTGTTGCGGATACGGCGATAGCCTTCCGTCACGCGCTTCAGGATCTCTTCCGAGATGGCAAGCTCCCCCGAATAGTCGGTCGAGGCGATCCACAGACGGATGATTTCCGCGCCCAGGCGGTTCGCCACTTCATGCGGATCGACGCCGTTGCCGAGCGACTTCGACATCTTGCGGCCTTCGCCGTCCACGGTGAAGCCGTGCGTGAGCAGCGCGTTGTAGGGCGGGCGGCCGTCGAGCATCGAAGCCGTGAGCAGCGACGAGTGGAACCAGCCGCGGTGCTGGTCCGAGCCTTCCAGGTACAGGTCGGCCGGGAACTGCAGCTCGTCCTTGTGCGAGCCGCGCAGCACGTGCCAGTGCGTCGTGCCCGAGTCGAACCACACGTCGAGCGTGTCGCGGTTCTTCTCGTACAGGTTCGCGTCGTCGCCGATCAGCTCGCGCGGGTCGAGCGTTTGCCACGCTTCGATGCCCGCCTTTTCCACGCGCTGCGCGACCTGTTCGAGCAGCTCCAGCGTGCGCGGATGCAGTTCGCCAGTTTCCTTGTGCACGAAGAACGCCATCGGCACGCCCCATTGGCGCTGGCGCGAGAGCGTCCAGTCCGGGCGGTTGGCGATCATCGAATACAGGCGCTGCTTGCCCCACGACGGGTAGAACGCCGTCGCCTCGATGCCTTCGAGCGCGGTTTCACGCAGCGTCTTGCCGCCGTCCTTGGGCGTGACGTCCATGCCCGCGAACCACTGCGACGTGGCGCGGTAGATGATGGGCGTCTTGTGGCGCCAGCAGTGCATGTAGCTGTGCAGGTACTTTTCGCTGCGCAGGAGCGTGCCGGCGGCGTCGAGCGCGTCGACGATCTTCGGGTTCGCCGCCCAGATCGAGAGGCCGCCGAAGAGCGGCAGCGACTCGATATAGCGGCCGTCGCCCATCACCGGGCTGATGATGTCCGAGTCGGCCATGTTGTGCGCCTTGCACGACACGAAGTCTTCCACGCCATAGGCGGGCGCCGAGTGCACGATGCCCGTGCCGGTGTCGGTCGTCACATAGTCGCCGAGATAGATCGGCGAGGTGCGCTTGTAGCCCGGGTGCGCCGAGGCGAGCGGGTGGTTGAAGCGCAGCAGCGAGAGCTTCTCGCCCTTCGTCGTGGCGACGATCTTGCCCTCGAGGCCGAATTCCTTCATGCACGCTTCCACGCGCTCGACCGCGAGGATCAGCAGGCCGCGTTGCGTGTCGACGAGCGCGTAGTCGATTTCCGGATGCACGTTCAGCGCCTGGTTCGACGGGATCGTCCAGGGCGTGGTGGTCCAGATCACGATGCCGCCTTCTTCGCGCGGCAGGGCGGCGAGGCCGAACGCGGCCGCCGTTTCAGCCGGCTGCGCGAACGTGAACAGCACGTCGATGGTCGGGTCGGTCTTGTCCTTGTACTCGACTTCCGCTTCGGCAAGCGCCGAGCCACAGTCGAAGCACCAGTTCACGGGCTTCAGGCCCCGGAACACGTAGCCCTTCTCGATGATCTTCGCGAGTGCGCGGATCTCGCCGGCCTCGTTCGCGAAGTTCATGGTTTTGTACGGGTTGTTCCAGTCGCCGAGCACGCCCAGGCGCTTGAAGCCCTTCTTCTGCGTCTCGATCTGGCCGGCCGCGTATTCGCGCGCCTTCTGCATCACTTCCTGGGCGGGCAGCGACTTGCCGAACTGCTTTTCGATCTGGATTTCGATCGGCATGCCGTGGCAGTCCCAGCCCGGCACATAGACCGCGTCGAAGCCCGCGAGATTGCGCGCCTTGACGATCATGTCCTTGAGGATCTTGTTCACCGCGTGGCCGAGGTGGATGTCGCCGTTCGCGTACGGGGGACCGTCGTGCAGGATGAACTTCTTGCGGCCCTTCGAGGCCGCGCGGATCTTCTCGTAGACCTGGTTCTCCTCCCACTCCTTGACCCATTGCGGCTCGCGCTTGGGCAGATCGCCGCGCATCGGGAACGGGGTGTCGAGCAGATTGACGGGGTACTTCGATTCGGACTTCTGCGGCTTGCCGGAGGATGCTTTCTTGTCGCTCATGGTGAGATCACGTGGAATTCGGGGGATGCATGGCGTCAGCGTTGCGGCCGATGCCGCGCAACCGTCGCCTCGGGCGCTGCATGCCGTGCGTTCCGCACGCGGCGCCTGGGGGCGGGGCAGCCCGCGCATGCGGGCCGCAGGTCACCTAATTCGGTCGGTGGCCGAGGTGGCGAAGCCGGTGGACGCGCCGCCGGCCACGCTGGCGCCCGCGGCGGCGAACCACGCGCGGGTGTTCGCCACGTCGCGGGCGATCGCGGCGGTGAGCGTTTCGAGGTCGGGAAACTTCTCCTCGTCGCGCAGTTTCTTGAGAAACTCGACGCGCACGAGCTTGCCGTAGGCGTCGCCGTGCCAGTCGAGCAGATGCACTTCGAGTAGCACGCGGCCCGAGTCGTCCACGGTCGGGCGCAGGCCGAGGCTCGCGACGCCGGGCAGCGGGTGGTCGGCGATGCCATGCACCATCACGACGAAAATGCCCTTGAGCGCCGGCCGCTTGTGGCCGATCAGCAGGTTCATCGTGGGGAAGCCGAGGTCGCGGCCGAGCTTCAGGCCATGCGTGACGTGCGCGCTGATGTGATAGCCGCGGCCAAGCGAGGCGCGCGCGGCGTCGAGGTCGCCCGCGTGCAGTTGCGCGCGCACGGCGGAGCTGGAAATGCGCACGCCCGACGGGTCGGCCACGGTCGCCATCTGTTCGACTTCGAAGCCGTACTGCGCGCCCGCGGCCTGCAGCGAGGCGAAGTCGCCCGCGCGCTTCGCGCCATAGCGGAAGTCGTCGCCGATCATCATCCAGCGCGCGTGCAGGCCGCCCACGATGATGCGCTCGACGAACGCCTCGGGCGACTGGCTCGCGAACGTGTGGTTGAAATGCTCGACCACGACGCGGTCCACGCCGTTTTCGCGCAGCGCCTCGAGCTTGTCGCGCAGCATGGCGATGCGCGGCGGGGCGCTGGCCGGGTTGAAGAACTCTCGCGGATGCGGCTCGAAGGTCATCACGCAGACGGGCAGGCCGCGCGCGTCGGCTGCCGCGCGCACGCGCGCGAGCAATGCCTGATGCCCGCGGTGGACACCGTCGAAATTGCCGATGGTCAGCGCGCAGGGCGCGCGGCTTTCGGCATTGGGAAGACCGCGGAAGACTCTCACGATAGCGGAACCTGGTGGAACCTCAAAAAGCGCGCTGGCGCAGCGCGCGTGCTAAGGACCTTCTGACTTGGCCATTCGCGGCCCAAAGACCGCGACGAAACAGAAGATTATAAACGCACGAGGCGACGATCGCCGCCGCACGAGCGTCGAGCAGGCCCCCCGATGATAAAATCCGCGGATGAAAAATCTCGTCATCCTGATTTCGGGACGGGGCAGCAACATGGAAGCCATCGTGCGCGCTTGCGCGCAAGAGGCTTGGGGCGCGCGCATCGCCGCCGTGATTGCCAACCGTCCTGACGCCGCGGGCCTCGCGTTCGCGGCTTCGAACGGCATTGCCACGGCGGTCGTCGATCACCGCCAGTTTCCCGATCGCGCCAGCTTCGATACGGCGCTCTCTCAAGTTATCGACGGCTATGCGCCGGACCTCGTCGTGCTGGCGGGTTTCATGCGTGTGCTGACCGAATCGTTTGTCGGCCATTATGCGGGTCGGATGCTCAATATCCATCCCTCGCTGCTGCCGATGTTTCCGGGCCTGAAGACGCACCAGCAGGCGCTCGACGCGGGCTGCCGCGTGCACGGCGCGACGGTGCATTTCGTGACGCCCACGCTGGATCATGGCCCGATCGTCGCGCAGTCGGTGGTGCCGGTGCGCGCGGGCGACGACGCCGCGGCGCTCTCCGCGCGCGTGCTCAAGACCGAACATGTAATGTATCCGCGCGCAGTGCGCTGGTTCGTCGAAGGGCGCCTCGCGCTCGACGGCGAACGCGTGACGCTCACGCCGGCCGAGCCACAGTGGCTCTTCTTTGACGACTCGCAAGCCGCCGGGGAGGGCGCATGAGACTGCATGGTTTTCTGATTGGACAGACTGAAACGTTGCTCGCCGACGTCCTCAAATTCACGGGCCCGGCCGACGCGGTGACGAGCCGTTTTTTCCGCGAGCATCCGAAGCTCGGCCACGCCGAGCGCGGCGTGATCGCCGAAGCCGTGTTCGCCGTGCTGCGCCGGCGCATGGAGTTCGCGCACCTGGCCGAAAGCGGCTCGGGCAGCCCGACGCGCCGCCTCACGCTGCTTGGCCTCATGGCGACGGCGGGCCGCTCGGCGATCCGTCCGTTCGTTTCCGACGCCGAGGCCAGCTGGCTCGAGCATGTTTCGAAGATCGACCCGGCGAGCCTGCCGCAGCGCGTGCAGCTGAATCTGCCGGAGTGGATCATGAAGGCGCTGGAAACGCGCTTCGAGCCGGCCGAACTCGCGCAACTGGCCGCCGCGCTGAATTACCCGGCGCCGCTCGATCTGCGCGCCAATCCCATTAAGGCGAACCGCGAGGAACTGATCCGTGCGCTGTCCGCTTCGGGCATCGAAGGCGGCGAAACGCCGTTCGCGCCGTTCGGCGTACGTGTGACGGGCAAGCCCGCGCTCTCGAAACTCGACGCGTTCAAGGACGGCTGGTTCGAGGTGCAGGACGAAGGCAGCCAGCTGCTGTGCACGCTGCTCGCGCCGCGCCGCGGCGAGATGGTCGTGGACTTCTGCGCGGGCGCGGGCGGCAAGACGCTGGCGCTCGGCGCGATGATGCGCTCGACGGGCCGGCTCTACGCCTTCGACGTGTCCGACCGGCGCCTTGCCAAGCTCAAGCCGCGTCTCGCGCGCAGCGGCCTGTCGAACGTCAATCCGGTGCTGATCGACAGCGAGCACGACGCCAAGATCAAGCGACTGATCGGCAAGATTGACCGCGTGCTCGTGGACGCGCCGTGCTCGGGCCTCGGCACGCTGCGCCGCAACCCCGACCTCAAGTGGCGCCAGTCGCCCGAGTCGATTGCCGAGCTTGCGCCCAAGCAACTGTCGATTCTCACGAGTGCCGCGCGCCTGCTCAAGCGCGGCGGCCGTCTCGTCTACGCGACCTGCAGCATTCTCGACGCCGAGAACGAAGCGGTCGTGAAGCAGTTCCTCGAGGCGCACCCCGACTACGTGTTGGTGAGCGCGCGCGACGTGCTGGCCGAGCAGCGTGTGGGCCTCGACACGGGCGACTACCTCTCGCTGTGGCCGCACCGCCACGCCACCGACGGTTTCTTTGCCGCCGTGCTGGAACGGCGCGGCGATGCGAAGCCGAAGACGAAGGCGGCCGGCGCGCAGACCACGCCTGAAGAAGCCGCGGCGGTGCAGGAAACGTCCGACGCAATCGCGAAGGCGCAGGAAAGCGAAGCTGCCGAGCCGGACGCCGCGCTGGAGTAAGCGCACGGCAGGCAGCCGCGATGCGGGACCGTCCGGCCTACACAGGCCGGGCGGTCCGAGATAGCGGGTACGCGAGGTCGTGCCGAGTCACGGCTGACCCCTCGTTGCGTATTGGCGACACCGTCAGGCAGGCGGTATTCAGGTTGGGATGTGGATGTGGCATCGAGACCTGATTCCCGACGACCATCGCATCCCATTGAATTTTCGCGCGACGCCACCCAACTTGAGCCAGAATTCTGGTTAGAAGGCGCGGAACATGGGATCGCGATACCGCTGCTCAACGCGAGGTGCGGATTGCAGTGAAAGATTAGATGGGGACAGATACTTCGGAAAGGGCCGGTTGGGGTGCGGCAAAGCGCCTCAAAACGTCCTTCAGACGTTGACGCCGTAACCATTAAAGAAAAAAATCTTCCTTTGTTACAAACACTTGGAACGGTTCTAGTAGAATGCCGTCCAACGCATCTAGTCGCTTTCACTTTCTTGACACCGGCGCCGGGCTGAAAGGCCGACGCGCTTCGCTTCACAGGTAAATGCCTTGTTGAACTCCCTGCTTGATTTCCTCGCCCACGGCGTGCTCCATTTCTCGTGGTGGCAGATCGTGCTGTTCGCGGCGGTGGTCACCCATATCACGATTATCGGCGTGACGGTGTACCTGCACCGCTGCCAGGCGCACCGCGCGCTGGACCTGCACCCCATTGCGAGCCACTTCTTCCGTTTCTGGCTGTGGATGACCACGGGCATGCTCACGGGCCAGTGGGCGGCGATTCACCGCAAGCACCACGCCAAGTGCGAAACGGAAGAAGATCCGCACAGCCCGCAAACGCGCGGCATCTGGAAGGTGCTGCTCGAGGGCGCCGAACTCTATCGCGCCGAAGCGAAGAACGAAGAAACGCTGCGCCGCTTCAGCCACGGCACGCCCAACGACTGGATGGAGCGCAACGTCTACACGCGCTACCCCATTCTCGGCGTGAGCATCATGATGGTGATCGACGTCGCGCTGTTCGGCGCGGTCGGCCTGACCGTGTGGGCCGTGCAAATGGCGTGGATCCCGTTCTGGGCCGCTGGCGTCGTGAATGGCCTCGGTCACTTCTGGGGCTACCGCAACTTCAATTCGTCCGACGCAAGCACGAACCTTCTTCCGTTCGGCATCATCATCGGCGGCGAGGAACTGCACAACAACCACCACACGTTCGCGACTTCCGCGAAGCTCTCGAACAAGTGGTACGAGTTCGACATCGGCTGGATGTACATCCGCATGATGCAAGCGGTGGGTCTTGCCAAGGTGAAGAAGGTCGCGCCCACGCCGCGCCTGACCAAGGGCAAGCTGGTGCCGGATCACGAAACGCTGCAGGCCGTGTTGTCCAATCGCTACGAAGTGATGGCGCGTTACGGCAAGGCCGTGAAGCAGGCGTACCGCCAGGAACTCGCGCACCTCAAGGAAGTGGGCGAGCGCGAGAAGTACAAGGTCATGCGTGGTGCACGCAAGTGGTTCGACAAGGAAGAAGCCAGCCTGAACGAGCCGCAGAAGCGCCAGCTTCCGCAAATTTTCGCGAACAGCCAGAAGCTGCGCACGTACATCGAACTGCGCAACGAACTGGCCGCAATCTGGGAACGTTCGAGCGCCTCGCGCGAACAACTGCTCACACAGCTCCAGGATTGGTGCCATCGCGCTGAACAAAGCGGTATCAAGGCGCTGCAGGAATTCGCGTCGCGTCTGCGCCGTTACGCCTGATTGGCCTCATCGTCCGGAGGGGATTTTGGCCCCTCAGTAGGGCGTAAGAAAATCCTTTAGAATGACGAGACGTCACAAAACCCCGCGCTGGCGGGGTTTTTCTTTTTGGGCCGCAAAAAAGCCGGAGTCCCCACAATGGCTTCAATGGCGCGGCGATCGGTAGGGGCAGGAGATCATGAGTCAGGCAATCAGGAAGGTCGAATACGACCGGCCGCAGGGTGCCGTCTGCAGCGTTGGACAGGCTTGGGCGCGCGTGCCCGACGCACCGTCCACGGCAGAGCGCGTTGCATTGAAGGAGCGGATTCGCGCGTTGCTCAAGCGCGAGAAGGCGGTGCTCGTCGCGCACTATTATGTGGACCCCGAATTGCAGGAGCTCGCCGACGAAACGGGCGGCTGCGTGGCCGATTCGCTCGAGATGGCGCGCTTCGGCCGCGACCACGAGGCACAGACGCTCGTCGTGGCGGGCGTGCGCTTCATGGGTGAGACGGCGAAGATTCTGAGTCCGAACAAGCGCATTCTCATGCCCGATCTCGATGCGACCTGTTCGCTCGATCTCGGCTGCCCGATCGACGAATTTTCCGCGTTTTGCGATGAGCATCCGGACCGTACCGTCGTCGTTTATGCGAACACGAGTGCGGCTGTGAAGGCGCGTGCGGACTGGATGGTCACGTCGTCCATCGGCCTCGAGATCGTCGCCGACCTGCACGCCAAGGGCGAAAAAATTCTGTGGGCGCCGGACCGCCACCTGGGCAGCTACATCCAGAAGAAGACCGGCGCGGACATGTTGCTGTGGCAGGGCTCGTGCCTCGTGCACGACGAGTTCAAGGGCATCGAGCTCGATCTGCTGCGCGCGGAATACCCGGACGCGAAGATTCTCGTCCACCCCGAATCGCCGGAAGGGGTCGTTGCGCTTGCGGATGTGGTCGGCTCGACCACGCAGCTGATCGACGCCGCCGTGAAGCTCGACGCGCAGCGCTTCATCGTCGCGACCGATTTAGGCATCCTGCACAAGATGCGTCTCGCGGCGCCGGGCAAGACCTTCATCGAAGCGCCCACGGCCGGCAACAGCGCCACCTGCAAGAGCTGCGCGCATTGCCCGTGGATGGCCATGAACGGCCTCGCGAATCTCGCCGACGTGCTCGAGCGCGGCCACAACGAGATTCACGTCGACACCGCGATCGGTGAACGCGCGCGTCTGCCGATCGACCGCATGCTGGCGTTCGCGGCGGAGCACAAGCGCCGCGTGCAGGCGAGCGGCGACCTTGCGCGCGACACCGCGTTGTTCTCGCAAGTGGGGGCGGCGTAAATGGGTGCACTCGAATTGCTCGCAGTCGATGCCGTTTCGCCCGTGCTCGATGAAGTGCGCGCGCAGTACGGCGCAGCGTTCGACGCCGCGATCGTGCGCAATGTGGCCGACGCGCTAGAGGAAGACGTAGGCCCTGGCGACCAGACCGGCCGCCTCGTGCCCGCCGACGAAATGCGCGACGCACGCATCATCGTGCGCGAAGAGGCCGTGCTGTGCGGCGTGCTCTGGTTCGACGGCGTAGTGAAGCAGGTCGATCCGCGCATCGAGGTGCGCTGGCATTATCGCGAAGGCGACCGCATGGCCGCCGACACGACCGTTTGCTCGCTGCGCGGTCCGGCGCGCTCGCTGCTCACGGCCGAGCGCAACGCGATGAACTTCCTGCAACTTCTTTCGGGCGTGGCGAGCGTGACGCGCCGCTATGTCGACATGATCGCGCATACGAGCACGCGTATTCTGGACACGCGCAAGACGCTGCCCGGCCTGCGCCTCGCGCAGAAGTACGCAGTGCGCGTGGGCGGCGGCGCAAACCAGCGCCTCGCGCTTTACGACGGCATCCTGATCAAGGAAAACCACATCGCGGCGGCGGGCGGCGTGGACGCGGCGATGAATGCTGCGCTCGCGCTCGATGCAGGCGTGCCGATCCAGATCGAAGTCGAGACGCTCGAACAGCTCGAAACGGCGCTCGCGCACGGCGCCAAGTCGGTTCTGCTCGACAACTTCTCGTTCGACATGATGCGCGACGCGGTGAAGCTCACGGCGGGGCGCGCGGTGCTCGAAGTCTCGGGCGGCGTGAACTTCGACACGGTGCGCACGATTGCGGAAACGGGCGTGGACCGGGTGTCGATTGGCGCATTGACGAAAGACGTGCGCGCGACGGACTTCTCGATGCGCATTGTCTGAGTCTGCAAGCTCACTGAGCTGAACTGAAACAAAAAGGCCGCCTCGCGATGAGGCGGCCTTTGTTTTTGCGGCGCGCTTGCTATGTAGGTCTTAAGAAACCGTGCGATTGCGCACGCGCTCCGGTGCGAGCACGGTCGGCAGCGCCTTGGGCAGCGAGTTCTGCCAGTCGCGGCTGTAGTGCAGGCCGCGGCTCTCGCGGCGCGAGCGCGCACTTTCCACGATCAGCGAAGCGACTTCGACGAGGTTGCGCAATTCGAGCAGGTCGCGCGTGACGCGGAAATTCGCGTAGTACTCGAGAATTTCATCGCGCAGCAGGGCGATGCGATGCTGCGCGCGCTCGAGGCGCTTGTCAGT
Organism: Paraburkholderia sp. J11-2; assembly: GCF_905220185.1. NCBI lineage: Bacteria > Pseudomonadati > Pseudomonadota > Betaproteobacteria > Burkholderiales > Burkholderiaceae > Paraburkholderia > Paraburkholderia sp. J11-2. The sequence continues at coordinate 177,548 of NZ_CAJMYY010000016.1, read as the reverse complement.
GCGCACGATGCCGACGTAATTCCACATCAGCCGGCGCAGCTCGTCCCAGTTGTGGGCAACGACGACTTCCTCGTCGGAATCGGAAACGCGGCTTTCGTCCCAGTCGGGCAGCGGTGCATGCGCGCCAGCGCTGAAGCCTTCTTCCTCGATCGCCTCGGCCGCCGAGCGGCCGATCACGAGGCACTCCAGCAGCGAATTGCTCGCGAGCCGGTTCGCGCCGTGCAGGCCGGTGTACGAGGTCTCGCCCACGGCGTACAGGCCCGCGAGATCAGTGCGCCCGGCCAGATCGGTGACGACGCCGCCACAGGTGTAGTGCGCGGCGGGCACGACCGGAATCGGCTCCTTCGTGATGTCGATGCCGAACTCGCGGCAGCGCGCGAGGATGGTCGGGAAGTGCTCCTCAAGAAACGCCGGCGGCTGATGGCTGATGTCGAGATGCACGCAGTCGATGCCGTGCTTCTTGATCTCGAAGTCGATCGCGCGGGCGACGATGTCGCGCGGCGCCAGTTCGGCACGCTCGTCGTGCTCGGGCATGAAGCGCGTGCCGTCGGGCAGGCGCAGCACGCCGCCTTCGCCGCGCACGGCTTCCGAAATCAGGAACGACTTGGCATGCGGATGGAAAAGGCAAGTGGGGTGGAACTGGATGAACTCCATGTTCGCCACGCGGCAGCCCGCGCGCCATGCCATGGCGATGCCGTCGCCGGTGGCCGTGTCGGGGTTCGTCGTGTAGAGGTAGACCTTGCCCGCGCCGCCCGTGGCGAGCACCGTGTGCGGCGCCTGGATCGTCACCGTGCGGTCGTTCTTCAGATCGAGCGCATACAGTCCGTGGCAGCGACGGCCCGGCAGTCCCAGACGGTCGGACGTGATGACGTCGATTGCCTGATGGTCTTCGAGGATCGTGATGTTCGGGTGCGAGCGGGCGCGCTCGAGCAGCGTTTGCACGACCGCGTGGCCGGTGGCGTCGGCAGCGTGGATGATGCGGCGATGGCTGTGGCCACCTTCGCGCGTGAGGTGAAAGCCGAGTTCGGCGGCGGCGTCCTTCGTGAACGGCACGTCCTGGGCGATCAGCCATTCGATCGCCTCGCGGCCATGCTCGACGATGTAGCGCGTGGCCGCCTCGTCGCACAAGCCACCGCCGGCGACGAGCGTATCGTCCACGTGGTTCTCCACGCTGTCGGCCGAGTCGAGCACGGCGGCAATGCCGCCTTGCGCGCGGTCGCTCGCGCCTTCGGTCATCGCGCGCTTGGCGATGATGACCACACGACGCGAGTCGGCGAGATTCAGCGCGACGCTCAGTCCTGCGAGGCCGCTGCCGACGATCGCTACATCGAAATTCATGATCCTGCTTCTCCGTCTCTCTTGTTCTACGCATTCTGGCCGCCGCATTTGCCGCGGTCCTGCGCCGTCGCGGACGTATGACACGCGTGTGGCAGCCGGTATAAAGCGGGAAGCATACTCCGAGAGACGAGCGAAGGGGTAGCGGCAGTTTGGGCGCTGCAGTTAAAACACCTTTGCACGGCGCGAACCTAGGCGCGGTGGTGTCCAGGACCGGCGCGCAAAAAGAAAAACCCCGCTAAAAAGCGGGGTTTTTCTGTCTTCGTCAGGCTCGAAACCGATCAATTACTTGATCTTGGTTTCCTTGTACTCGACGTGCTTGCGAACAACCGGGTCGAACTTCTTGATCGACATTTTTTCCGGCATGTTGCGCTTGTTCTTCGTGGTCGTGTAGAAGTGACCCGTGCCTGCGGTCGACTCGAGCTTGATCTTGTCGCGAATACCCTTGGCCATGATTTACTCCTTACAGTTCGCCGCGTGCGCGCAGGTCTGCGAGCACGGAATCGATGCCGTTCTTGTCGATCAGGCGCAGGCCTGCGTTCGAGATGCGCAGGCGCACCCAACGGTTTTCGCTTTCAACCCAGAAACGGCGGTTTTGCAGATTCGGGAGGAAACGGCGCTTGGTTTTGTTGTTAGCGTGGGAAACGTTGTTGCCGCTCATCGGCGCTTTCCCAGTGACTTGGCATACACGTGCCATGAGACACTCCTACGGAAATTCTGAGTTCGAGAGCCGCTTAAGTTTCCCAGGCGAGAAATGGCCGGAATAAGAGCGCGCTCACGTATGGATGAGAGACAACCTCGAACCCAGGCCGTATTTCCCCTGGAAGACCTCGATGGGCTTCGGAACAGGGTTGGAAATAGGCAAACCGTGAGTCTAGCAGAAAAATACCAGGAAAATCAAACACGATTTGCGGATATCGTTGTGCGCTGCCGCGGTTGCTCGCAGTTTCCTGCAGCTGTCTGCGGTCGCCGCGGGTGCCACCACGCGTGCGCGGCAGCCTCAGCTCCAGCCCTGGCGCGCGAAGGAAAACGTCTCGCGCGTGCCAATGACCAGGTGATCGATGAGTTGAACCTCCACGAGCGCCAGCGTTTCGCGCAACACCCGCGTGAGGCGCCGGTCGCTCGCGCTCGGCTGCACCGCGCCCGAAGGGTGATTATGGGCGACGATGAGGCTCGCGGCATTAAGGGTTAGCGCACGCCGCACGATTTCACGAGGATACACCGCCATGCGCGTGAGCGAGCCGCGCGAGCTTTCCTCCGAGCGGATCAGCCGATGGCGCGCATCCAGAAAGAGGCAGATGAACACCTCGTGCGGCCGCCCGCCGATCAAGAGACGCAAATAGTCCTCGACCGCGCCCGGAGAGTCGACGAGCGGCTTGTCGTCGAGCGCTTCGGCGAGCGCGCGCCGCGCAAGTTCGGTCACCGCCTGCAGCATCGAGGCTTTCGCGGGCCCGATGCCGCGCAAGGCCAGGAATTCTTCGCGCTGCGCGTCGAGCATGGCGCGCAGCGATCCGAATTGGGCCAGCAGCGTGCGGGCCACTTCGAAGACATCGTGGCCCGGCAAGCCGGAGCCGAGCAGGATTGCTAGCAGTTCCGCGTCCGATAGCGCGGCCGCGCCCGCCGTGCGCAGCCGCTCGCGTGGCATGTCGCGGCGTCGTGCCGCAGCCCCGCTGTTGCGAACCGGCACCGCAGGCGTAGCCGGTGCGGGAAGGGCGGCGTCGCCTGGGCCGCGCTCCGCGCAACCCAGGCCGTGCGGGCGGCCGGCGAAGGTGCCGGCAATCGTGCTGGGCGCCGTGTCTGGCAGGCAGGCAAGTTCGGTCATGGCAATCTCCACAGACAAATAAGGAGCGCGCGGCGTACGCGAGCGCGGGTGGTGGCAGCGCACAATCGTGCCGCGACCGCCCCGGCCAAGTGGCTTACAATAGATGTTTTCCGGCCGCCCAAGGCAAGCCGGACCGGCGCCTTGCGGCGCGCACGCGCGAAGCGCGCGTTCCGACGAAAAGAGTTACGCATGAGCATCATCGACATCTCCGAAGTGAAACCCGGTTCCCACGTGACGCTGCATTACCGGCTTTCGCTCGCCGATGGCACCGAAATCGTCAATACCTTTGTCGACCGTCCCGCCACTCTGCTGATGGGAGCTGGCCAGCTCGCGCCGCCGCTGGAAGATATTTTGCAGGGCCTGAAGGTGGGGCACCACTCGACCTTTCAGCTAGAACCGGGCGTCGCTTTCGGCCAGCGCAACCCCGACCTGATCCAGCGCGTCTCGCTCAAGACCCTGCGCGAGAACGGCATGATCGGCGAGGAGTTCAGCCCGGGCGACCTGATCGAGTTCAATGCGCCCAACGGCGGCCGCTACGCGGGGGTGCTCAAGGAAGTGAACGAGACCTCCGCGCTGTTCGATTTCAACCATCCGCTCGCTGGCCAGGCGGTTGCGTTCGAAGTGCAAATCATCGGAATCCTTTAAAGCCCATGACCAACACGGACACGTCCCTCATCGCAGACCTGACGGAAGCGGAAATCCTGCTCGCCCAGCCGCGTGGCTTCTGCGCCGGCGTCGATCGGGCCATCGAGATCGTCGAACGCGCGATCCAGCTTCACGGCGCACCGATCTACGTGCGTCACGAAATCGTCCACAACGCGTATGTCGTCGAAGACCTGCGCAAGAAGGGCGCGATCTTCATCGAGCAGCTCGATGAGGTCCCGTCCGGCAACACGGTGATCTTCAGTGCGCACGGCGTCTCCAAGTCGGTGCGTGCCGATGCCGAGGCGCGCGGACTGCGCGTGTATGACGCGACCTGCCCGCTCGTCACGAAGGTGCACGTGGAAGTCGCGAAGATGCGCGACGAAGGGCTCGACATCGTCATGATCGGGCACAAGGGCCATCCAGAAGTGGAGGGCACGATGGGGCAGGTGGCCGAGGGCATGTACCTCGTCGAAGACATTGCCGACGTCGAGGCGCTCAAGCTGCGCGATCCGCAGCGCGTGGCGTTCGTCACCCAAACCACGCTGTCGGTGGACGACGCCGCGGAAATCATCGCCGCGCTCAAGACGCGCTTTCCGGCGATTCGCGAGCCGAAGAAGCAGGACATCTGCTACGCCACGCAGAATCGCCAGGACGCCGTCAAGTTCATGGCGCCGCAGTGCGATGTCGTGATCGTGGTGGGGAGCCCGAACAGCTCCAATTCGAACCGGCTGCGCGAAGTGGCCGAGAAGCGCGGCATTCCCGCCTATATGGTGGATGCCCCCGAGCAGATCGACCCCCAGTGGCTCGTCGGCAAACGCCGGATCGGTCTGACGGCTGGAGCGTCGGCTCCCGAGGCGCTCGCGCAGGAAATCATTCGCCGTCTGCACGAACTTGGTGCGCGCAACGTGCGTGCACTCGAAGGCATCGAGGAGAACATTGCGTTCCCCTTGCCGCGTGGACTCGGCCAGCCGGCCTGAAGCTTCCCGCTCCCTGCAAAAACGCGCCCATCCGGCGCGTTTTTTTATGCCCGCGACGGACGCAGGGCGTCATTAATAAGGGTCATATTGCCAGAAAAGAGAGGTTAACCTCACATTGGCCGGGTGTTCTTATTAGTGTTTTCGCTAGAGTGGGGCATCGAATTGCGTGGTATGACCCCAAATGTATGAGGTAATTGACACGCTTTCGACACGCATGCACCGCGTCGGGGCGGCATTTTTATGCTCTCCCTTAAATACCGTTCATTTGAACCAATGCCCGCCTGACAAGGCATTGCGGCCATTATTCGCAACACATGATGCGAAACCCGCGGATTTTTGGTGCAACTGGTGCACGAAAATGCGGCGCAACCTACGGTGCAACCCGATACAGGCTGTTATCTAAAAATATGGTTGCAATGCAGGAAAACCCTGCCGGTTCAACAATATTGCCCGTCGCATAATTGGCGTTACAATGCGCGCGTTCTGAAGGCTGGACATCGTTGAGAAGGCCATCAGGCAAGCATTTCGGAAGGCGCAGGAGACCTGATTAATGCAATTCAAGTCTGCTTTTTCCGCGTCATCGATTAATGCGGTTGCGCTACGCAACACGTGGCACAGCCGCAATGTCGAGACGGGTATGAGCGCAACATCGATCATTCCTGGCATGCAGATTGCTTTTGCATGCTCCGGCGTTGTCATGCCGGTTCGCCGCCTGGGTGCGATGGATCTCGCAGGTGAGATCCTGAAGCGCGTGGGCGGCCGGGGAGAGGGAGTCATGACGTTTGACGCATTCGCGTTTGCGGGCCGCGAGGCTCGCCGTGAATACGCCAACGTGAATATGACGCGTAGTTGATTGAACCCGACGGCACCGAACCATCCGACGGTGCCGTTTTTGCATCCGCTTTTGGCGAGCCTGCCGCTGCAACACAGCGGCAACGCGAACCAGGGCGGCCAACCGTTACCGGTTTTTACTTCAATACCCGAAAGTGTCGTTGTGGTTCCGTAAAACATCGCCCACCGGCCGATGACGAGCGCGAATCCGGTTGCACGGGCTAAGGAGCATTAAATGGATATTTTCATCCAGCAGATCCTGAATGGGCTGGTGCTTGGCAGCATTTACGCCATCATCGCTCTGGGCTACACCATGGTGTACGGGATTCTGGGCATCATTAACTTCGCGCACGGCGACGTGCTCATGGTGGGCGCCATGGTCGCGCTCTCCGCGATCAATGTGCTCCACAATCATTTCCCGGGCCTCGGGAACATCCCCACGCTGTGCATCGCCCTGGCCGTCGCCGCGGTCGTGTGTGCGGGCGTCGGGTACACGATCGAAAAGGTCGCGTACCGGCCGCTGCGCCGGGCGCCGCGCCTCGCACCGCTGATCACCGCCATCGGTGTGTCGATCCTGCTGCAGACGCTCGCCATGATCATCTGGGGCCGTAACCCGCTCGCGTTCCCCCAGCTCATCTCGACCGACCCGATCAACGTCATCAAGCCGACTGAAACCGGCGTGGGCGCCGTGATCTCGATGACGGAAATCGTCATCATCGTGGTCGCGTTCCTCGTGATGGCGGGTCTGTTGCTCCTCGTGCACAAGACCAAGCTCGGCCGCGCCATGCGCGCGATCGCCGAGAACCCGAACAATGCCTCGCTGATGGGCGTGAACCCGAACTTCGTGATCTCGGCCACGTTCATGATCGGCTCGGCGCTCGCGGCCCTCGCCGGCGTGATGATCGCCTCGGAGTACGGCAACGCGCACTTCTACATGGGTTTCATCCCCGGCATGAAGGCCTTCACGGCGGCCGTGCTGGGCGGTATCGGCAACCTCGGCGGCGCGATGGTCGGCGGCGTGGTGCTCGGTCTGATCGAGCAGCTCGGCGCAGGCTACATCGGCAACCTGACCGGCGGGGTGTTCGGCAGTAACTACCAGGACGTCTTCGCATTCATCGTGCTGATCGTCGTGCTCGTGTTCCGTCCGTCGGGGCTGCTGGGCGAACGTGTCGCGGACCGCGCATAAGAGGGAGTAGCACAACATGACTTCAATTCAACCGATCGAGCCGTCGACGACGCTCATCCCCGAAAAGAACACGACGAAGACCCTCGCGGTGGGTATCGTGACGGCCATCGTCGTGGCCGCGCTGCCCTTCGTGGTCGGCGCCACGGGTGGCAACTACTGGGTGCGCGTGCTCGACTTCGCGATGCTGTACGTGATGCTCGCGCTGGGCCTGAACGTGGTGGTGGGCTTCGCCGGCCTGCTGGACCTGGGCTATATCGCGTTCTACGCGGTGGGCGCCTACACGGCCGCGCTGCTGACTTCGCCGCACCTCGCGAATCAGTTCGCCTGGATCGCGAACATGTTCCCGGGCGGGATGCATACGCCGTACTGGATCGTGATTCCGTGCGCGATGGCGCTCGCCGCGCTCTTCGGCGTGCTGCTCGGCGCGCCGACACTGCGTCTGCGTGGCGACTACCTCGCCATCGTGACCCTGGGCTTCGGGGAAATCGTTCGTATCTTCATGAACAACCTCGACCGTCCGGTGAACATCACCAACGGGCCGCAGGGTATCACTGGCGTCGCGCCGCTGCAGGTCATGGGCTTCAACCTCGCGCAGCCGCATGAGATCCTCGGCTTCACCTTCACGTCGGTGTACATGTACTACTACGTGTTCGTGATCTGTGCGCTGCTCGTGATCTGGGTGTGTACGCGTCTGCAGCACTCGCGTATCGGCCGTGCATGGGCCGCGATCCGCGAAGACGAAATCGCCGCCAAGGCCATGGGCATCAACACCCGTAACGTCAAGCTGCTCGCGTTCGCGATGGGCGCGTCGTTCGGCGGTCTTTCGGGCGCGATGTTCGGTGCGTTCCAGGGCTTCGTGTCGCCGGAATCGTTCACGTTCTGGGAATCGGTCGTCGTGCTCGCCTGTGTGGTGCTGGGCGGCATGGGCCACATCCCCGGCGTGATTCTCGGCGCCGTGCTGCTCGCCATTTTCCCCGAGTTCCTGCGCTCGACCATGGGCCCGCTCCAGCACATGCTGTTCGGCCACGAAATCGTCGATACGGAAGTCATCCGCCAGTTGCTCTACGGCCTCGCCATGGTCGTCATCATGCTGTATCGCTCGGAAGGCCTGTGGCCCGCGGCGAAGCACGAGGACAAGATCGCCAAGATCGCCAAGCGCGCCAGCAAGAAGCCGATTCGCGCATAACGGGGAGAACAGACTATGAGCAACAAATCCATTCGCCTGTCCGTGAAGGGCGTGAACAAGCGCTTCGGCGGCCTGCAGGCGCTGTCCGACGTCGGCCTGCAGATCGAGGAAGGCACGATCTACGGCCTGATCGGTCCGAACGGCGCCGGCAAGACCACGTTCTTCAACGTGATCACCGGTCTCTACACGCCTGATTCGGGCGAGTTCAAGCTCGACGGCACGGCCTATACGCCGACCGCCGTCTATCAGGTGGCGCAGGCCGGCATTGCGCGTACGTTCCAGAACATTCGCCTGTTCGGTGGCATGACCGCGCTCGAAAACGTGATGGTCGGTCGTCACGTGCGTACGAAGCACGGGTTGCTCGGCGCGGTGTTCCAGACGCCGTCGGAGCGGCAGGAAGAACGCGAGATCAAGGAACGCGCGATCGAACTGCTCGAATACGTGGGCATCGCGCAGTACGCGGACTACACGTCGCGCAATCTCTCGTACGGCCACCAGCGCCGTCTGGAAATTGCGCGCGCGCTCGCAACCGATCCGAAGCTGCTCGCGCTCGACGAGCCGGCGGCCGGCATGAACGCGACCGAGAAGGTCGAACTCACGCGCCTGCTCGACAAGATCCGCGCCGATGGCAAGACCATCCTGCTGATCGAGCACGACGTGAAACTGGTGATGGGCCTGTGCAACCGGATGACAGTGCTCGACTATGGCAAGGTGATCTCCGAAGGGCTGCCGCAAGACGTGCAGAAGGACCCGAAGGTGATCGAGGCATATCTGGGTGCGGGGGTTCACTGATGTCGACATCGGTTCTGAAAATCAAGGGTCTGCAGGTCAACTACGGCGGGATCCAGGCGGTCAAGGGCGTGGACATGGAAGTTCGCCAGGGCGAACTCGTCACGCTGATCGGCGCGAACGGCGCAGGCAAGACCACGACCATGAAGGCCATCACGGGCCTGAAGCCGTACTCGGCGGGCGACATCGAGTACATGGGCCAGTCGATCAAGGGCGTGCCGGCGTACGAGTTGCTCAAGCGCGGTCTCGCGATGGTGCCGGAAGGCCGTGGCATCTTCGCGCGCATGTCGATTCTCGAAAACATGCAGATGGGCGCGTACCTGCGCAGCGACAACGATGGCATCCAGAAGGACGTCGACCGCATGTTCGGCTTCTTCCCGCGCCTGAAGGAACGCGCCACGCAGCTCGCAGGCACGCTCTCGGGCGGCGAGCAGCAGATGCTGGCCATGGCGCGCGCGATCATCAGCAAGCCGAAGCTTCTGTTGCTCGATGAGCCGTCGATGGGTCTCTCGCCGATCATGGTCGAGAAGATCTTCGAGGTGGTGCGCACGATCTCGTCGGAAGGCATCACGGTGCTGCTCGTCGAGCAGAACGCGCGCCTCGCGCTGCAGGCGGCGAACCGCGGTTACGTGATGGACTCGGGCCTCGTGACGATGGAAGGCGAAGCCAAGCAGATGCTCGACGATCCGAAGGTGCGCGCCGCGTACCTGGGCGAGTAAGCTGCACGGCGTTGCGGTCCTCGCGGCCGCATAAAACAAAAGCCGCATGGGTGGGTCACCCATGCGGCTTTTTTCATGCCATCGACGAATCAGGCTCAGGCGAGCGCTTCGGACTCCTGCACGGCGAGTCGCTTGCCGAGACTCACCACGGCGTCGGCGCGATAGCCGAGCCGCTCGTAGAACGCGAGCACCTCGGCCTTGTCGGTGAGCACCTGAAGGTTGAGCTTCAGGCAGCCCATCGCGGCGAGCGCATCTTCCGCGTGACGCACGAGCCGCGTGCCGAGACCGTGACGCCGCGCTTCGGGCGCGACGGCGACCGAATAGAGCCAGCCGCGATGCCCGTCGTAACCGGCCATCGCCGTGCCGACGAGTGCGCCGTCAACGTCGCCGTCGCTGCGAATCGCGACGAAGAAAAGCTCCGGCTGCGTGCCGAGCTTGTTCGCGATCGACAGCCGCGGATTGCGGTGCGGCCGGCTCGTGTCGTTGTACTCGGGAAACGCCTGCAGCCAAAGCGCGATCACCGCTTCCGTATCGGCTTCGCTGAACACGCGGATCGTGATGGACATCGCCCGTGCTCCGTCCGATTACAGCGAGTCGAGAATCGTGCGCAGCATCGCCATCATCTGGTCGATTTCCTGCGTCGTCACGTTCAGCGCCGGCATGAAGCGCAGCAGGTTCGGACGCGCGGCGTTGAGCAGCAGGCCATCGGGTTGCATGAGGCGCGCCTTCTCGACAATCTCCGGGCCGATGTCCTTGCCGAGCAGCAGCGCGCGCAGCAAGCCTTCGCCGCGCTCGCCCTGGAAGCCGCGTTCGGCCGAAAGTTCGAGCAGCTTTTCACGCAGATATTCGCCGCGCGCGCGCACGCCTTCGAGGAAGCCGGGCGCAACCAGTTGCGAGATCACCGAATAGCCCACGGCCGTCATCAGCGGGTTGCCGTTGTACGTGCCGCCCTGGTCGCCCGCTTCGAACACGGCGATTTCCTTCTTCGAGAGCAGCGCCGCGAGCGGCACGCCGCCGCCGATGCCCTTGCCGAGCGTCATGATGTCCGGCTCGATGCCCGAAAGTTCGTAGGCGAAGAGGGTGCCGGCACGACCGCAGCCGCTTTGCACTTCGTCGACGATCAGCAGGATGCCGTGCTTTTTCGTGAGCGCGCGCAGTTGCTGCATGAATTCGCGCGTGGCGGGAATGACGCCGCCTTCGCCCTGGATCGGCTCGAGCATCACGGCGACGGTCTTCGCGTTGATGAGCTTTTCAACCGAGGCGATATCGTTCAGGTCCGCCTTCGGGAAGCCCGGCACTTGCGGCGCGTAGATCGTGTCCCAGCCCGGCTTGCCGCTCGCCGACATCGTCGCGATCGTGCGGCCGTGGAAGCTGTGGTCGAACGTGATGATCTCGTAGGCGCCGTCGCGATGCTTCTTGCCCCACTTGCGCGCAAGCTTGATCGCGCCTTCGTTGGCTTCGGCGCCGCTGTTGGCGAAGAACACCTTGTCGAAGCAGCTGTGCTCGGTGAGCAGGCCCGCGAGCTTCGCCATCGGCTCGTTGTAGAAGGCTGGCGACGGGTTGATGAGCAGGCGCGACTGCTTTTCCAGCGCCTCGATCATGCCTTCGTTGCAGTGCCCGAGGCTGTTGACGGCCCAGCCCTGGATGAAGTCCAGGTATCGCTTGCCTTCGTTGTCGTAGAGCCACGACCCCTTGCCATGCGTGAAAACGATTTCGGGCCGGTTGGTGATGTACATCAGCGACTCGATCGGGTACTCGGAATAATTCATGGCAACGGGCTCCGCGTTGGGGCTGCTAAAGGGTTGAGAACGGGGTTGCAAACGGGGTTGCAAACGATACGGCGGAAAAACAAAAAGCCACGGACTGGCCGTGGCTTTCGTGATTCGAACTTGCTGTGCGTTGCGAAGTGCAACGCGCGTCCGCGAGTAGCCAGGCCCTAAAGATGGGGCGAGCGGCGACGTCGGAGGGCGGACAGGATGCAGTTCATGGGCGCAAGAATACGACAAGCCGAACGGCGATGTAAACCGTCAATGTGCCGATTTTGTCCAATCGGCCGAAGAATTTTTCGTGACGGCCAGCTTTGCCGGTCGATACGGGTCATTGCATTGTGCACGCAACGACCCGCCCCAACAACGCTCAGACGGCGTTCGCGAGGTCTGCGGCGCTCGTGAACGAGTCCGCGTAGAACTCGTCTTCGGGCAGACCGTGATGTTGCGTAAAGTCGCGCTGCGCCGACTCGACCATCACCGGTGCGCCGCACGCATAGACCTGATAGCCCGAAAGGTCCGGCAGATCCTCGATCACGGCGCGGTGCACGAAGCCCGTGCGGCCGGTCCAGTTGTCGTCGGCGGCGGGCTCGGAGAGCACCGGCACGAAGCGGAAGTTCGGGATGTCCTTCGCCCATTGACCGGCGAGATCCATCAGGTACAGGTCCTTCTTCTGGCGCGCGCCCCAGTAGAGCGTCATCGGGCGGTTCAGGTTCTTGTGGACCGCGTGCTCGACAATCGCCTTGAGCGGCGCGAAGCCGGTGCCCGAAGCGAGCAGCACGATGGGCTTGTCGGACTCTTCGCGCAGGAAGAAGGTGCCGAGCGGTGCTTCGAAGCGCAGGATGTCGCGCTCCTTCATCTGCGAGAAAACGTGGTCGGTGAACTTGCCGCCGGGCATGTGGCGGATGTGCAGCTCGATCGGGCCTTCCTCGTGCGGCGCGCTCGCCATGGAGTAGCTGCGGCGCGTGCCGTCCTTGAGGATGAATTCGAGGTACTGGCCGGCGAGATACTGCAGACGCTCGTTGGCGGGCAGCTGCAGCTTGAGGACGACGACGTCGTCGGCCTTGCGTTCGATGGCGGCGATGCGGGTAGGCAGCTTGCGCACCTGCACGTCGCCCACGCCCGCCACTTCGCGGATATCGATTTCGAGGTCGGTTTGCGCCGTCGCACAGCAGAAGAGAGCCATGCCGCGCGTCCTTTCGTCATTGGACAGCGCCGAAGCCGCGTGAGCGCGCTGCTCCACTTCGCCGTGGCAGACCGTGCCCTTGCACGAGCCGCACGCGCCGTTCTTGCAGCCATACGGCAGGCCGATGCCCTGGCGCAGGGCCGCGTTGAGAATGGGTTCGTCGGGCTCGACCTGGAATTGCCGGCCGCTTTGCTTGAGCGTTACGTTGAAAGCCATATTCAGGGAAGCGTAAGTCTGTATCCGAGGGTTGATTCCGGGTGCGGGCCAGTTCCGGACTTTTCCGGCTAGTGTCCGCGTTTGCTTGCCGGCCTTCGCCGCGAGGCCCGGGCCGCTAAAATGGTTCCACCATGATTGCCACACGAACCTTGCGCCGTGCGCGCATCCTGATTGTCGGTTGCGGCGACGTCGGCCTGCGCTGCGTCACCCAGTTGCGCGAGCGGCCAGACCGCGCGCGCGTTTTTGCGCTCACGCGCCGATCCGAGCGCGCAGACGCGGTACGGGCCGCGGGCGCAACGCCGGTGCGCGGCGACCTCGATTTCCGCACGAGCCTCACGCGGATCGCGGGCCTGGCTGGCACCGTCCTGCACCTGGCGCCGCCGCAAAAAACCGGCGACGACGACCTGCGCACGCGCCGCCTGCTCGCAGCACTCGCGGCGCGCCGCCGTGCGAGGGCGCGGCCTGTGCTGGCGGGTGTGGCGCCGCGCGCATTGCGGCCCCCATTACGTGCTCTCGTGGGCCGCATGCGCCGCAGCGCTTTCGACCCCGCCACAGGCGCGGGAGCATCCGTTATTGTACCCGAGCGCATCCGGCGGTTTTCTCGCCCCCGGCGCCAGCGCCTCGAACGCACGAAGCTCGTATACGCAAGCACGACGGGCGTGTACGGCGATTGCGGTGGCGCGCGCATCGACGAAACTCGCACGGTGCAGCCAGCTAACGCCCGCGCCAAACGCCGGGTATCGGCCGAACGGCAACTGCGGCGCGCAACGGCGCGCGGCGGCGCGCTGAGCGCCACGATCGCGCGCATTCCCGGCATTTACGCAGCGAACCGCCTCCCGCTCGCACGCCTCGCGAAGCGCACGCCGGCGCTCGTCGCGAGCGACGACGTCTACACGAGCCACATCCACGCGGACGATCTTGCGGCGATTCTCCTGCGCCTCGCGACACATGGCCGCCCGGGGCGCACGATCCACGCGACGGACGACAGCGAACTGAAGATGGGCGAGTATTTCGACCGCGTAGCCGATGCCTTCGGCCTTGCGCGCGCACCACGCGTGAGTCGCGCGCAGGCCGAGCGCGAACTCGAGCCCGTCTTGCTGTCGTTCATGCGCGAGTCGCGCCGGCTCGCCAATACGCGTCTGAAGCGCGAACTGGGCGTGCGTTTGCGTTATCCGGATGTCGATGCTTTCTTGCGCACGCTGCCGCCGCACCCGTGACTTCGGGCGGGCGGCGCGGCGCAAAGCGTGCCGTTCACGTGATGGCCGGCAGCGCTTCGAGCAGGAGGAAGCACATTAGCGCTCCGATAAGCGCCCCGATGAGGTTCGGATGGTACTGATGTCGCATATGCATCGACGCGAGCAGGCCCCCAATCAGAACCGCCCCAAGCGCCATGAAGGCCATCAACACGAGTGAGATTTCGAATGAGCCGTTGATGATCATGATGCCCCTCCTTGCAACTTGTAATCGTTCTACAAACGAGTATAGGGCGGAAGCTCGGCAAGGACATGCTGCGGCGCGGCGATAACGGTGCCAGTTTGCAAGCATCGGTGCGTCAGCACACTGAGCGGCGGGCGTTCGCGCCGCCCGGTGGTGGTTTACCCCTTGTTGCGCAACGCGTCGAGCGCGTCGTCGTCGAGCCATTGCCAGGCGCCGGGAGCCAGTCCAGCGGGCAGGGAAAAGCCGCCGATGCGCTCGCGGTGCAACGCCTCGACGCGGTTGCCGGCCGCCGCCACCATCCGTTTGACCTGGTGATATTTGCCTTCGAGCACGGTTAGCTCCAGCTCGTGGTCCGCCCGTGCGCTGGCCGCGACGGCGGCGCTCGGCTGGCGCTCGCCGTGCAGCAGCACGCCTTCGCGCAGGGCGTGCAGTTGGGTTTCGTCGAGCGGGTGGCGTGTCGTCGCCACGTAGAGCTTCGGCACCTTGCGCTTGGGTGACGTGAAGGCGTGCACGAACTGGCCATCGTCGGAAAGCAGCAGGAGGCCGGTCGTATCTTGATCGAGGCGGCCGACGCATTGCACGTTGCGCTCGGCGAACTGTGGCGGCAGCAGATGAAACACGCTCAGGTGATGCTGCGGATCGCGCGAGCACTCATAGCCCGCGGGCTTGTTGAGCGCGATGTACGCGAGCTCGTGAAACGGCCACGGCGTGCCGTCCACGCTGAAGACGAGGCCCGCCGTGTCGAACGTGGCGAGCGGGTTGGTGCACGGCTCGCCCGCGACGGCGACCCGCGCGTCGGCGATGAGCGTGCGGCATTGGCGGCGTGAGCCGAAACCTTGGGTGAAGAGAATGCTTTCGAGATTCATGACGGACGGCGAACAGCGTAGAGCGGGGTATTTTATCCGTCGCGACGTGCAGCGCGCCCCCGCGCGATCCAGGCACGCCCTGCCAATTTGCCGCGCACGGCTTGACCACGTATTTCGGGCGGATGGCGTAACGTAGCGCGAGGTATTGGCAGGCCCGGCCCGGTTGCCGGGCCTGGACGCCTACGTATTTGACCCCCCAAGTATCTTCTCGTGCAGCGCCCGGCCTCGGTGCGCGCGCTGCGCGTTACGGCTCACGTGGAGAACACCATGGCGAAGACGATAGCGGATCATCTGGCAAAAACGCTCGAGGCGGTTGGCGTCGAGCGCATCTGGGGCGTGACGGGCGACAGCCTGAACGGGTTGTCGGCGAGTCTGCGCAAGCTAGGCACGATCCGCTGGATGCATACGCGGCACGAAGAAGTCGCTGCTTTCGCGGCGGGCGCCGAGGCCGCGGCAACCGGCCGGCTCGCCGTGTGCGCGGGCAGTTGCGGGCCCGGCAACCTGCATCTCATCAACGGTCTTTATGACTGCCATCGCAACCGTTCGCCGGTGCTCGCGATTGCGGCGCACATTCCGTCGACGGAAATCGGCCTCGGCTATTTCCAGGAAACGCACCCGACCGAACTCTTCCGCGAGTGCAGCCATTACGTGGAACTCGTGACGAACGCATCGCAGTTCCCGCGCGTGCTCGACACCGCGCTGCGCACGGCGATCGACCAGAAGGGCGTCGCCGTGATCGTGCTGCCCGGCGACGTGGCGCTTCTGGATGCGTCCGACGAGGAGCCGGCGTGGGCCCAGGCGGCGCGTCCGGCGACCTTGCCTTCGTCGGCGGATATCGACCGGCTCGCCGAATTGCTCAATCGCTCCGAAGCGGTGACGCTGCTATGCGGAAGCGGCTGCAAGGGATCACACGACGAAGTGGTGGCCTTCGCAGACGCGCTCGGCGCACCGACGGTGCATGCGCTGCGCGGCAAGCAGTATGTCGAATGGGATAACCCATACGATGTGGGGATGACCGGGCTGATCGGCTTCAGCTCGGGCTACCACGCGATGATTTCGTGCGACACGCTCGTCATGCTCGGCACCGACTTCCCGTATCGCAACTTCTATCCGCAGCACGCGAACATCGTGCAGATCGACCGCGACGCGGCCGCGCTCGGCAAGCGCGCGCCGCTCACACTCGGACTCGTCGGCGACGTGCGCGAAACGCTGCGCGCGCTCACGCCGAAGCTCACGCGCAAGACCGACCGGCGCTTTATCGATCGCGCGCGCGAGCACTACGCGAGCGCGCGCAAGGGGCTCGACGAACTCGCGCGCCCGGCTGCCGCGGGCAAGCCGCTGCATCCGCAGTACGTGGTGTCGCGGCTCGATGCGCTCGCCGAGGACGATGCGATCTTCGCGGTCGATGTTGGCACGCCCACGCTCTGGGCCGCGCGCTACCTGACGATGAACGGCCGGCGCCGTTTGCATGGCTCGTTCAACCACGGCTCGATGGC
Source organism: Paraburkholderia sp. J11-2 (assembly GCF_905220185.1). Classification (NCBI taxonomy): domain Bacteria; kingdom Pseudomonadati; phylum Pseudomonadota; class Betaproteobacteria; order Burkholderiales; family Burkholderiaceae; genus Paraburkholderia; species Paraburkholderia sp. J11-2. The sequence goes on along the minus strand of NZ_CAJMYY010000016.1, from coordinate 161,091 downwards.
GAACGCCATGCCGCAGGCGCTCGGCGCGCAGGCGGCGCACGCCGGACGCCAGGTGGTCTCGCTCTCCGGCGACGGCGGTCTTTCGATGCTGCTCGGCGACATTCTCACGGCGCGCCAGCTCGATTTGCCGATCAAGATCGTTGTCCTGAATAATGGCTCGCTCGGTTTCGTCGCCATGGAGATGAAGGCTGGCGGCTACGTGGAGACGGGCACCGATCTGGTCGCGACCAACTTTGCGGATATTGCGAAAGGCGCGGGGCTCTTCAGTGTGCGCGTGGAGACGTCCGAAGCGCTCGATGAGGCGTTGCGCGCGGCCTTCTCGCACGCAGGACCGGCGCTCGTCGACGTGGTGACGACGAAGCATGAACTGGCCATGCCGCCGAAGCTGCAGTGGGCGCAGGCGAAGGGGTTCAGTCTCTACATGCTGCGCGCGGTGCTGAGCGGGCGCGGAGACGAGGTGGTGGAGCTGGCGCAGACGAATTTGCGCTGAGGCTCGTGCGGCAGACCTGCGTCAGTCAGTGATCGAGACGCAGGTGCTGTCCTCGGGGTGGGTGATAAATTCATCGACCCGGCCAGCGCGCACGTCGAGCAGCAACCGGTCCAGCACTTCGAGCCTGGCGGATCGGTCGTTGCCCGATTTGATCAGCGTCGCTGCGGTGCGTCCAGAGACGGACTCGTGGGCCTCGATGAGGATGCGTATGGCTTCCTCTCGTGTCATGAAAATGCGGTCCATCGTGCGCTCCCGGCGTGCTATATCAATAACACCGATAACGATAGCAGCGGGGTGCGGCGAGACACGCGGCATCTGCGAGACGCTTGATCTTCGTCCAATAACAGGCGTGTCGTATTCGAGCGGGCAAGAAAAAACCCGCGAAGCCGTGAGCTTTCGCGGGTTTCTGGATTCCGGCGGCAAGTGCTGAAACCTGCCGGAAAGTATTCTGGTGCCTCGGGCCGGAATCGAACCGGCACTCCTTTCGGAACCGGATTTTGAGTCCGGCGCGTCTACCAATTTCACCACCGAGGCGTGTGCTTGCGTGCTGCGAGCAACCGAGCGCACACGTGCATGCGCTCGAAGTAGCCTTAGATTATGACGCAAATTGTCCGCCCGGGCAACTACACGGCGGCCGCAAGCCCTCAAATCGTCCGCGAGAACCGTTCGGGCTGTTGTGCGCCAAGATAGCGGTCGAACACCATCGCAATATTGCGCACGAGCATGCGCCCAGCGGGCAGTACCTCGAGCCGGTTGGCGCTGCGCGCGACGAGACCGTCGCGCTCGAACTCGCGCAGCCGTTCGAGCTCGGTCGCAAAGGTCGTCGGAAACCGTACACCGTAGGCAGCCTCGAACTCGTCGTAGCGCAGTTCGAGATTGCACATGAGTTCCGTAATGATGTCGCGGCGCAGACGGTCGTCGGCAGTGAGGCGCACGCCTTTCGCAGTCGCGAGCTTGCCCGCGTCGATGGCCGCGCCATAGCCGATCAGGTCCTTCGCGTTCTGCGCGTAGACGTCGCCAACCTTGCCGATCGCCGAAGCGCCAAAGCCGATCAGGTCGCAGTCGGCGCGCGTGCTGTAACCCTGGAAATTGCGATGCAGCGTGCGTTGCGCCTGGGCGCGCGCGAGCTCGTCGGTGGGCAGCGCAAAATGATCCATGCCGATGTAGACGTAGCCTGCCTCGGTGAGCTGCTCGATCACGAGCCTCAACAACGCCATGCGCTCGGCGGGCGAGGGCAAGGTGGCTTCATCCATCTGACGCTGCATCTTGAACAAATGCGGCATGTGCGCGTAGCCGAACACCGAGATGCGATCGGGCGCGAGCAGCAGCATCGTCTCGAGCGTGCGGCCGAATGTTTTGACGTTCTGGTGCGGCAGGCCGTAGATCAGATCGACGCTGATCGATTCGAACCCGTTCGCGCGCGCGGCGTTCATGACGTCGACCGTCAGCTCGAGCGGCTGAATGCGGTTGACCGCCTTCTGCACAACCGGATCGAAGTCCTGAACACCGAGGCTCAGCCGGTTGAAGCCGAGCGAACGCAGATGCGCAATGGTCTGCGCCGTGGCTTCGCGTGGGTCGATCTCGATCGAGTATTCGCCCGCGTCGTCGGGCTGCAGTGCGAAGTGCTCGCGCGTGGCGGCCATGAGCGCGCTCATTTCGTCCAGCGAGAGGAAGGTGGGCGTGCCGCCGCCCCAATGCAGCTGCGAAACCGGGCGCTTCGTGTCGAAGAGGGCGGCCTGCAGCTCCAGCTCGCGGATCATCTGCGCGAGATACGGTTTCGCGCGGCCGCGGTTCTTCGTGATGACCTTGTTGCAACCGCAATAGAAGCAGACGGTGTCGCAAAACGGGACGTGGAAGTACAGCGAGAGGTCGGTATCGCTTGCGCCCGGATCGGCAGCCGCACGGCGGTAGTCGGCGGGATCGAAGTCGTCGCGGAACTGCAGGGCGGTGGGGTAGGACGTGTAGCGTGGGCCGTTGGCGCCGTATTTGGCAAGCAGGTCGGGGCGAAAGAGCAGGTCTGCGTCGCTCATGCAAAGCTCACTTGGAAGGGCGGCGCACGGGTGGGCAGCGTCCGGCGCCGCGGAACGCCGCGCACAGGTGGCCTGTCCTTTGTCCTACAGCGCCAGATTGACAAAGTGTACGAGCGGGTAGGAAGAAGCGATTGTGTAAAAAGGTCGCATGCGGGCGATGGCACAATGCGTCTGGTCCGTCGCGGCATGGTGTCGTAGTCTCCAGCGCCTCGGAAACAATTTGTCAGAGTTCCAGGAAGCCGAAGTGAGTACCGTTTTTTCCGCTGATGTCTCAGTGCATGCATGCCGCCCCGGTTGCGGCGCGTGCTGCATCGCGCCGTCCATTACGAGCCCGATTCCGGGCATGCCCGCAGGCAAGCCGGCCGGCGTGCGCTGCGTTCAACTCGGCGCCGACCTGCGCTGCATGATCTTCGGCTCGCCATTGCGCCCGGCATGCTGCTCGGGCCTGCAGCCGCAGCCCGAGATGTGCGGAGCATCGCGCGAGGAGGCCATCGTCTGGCTCACGCGTCTCGAGGCGCAAACCCAACCGCAATCGCAGACGCCGGCCACGCGCTGAACCGGCGCAAACTGCGGCGGCCAGCCGTGATGCGCCAGAATGACGGCGCATCAAACCCGGCCAAACAAGGAGATTTCGCATGGTCCACACCGCAACGCGCGTTTCCCGGCGCGCCTTCCTGTTCACAGCCTGCGCTGCGGCGGGAACGGCGATGTCGCTCGGCGCGTGTGCGACGGGGATTTTCCCGTTCATTCCCGATCACTACACGTTTTCGCAACAGCAGGTGCAGGACGCGGTGCAGCGCAAGTTTCCTTATCACCGCTCGATGCAGCAGATTTTCGATGTCTCGCTCACGAACCCCGTGGTCACGCTGCAGCCCGATCGCAACCGCGTGGCCGTGCGGCTCGATGCCCATCTCGAAAGCCCGTTGATGCAGCAGCCCGTGAGCGGCGCGTTCACGGTGTCGAGCGAACTCGCCTACGACAGCGCGAGCCGCGCCGTGGTGCTGCGCTCGCCTTCGGTCGATGGCGTCGACATGACAGGCAACGCCGCTGCCTACGCGTCGCAGGTGAGCGCGGTCGCCGCGCTCGTCGCCACGCAGTTGCTCAACAACTATCCGGTCTACACGTTCAAGCCCGACCAGCTCCAGTTTGCCGGCGTCAACTACGAACCCGGTACAATCACCATCCTTACAAACGGCATACGCGTGCAGATCGTCGAGAAGTAAGCAGACGGAACACGGGCACACGCGGCCGTCGTCGGTCGCGTGGCGCGGCGTGCGCCGTCCCGACGCTCAAAAAGAGGGATAAAAGGGATGGACTGGATTTTGACCTGCAAGGCGTTGATTCTTGGCATCGTCGAGGGGCTGACGGAATTTCTGCCCGTTTCGAGTACCGGGCATCTTATTGTCGTCGGCAGCTTGCTCAACTTCGAAGGCGACTATGCGAAGACCTTCTACGTGGTGATCCAGTTCGGCGCGATCCTCGCCGTATGCTGGGAGTTCCGGCGCAAGATCGGCGAGGTTGTCGTAGGGCTGCCTTCGCGGCCCGATGCGCGGCGCTTCACGCTCAACGTGATCGTCGCCACCATTCCGGCAGTCGTGCTCGGTCTGATGTTCGAGAAGGCGATCAAGTCGGTTCTCTTTGCGCCGGTGCCCGTCGCGTTCGCGCTCGTGGGCGGCGGCCTTGTCATCCTGTGGGTCGAAAATCGCCTGCGCGGTCCGAAGGGACTGCCGGTCGCGGCGCAACACAGCGCGCGCGTGAACTCGATTGACGAGATCACGCCGCTCGACGCGTTCAAGGTGGGTTGCGCGCAATGTTTCGCGCTGATTCCGGGCATGTCGCGCTCGGGCTCGACCATCATCGGCGCGATGCTGTTCGGCCTCGAGCGGCGCGTCGCGACCGAGTTCTCGTTCTTCCTTGCGATTCCCGTGATCTTTGGCGCAACCGTGTATGAGCTATACAAGAGCTGGCACGAGCTTTCCGCGGACTGGCTCGGGCTCTTCGGCGTTGGCTTCGTCGCCGCATTCGTGAGTGCGTTCGCATGTGTGCGCTGGCTGCTGCGCTTCGTCGCGTCGCACGACTTCACCGCTTTCGCCTGGTACCGCATCGCTTTCGGTCTTGTGATCCTGCTGTTCGGCTATGGCGGCGGCCTCGGCTGGGACGACTAAAAACACAACGGGCGCCGCGTGATATCGCGGCGCCCGTCGTTTTACTGCAGGGTTCCTGGTTTCAGTCCGCGCGGCGGCGGAACACGAGATCCCACACGCCGTGGCCGAGCCGCAGACCGCGGCGTTCGAACTTCGTCACCGGTCGGTAGTCGGGGCGCGGCGCGTAGTCGGCGGCCGTGTTCTCGAGAGCGGGTTCCGCGCTGAGTACTTCGAGCATCTGCTCGGCGTAGTTCTGCCAGTCGGTTGCGCAATGCAGGTACGCACCCGGCTTCATGCGCGAGACGAGGTGCGCGACGAACTTCGGCTGAATCAGGCGGCGCTTGTGGTGGCGCGCCTTGTGCCACGGATCGGGGAAGAAGATGTGCACGCCGTCGAGGCTCGCCGGCGCGATCATGTGCTCGAGCACTTCCACGGCGTCGTGCTGGATGATGCGGATGTTCTCCAGATTCTGCTCGCCGATCAGCTTCAGCAACGCTCCCACGCCAGGTTCATGGACTTCGACGCCGAGGAAGTCGTCCTCCGGGCGCAATGCGGCGATTTCCGCCGTGCTCGCGCCCATCCCGAAGCCGATCTCCAGGATGTGCGGCGCGTGCCGCTCGAACACGGCGTCCCAGTCGGCGGCTTCCGGCGCGTAGGGCACGACGAAGCGCGGGCCGAGTTCGTCCATCGCACGACGCTGGCCGGTCGAGACGCGGCCGGCGCGAGTCACGAAGCTGCGGATGCGGCGGTGGTGCAGCGCGTCGCCGGCGGGCGACCCGGATTGCTCGTTCGTGTCGGAGGCGGCGTCTTGTGCGTCTGACGATGTGCTGTCGGGACGGGCGGCGTCGTTGGGTTCGTGATTCATCTTCGCGGGTGGGTGTGAGAGCGGCGGATTTCGCGGCTGTCGATAATCGGGGCAGGCTTGGTGCTGGCCATTTCGCGGGCTATTCAGGGCAGCATACCGCCCGGCGCGAGGCGCTACGGTGTGGCCTGATGCCTTGTGGGCCGCTTTTGCGTTCGCCAGAACCGGCGGCGGCCATCGGCCCGGCGGGGCGGGCGCGGCGCACTTGAAGCGCAGCGGCTCCAAAGCCGTCGCGCATTATATCAGCGCGCTCGCACGGGTCCGGCGGCTGGCGGGCGGCGGCGGGGTGGCTGCTCCTCGCAGCGGCACCTCAAGCGGCCGAAACGACGACCCGCATGCGCGTGGGTTCGTTCAGCTCGAACGCATTCACACGCCCGGCGCGCACGTCGAACAGGAGGCGCATGAGGTCGGCGGCGGTGGCGCGCAGGCGCTCGGCTTCGGCTAATGGGCGTTCGTCGGCGTCGGCGAGAAGGGATTGGCGCGAGCGCACGATCAGGGCGATCGCGCTCGGCCGGGACATGAAAAATTGATCCATCGGAGGACTGATGCGCCATAGGGCGCGCAGCGAGTCGTTATGCGGCAGTCGAGCGAAATGCGTGGCGGCTGACCTGCTCGCGGCGCGTGCGGGAGGACCCGAGGAGCGCCAAAGTGCATAGTGCAACGGAGGAATTCAGGTCGTGCCCGGCATGTGCCGGTCGGGCGGGCAAGGCGTCCCGGGAGGGGCGCAGTTCGAAAGCCCTGGCCTCGAAGAGAGGTCGGCAAGCCGACGTGGAGCGGGCGATGGGAATCGAACCCACGTCATCAGCTTGGGAAGCTGAGGTAATGGCCATTATACGACGCCCGCAGAGCGCGCCATTTTACGCGGTTTTGGCCGCTTTGCGCAACGCTGCGGTCAAACGACGCGGCGCGCTGGGCGCGCCGCCGGTGCACTGGCGTGTGCGTGGATACGTCCCCGGACGCCGCTCAGATACCAAACAGCGTGAGCGAAACAGCTGCGCGCGTGACCACCATCAGCAGCACCTGCACGATCACGAAGAGCAGAATCGGCGAGAGGTCGAGGCCGCCCAGGTTCGGCAGGATACGGCGCAGCGGGTTGAGGAACGGCGCCGTCAGCTGGAACAGCACCGGCATCGCCGCCGAGCGCGGATTGAGCCACGAGAGCAGCGCCATCAGGATCGTCAGCCAGATCAGCAGGTTCAGCGCCCACTTCACCAGCGTGAGCACGGCAACGATGAGAAGCGTCGGCAACAGAGCTAGCGGGTCCACGCCCGCGATCCAGACCATGAGCAGCACGTAGGCAATGGCCGAGATCAGCGCGGCGACCACGCTTGCCCAGTCGATGCCGCGCACGCCGGGGATCACGTGCCGCAGCGGCAGCACCAGCCAGTTGGTGACCTGCTGGATCGCGTGGGTCACGGGGTTGTACGGCGGCACACGCACGTACTGGAGCCAGGCGCGCAGCAGCAGGGCGGCGCCGAACAGCGTGAAGACCGTATTGAGCAGAAAGCGGGCGATATCGCCGAACATCGGTGTTGTTTCCTTCTTGTGTTGGGTGGCGGCGCACCTGGCGTGTGGCGGCCGATGAAAGGTCTAGTCGAAGTCCGCTCGTCCCAGCAGGCCGAGCGGAGCACGTCAGACGGACACCTTGACCTCGCTGATCAGAATGGTGCCATTTCCGCCGTCGGTGTAGTTGGGAATGTCGTCGAGGAGGGTGTCGGCATTCGGCTGAAATGCCGCGTAGAACGCGTCCATCGTCTCGAACAGAAAGTGTCCAGCCGCGACGTACGGCGGCGGCGTGCCCGGCGGCCCCGCATTGATGCCGATGTCGACCGACCAGCCCTTGAGCGATTCGCCAAAGAGCTTCGCCGCGAGCGGCATGTGGTGCGTGCAGTAGTACCCGGTGTCGAAACGCCCGTTCTCGCGATACGGATAGAGGATGCTGACCTTGATCATTGTGCGTTCTCGTCGGTGAGTCCCAAAGGCGCGCGTTGCGTGCGGTTGCGATGCGCGCGCCGTCGCCACATTACCACGGCTCACGCCTCGCCAGTATGGGCGAACGATCCAGCCGCACAGGTTTGGCGCGCAGCTGCAGGTACGGTTTCCGGCGTGCGCGCCGCACAGAATGGCTGCACTCGCAGCAGGCTTTTCTACGAACAGATACAGTGTTTCCGACAGACCACGTCAGACAAGGGCCTTACGACCCGAGTGTTGCGCCGCAGCCGCGCGGTGCGAGAAATGTTCGCTTTCGTACCGAGCACGTGCCGACCGAGCGACTACAAATGACACTGACGGGCGCGACGTCACTACTGGTCGCTTCACGCGGCACGGTTTCTGCTGATGGCTGGCGGGCGCGCCTGTGCGCAGCACCCGAGCCCAGCACGGGGAAGCCGCAACGAACAGTGCGCGGCGCGTATACGGCGCCCGTGAGGCTATCTCGCAACACTGCCATTGTTGTCGCGGAATCTAAGCACAATACTTTTTATCGTTTCGGTTTCGTTGTTGCAGTCGTGCAATTGGGTTTGTTCCTGTCGGTAGTCCGATTCGGGGAGTCCACCATGAGCATCTTCGCTTACCGAAAGCATCTGCGGTTTCTCACGCCATTTCAGCGTCGCCGCTGGTGGGATCAGAAGAAGCGCCTGACGCCGCGCGTTCGCATCAGCGGCGCCTATGTGCCACCGAACGTCACGCGCGAGTTCACCTACGTGAAGGTCGGATAGCGGAGAGTGTGTTCCAGTGCGGCGGCGATGTGTGCGCCGTCGGCAAGTCGGACGAGATGCCCGGTTCCAGAACCGGGCATCGTCGTTTACAGTCTCGCCGCGCGCAGGCGGCTGCAGTTCGAAGGTCGGCAGCCCAACCAATTTGTAATCAAACATTACCGGGAGACTCGCCTCCCGACGCCCTCTCGCAGGTAACAATGACAGCGCCCTCGTTTTTGTAACGAATGGCGTCGTGATCGGGCGCATGTGCGGCGATTTTTCGCGGCAGCCGCGCCCACTGGGCTTGACGCGCGATTAAGCGCCCCCCAAGTAGCATTGCAATTCGAAACAAATGGCTACCAATGCCGGCCGCCGTTTTCGATACATTGAATGCGTGGGCAGTGCCCGTAATATGCGCGTCGCCGCTGGCGGCCGCCAGGAGAAGAGAAGTGAAAAAGACCGTATCGTTCATCGTTGCCGCCGCGCTGGGTGTGGGGTTCGTCAGCGCGGCCCAGGCGCACGTCTCGGTGGGTATCGGCATTGGCATTCCGGTGGCCCCGGTTTATCCCGTCTATGCTGCGCCGGTCTACGCACCGCCGCCCCCGCCCGTGGTCTATGCGCCGCCGCCGGTGGTGTACGCTCCGCCGCCTGCTGTCGTCGTGGGCGGCTACTACGGCCGTCCGTACTGGCATCACGGCTACTACCGCGGCGGCGGCTATTACGGCCATGGGTACTACGGCCACGGCGGCTACTACCGTCGTTGAGCGTGACGGGCGGGGCACGCCGCCCGGCCGCAAGTTTGACGAACAGCGCAACGCCGGCTCACGCCGCGTTGCGCTGTTTGTTTTTTGGCGTTCGCGTTCGCCGCCTGCACGGCGCGCGTGACGCGGATTACGTCGCGCCCGCGCCCTGCAGGATCAGGTCGCGATAGCCGTGCACGATCACGCTGTACGAGAAGTACGCGAACAGCAGCGCCGAAAGCACGTGACAGGCGCGCAGCAGGCCGGTGCCGGCCCGTTTGCGGCCGTGACTGGCCAGTCCGCAAAGGAACAAGGTCCAGCCGAGCCCGCCCGCAAAAAAGCCCAGCAGAAAGAGTGAGGCAGCGCCGGCGCTCGTCGCCCCCGACTTGGCGATAAGGGCGCCGCCGACAGCGGCAAACCAGAGAATGGCGCTCGGCGACGACAGTGCGAGCAGCACGCCGCGCCCGAAGCTGCGCCATGGGTTGGGCAGCGGCGCGGCGTTGTCGGGTTCGCCTTCCACGGGCGGCGCCGACGCCGGATTGAGCGCCTCGCGCGCCATCTTCCACGTGAGCATGAGCAGCAGGGCGGCGCCGCCGATCCACACGATCCAGCGCACGGCCGAAAACTGCAGCAGCGCGGCCATGCCCGCAAGCGCGAGCGCTGCATAGATGAGGTCGCCGAGACACGAGCCGAGCCCCAGCCAGAAGCCCGAACGGAAGCCGTGCGTGAGCGTGAGCGAGATGATGGCGACGTTGACGAGACCGATGTCGAGGCAAAGCGAAAGCGACAGAAAAAAGCCGTCGGAAAGCAGGGAAACGTGAGACATGAAAACGATTTCTTGTTGGTATGGGACTGCGTGCCGCACGCGCCCGCATCGGAGGCAAGCGGGCGTCGCGGCTCAAACGAGCTTCAAACGCCGATGCACAGATACTTCAGCTCGACATATTCGTCGATGCCGTACTTCGACCCCTCGCGCCCGAGGCCCGACTGCTTCACGCCGCCAAACGGCGCGACCTCGTTCGAAATAAGTCCGGTGTTGATCCCGACCATGCCGTACTCGAGCGCTTCTGCCACGCGCCAGACGCGGCCGATGTCGCGGCTATAGAAGTAGGAGGCGAGGCCGAATTCGGTGTCGTTGGCGAGGCCGATGACTTCGGCTTCGTCGCTGAAGCGGAAGACCGCCGCAACCGGGCCGAAGGTTTCCTCGCGCGCGATCAGCATGTCGCGCGTGACGTCGGCAAGCACGGTGGGCTCGACATAGCGCCCCGAGCTGACCTTGCCGCCCGCCACGAGCCTCGCGCCCTGGGCGGTTGCGTCGCTGATGTGCTGCACGACCTTGGCGACGGCCGCGTCGTCGATCAGCGGCCCCTGGTTCACGCCATTCTCGAAGCCGTTGCCCACCGTGATCTTGCGTGAGGCGGCGGCGAGCTTCTCGACGAAGGCGTCGTACACCTTGTCGTGCACATAGAAGCGGTTCGTGCAGACACAGGTCTGGCCCGCGTTGCGGTACTTCGAGATCATTGCACCTTCCACGGCGGCGTCGAGATCGGCGTCGTCGAACACGATGAAGGGGGCGTGGCCGCCCAACTCGAGGGCGATTCTCTTGACCGTCGGCGCACACTGTTCCATCAGGATGCGGCCCACCGGCGTCGATCCGGTGAACGAGAGGTGGCGCACGATATCGCTTTCGCACAGCGCTTTGCCGATCTCGATGGAGTTCGCCGAGTCGGCGGTGACCACGTTGAACACGCCCTTGGGCACCCCCGCGCGCTGCGCCAGTTCGGCGAGCGCGAGTGCGCAAAGCGGCGTTTGCTCGGCGGGCTTCACGACGATCGTGCAGCCCGCGGCGACGGCTGGCGCGACCTTGCGCGTGATCATCGCGATCGGGAAATTCCACGGGGTGATCGAGGCGCACACGCCGATCGGCTGCTTGAGCACGACGAGTTTGCGGTCGCTGGCAGGGCTCGCGAGCACGTCGCCGTTCACGCGCTTGGCCTCTTCGGCAAACCACTCCAGGAACGACGCGCCGTAGATCACTTCGCCGCGCGCTTCGGCGAGCGGCTTGCCTTGCTCGGCGGTCATGATCGCGGCGAGGTCGTCGGCGTGTTCGATCACGAGGTCGAACCAGCGCCGCAGCACGGCCGCACGCTCCTTGCCGGTCTTCGCGCGCCATGCCGGCAGTGCGGCATTCGCGGCCGCGATGGCGCGATGCGCCTCATCGGCGCCAAAGTCGGGCAGGCTCGCAATTTCGCTGTTGTCGGCGGGGTCGAGCACGGCGAACGTGGCCGCTCCGCCACTCCACTCGCCGTCGATGTATGCGCGGGTCTTGAAGAGGGCGGGATCGTTCAGTTGCGTCAGGCGCTCCGATGCGGACAAGCTCATCTTCGAGTCTCCTCAGGTTCACTGGCGCCGCGGCTCGTGCCATGCACGAGGCGCGACGCGGTAAGCGCGGCGTCGCGAAAAAGGCGTCGCGGATCAATCGGCCGGCGTGGCGCTCGAGGCTTCACGCCTGGCAATCAACGCCCGGTAACGCCGGGTCGCGAGGCGCGGCGCGCTAGCTGCGGCCAAGGCCGAGCTCGTCGTAGAGACGGTCGACGCGCGTCTTCACGGCCGCATCCATCTCGATGGCGCGGCCCCATTCCCGGTCCGTTTCTCCGGGCCACTTGTTGGTGGCGTCCAGCCCCATCTTCGAGCCGAGACCGGCCACTGGAGAAGCGAAGTCGAGATAGTCGATCGGCGTGTTCTCGACGAGGACCGTGTCGCGCGCCGGATCGATGCGCGTGGTGATCGCCCAGATCACTTCCTTCCAGTCGCGGATGTCCACGTCATCGTCGACTACGACGATGAACTTTGTATACATGAACTGGCGCAGGAAGCTCCATACCCCGAACATCACGCGCTTGGCGTGCCCGGGGTAGCTCTTCTTTATCTGCACGATCGCCATGCGGTAGCTGCACCCCTCAGGCGGCAGATAGAAGTCGGTGATCTCGGGAAACTGCTTCTGCAAGAGCGGCACGAACACTTCGTTGAGCGCCACGCCGAGCACGGCGGGCTCGTCGGGCGGCTTGCCCGTGTACGTCGAATGGTAGATCGCGTCGCGGCGCATGGTGATGCGCTCGACCGTGAAGACGGGGAACCACTCCTGTTCGTTGTAGTAGCCCGTGTGGTCGCCGTAAGGGCCTTCGAGCGCGTGCTCGTACGAGGCGCTCGCGCCTTTGGCGGGGCGCGGCGGCGCGCCAGCCGGTGCGGGGCCGGGCTCGCCCGCCTGCGGGTAGATGAAGCCCTCGAGCACGATCTCGGCGCGCGCGGGCACCTGGAGCGTGTCGACGCCGGGCGTCAGGCACTTCGCAAGCTCGGTGCGGGCGCCACGCAACAGGCCCGCGAACTGGTATTCGGACAGCGTGTCGGGCACCGGCGTGACGGCGCCGAGGATCGTGGCGGGGTCGGCGCCGAGCACGACCGCCACCGGATACGGCTTGCCAGGGTTCTTCAGCGCGAACTCGCGGAAGTCGAGCGCGCCGCCGCGGTGCGCGAGCCAGCGCATGATGAGCTTGTTGCGGCCAACGAGCTGCTGGCGGTAGATGCCGAGATTCTGGCGCGTCTTGTTGGGACCGCGCGTGACAGTCAGGCCCCACGTGACGAGCGGGCCAGCGTCGCCGGGCCAGCAGGTCTGGATCGGCAGCTTCGCGAGATCGACGTCATCGCCTTCCCAGACAATCTCCTGGCAGGGCGGTGCGCTCACGGTCTTCGGCGCCATGTCCCAGACAGCCTTGGCGAGCGTGAGGAGCTTGCCCGCGTCCTTCAGTCCGCGCGGCGGTTCGGGCTCCTTGAGCGCCGAGAGCAGGCGTCCCACGTCGCGCAGCGACTCCAGCGCGGCGCCGTCGCCGCCGCTCTCCGGCGCGTCGATGCCCATGCCGAGTGCGACGCGCCGGGGTGTGCCGAACAGATTGCCGAGCACCGGGAACGCGTGCGTCGAACGGTTCTCAAAGAGTAGGGCCGGGCCGCCGGCGCGCAGGACGCGGTCGCACAGCTCGGTCATTTCCAGCACCGGAGAGACAGCTTGCGGAACGCGGCGCAATTCGCCGAGCGTCTCCAGGCGACCAACGAAGTCGCGCAGGTCTTTGTATTTCATTGGGGGCCAGTCTTGGACAACTCAGTGGGCAACTCGCTGGGCAACCCGGCAGGCGCGGCTCGCGCAGCCAGTACAGGGGCTGGATCGGACAGCTGCACGGCGGTTGCAGGATTGCTGCGGTTCACGGCCGGCGCTTGAAGCCGGGCGAAACGCGGCGTAACGATTGTCGATTTTACCTGTGTTGGTTGGCGCACGCTGATAGCCAATCCGCATAACAAGCCGCAGACCCCCTTGGCGCGCGGTTTCCGACCGATTGAACGGTGTTCATCATTACAATTAGTTATAGATTTGACAATCTATAGTATTGACGATCTATAACAGGCTGCTAGAATCCGTCCACACTGGTTGCAGGGTTTGAAATTTTTAACCACCTTCCCGGCCCTTCAGACGCAACGCGTCGCCGTTTTGCCGAACCCCTGCACGGCTTGCATACGGTCTAGATTGGTTGTTCTTGTCAGCGCCCCTTTGCGCTGGCTTTTCGTGTGAGAACTCCCGGCGCGCGCACATTGCGTGCCTGGTTGTCCAGGAGGAGTTCCACTCACGGCGACTTGCCGTTTTCCCGACACCGCTGCCGCACCAGCCAGGGCGCGCGGTGTCTTGATCCTGTGATTGGCCGTCTGCCTTGTGCCGACTCCTTTGCCGGATCATGCAACATGGGGAGATCTGTAGATGAATACCTGGTTATCGTGGTGGCGCGCCGACGAGCGTGTAGCTCTGGGTCTGCGTGCGCTGCTGCGTCGTGGCACGCGTCTTAGCCATCACCTGTTCAGCATTGTTGGCGGCTGTGCCGTTCTGTTCGCGCTTGCCGTCTGGCTGCTGCCCACGTGGCGCGGCACGCTGGCCGCTCGCGTGATGCCCTTCGTTTCCGCGGCGGTGCAGGCCGGTCCGGCGCGCCTGCTGCAAGGCAACCCGCTGCCCTCGTTCGCGCCCCGCGGCGCTGCGATCAACGACGACAACGCCGACGGCGCGATGCTGCCCACGGCGCTTGCGCCCGCTAACGGTGCCGCCGGCCCTGTTGGCGCCACGGGCGTTGCGCCCGCGGGCTCCAACGGCCCGGTCGCGAAGGTTGCGACCGCCGTGTCGAACGGCGGCATCGCCACACTCGACGCCGTGGCGCTCAACGGCCTCGATCCGCGTGCTCTGCCGAGCAATGTCGGTTCGCTCGCGCGCATGATTCCGCCCCAGCGCATCACGCCCGACGCACGCGACGACCGCGTACTCGTCTCGGCGCGCGAACAGGCGCTCGTCGCTACCTATCTGGCGCGCCGCTACCGCGTAGCGCAGGAACCGGTTGGCGAACTCGTAAAGGCGGCGTTCGACACCGGCCGTGAAGTGGGGCTTGATCCGCTGCTGCTGCTCGCCGTGATGGCGATCGAATCGGGCTTTAACCCCTACGCCGAAAGCGGTGTGGGTGCGCAGGGCCTCATGCAGGTCATGTCGAAGGTGCACTCGGACAAGTTCCAGTATTTCGGCGGCCAAAGGGCGGCGCTCGATCCGCTCGCGAACATCAAGGTCGGTGCGCTGGTGCTCAAGGATTGCATCGCGCGCGGCGGTTCGCTGCCGGGCGGCCTGCGCCTCTACGTTGGTTCGAGTTCACCCGACGACGGCGGCTACGGCGCCAAGGTAATGGCCGAGCGCGGGCGTCTGCGCGACGTCGCACGCGGCCGCAACGTGCCGATCAACGCGCCGCAGGCGCCCGTCACCAGCACGGCCAGCACGCCTGCGCCGCAGAAGGTGGCGAGCATCAACGGCGAGAAGCGCGTGCACGTGACGCTCGACAACGCCCACGCGATGGTCGAGAAGTCGTCGGCGAACAGCGGTTCCGAGCAGGACGACGCCAGCACGAGCACGACGGCTCAGAAACACGGTTCGTCGGAACTGGGTGCCTGAGTACCGGGCTGAAAGATCAGACGTAACAAAAAAGGCACCCTCGGGTGCCTTTTTCTTTTTCTGTTTGTCGACCCGCGCGGATCAGCGGCCGAAGAACGTATGCAGCCGGCCGACCGCTTCTTCCAGACGCTCGTACGCCGTGGCATACGAGAGCCGTACATATTGGCGCGGCGCGGCGACGCCAAAGTCCATGCCGGGCACCATCACCGTGCCCGCGTCGTGCAGCATCGCGCGGGTGAGCGCGTCGCTGTCGCCGGCGGCGGGGTGCGTGACATTCGAGCAGTCGGCGTAGACGTAGAATGCGCCGTCGGGTACCACGGGCACCGTGAAGCCGAGCGACTCGAGCGCCGGTACGATGAAGTCGCGGCGGCGCTTGAATTCGAGCCGGCGCGCTTCGTAGATCTTGAGCGTGTCCGCCTCGAAGCAGGCAAGCGCGGCATGCTGTGCGAGCGCCGACGCGCAGATGAACAGGTTCTGCGCGAGCTTCTCGAATGCACCTACCAGCGAAGGGGGCACCACGAGCCAGCCCAGGCGCCAGCCGGTCATGTTGAAGTACTTTGAGAAGCTGTTGACGGTCACCACGTCGTCACCGAATGAAAGCGCGGAGACGGGCGGCGCGTCGTACGAAAGCCCCTGATAGATCTCGTCGACGATCGTGAAGCCGCCGCGCGCGCGTACGGTTTGCACGATGCGCCTGAGTTCGTCGGGCTCGATCGACGTGCCGGTGGGGTTCGACGGCGAGGCGAGCAGCACGCCGCGCGTGCGCGGCGACCACAGGCGCTCGACATCGGCGGCGGTGAGCTGGTAGCGCGCCTCCGGGCCGCTCGGCACGAGCACCGGCTTGCCTTCCGCGGCGGCCACGAAGTGCCGGTTGCACGGATAGCAGGGGTCGGGCATCAGCACTTCGTCGTCGCGGTCGACGAGCGCCGTGCACGCGAGCAGGAGCGCCGCCGAGGCGCCCGCCGTCACGACGATGCGCGCGGGGTCGACCGTGAGGCCGTAGGCGTGCTGGTAATGCGCGGCGATCGCCTCGCGCAGCGCGTGGATACCGAGTGCGCTCGTGTATTGGGTGACGCCGCGGCGCAATGCGGCTGCGGCGGCCTCGACGACGGGCTCGGGCGCCGTGAAGTCCGGCTCGCCGATGCCCATGTGGATGATGTCGCGTCCGGCGCGCTCGAGCTTCGCGGCTTCCTTCGCCAGTTCCATGACGTAGAAAGGCTGGATCTCGTCGACGCGCGCGGCTAGCCGCAGCAGCGGTTCGGCAACGATGTTCATGCGGGTCTTTCCAGTACTGACAGATCACGCGACGCGCGGGGCAGGGCGCTCAGGCGCACCGCTTGCCCCGGCGGCTCGCGTTCTTACGACTTGCGGGCGTTTTGTGCTTCGGTGGCGCGCAGTTGCGCCGCGAGCTTGTCGAGCACGCCGTTCACGTACTTGTAGCCGTCCGAGCCGCCAAAGGTCTTCGTGAGCTCGACCGCCTCGTTGATCACGACGCGATACGGAATGTCGACGTGATGCTTGAACTCGTAGGTCGCGACGAGCAGCACCGCGCGTTCGACCGGCGAAAGCTGCTCGATCGGACGGTCGAGGCACGGCGTGATGGAGGCGGACAGTTCGTCCGACTCGCGGATGACGCCGTGCAGGATCGCGTCCAGATGCTCGTGATCGGCCTTGTCGTACCCCTGCGAACCGCGCAGTTGCGCGTCGATCTCGCCGGCGGGCACACCCGACAGCAGCCACTGATACAACCCCTGCGTGGCCAGTTCGCGGGAGCGGCGGCGCGCGCTCTTCATTGCTGTTCCTCTTCGTCTTCCTCGTCTTCTTCTTCGTCGTCGCCGCCGTCAAGCTGCTCCAACGCCACCGTCAGGTTCGCCATTTCAACGGCGACACGCGCGGCGTCACGACCCTTTTCCGTCATGCGGGCCACGGCCTGCTCGTCGTTTTCGGTGGTGAGCACGGCGTTCGCGATAGGCACGTTGAAGTCGAGCGAGACGCGCGAGATGCCCGAGCCGCTTTCGTTCGAGACGAGTTCGAAGTGGTACGTCTCGCCGCGCACGACCGCGCCGAGCGCGATGAGGGCGTCGAACTGGCCGCTTTCGGCGAGCTTTTGCAGCGCGAGCGGGATTTCGAGTGCGCCCGGCACGGTGACGAGCAGCACGTCTTCGCCCGTCACGCCGAGGCGCTCGAGCTCTTCGATGCAGGCGTCGGCAAGGCCGTTGCAGACGGGTTCGTTAAAGCGCGACTGGACGATGCCGATGCGCAGTCCGTCGCCGTCGAGGTTCGGTTGGTATTGTCCGATTTCCATGTGGTGTCCGTAAGTTCGGTTGAGCGTGGTGACGCGTGAAATGAGCGCGATGCGACTTCAGGCGCGCGACGAGGCAGGGTCAGCGGCTTCCGGCGGGCAGGGCGCTTCTGCATTGCCGCCGGGCATCGGCACGAAGCCGGTGACTTCGAGGCCGTAGCCCGACATGCTGCCGAGGCGGCGCGGCTTCGAGAGCACCTGCATGCGGCCCACGCCGAGTTCGCGAAGGATCTGCGCGCCGATGCCGTAGGTCTTGAAGTCCACGGGCCGGCGCGCGAGCGCCTCCGCGCGCTCTTTCTGGTCGAACGCCTTGAAGACGTCGATCAGGTGTTCCTTGGGTTCGCCGCAGTTGAGCATGACGATCACGCCCACGTCGCGCGAGGCGATCTCGCGCATGGCGGCGTCGAGCGTCCAGGAGTGCGTGGACGAGCCCGTTTCGAGCAGGTCCAGCACCGAGAGCGGCTCGTGCACGCGCACGGGCGTATCGATGCCGGGCTTGGGCGTGCCGCGCACGAGCGCAATGTGCGGCGTGCGCGTGGGGTGATCGACGTACATGATCGCGCGGAACGGGCCGTGCGCCGTTTGCATGGTGCGTTCGGCCACGCGCTCGACGATCGATTCGGTGCGGCTGCGATAGTGGATCAGGTCGGCGATGGTGCCGACCTTCAGGCCGTGCTCCTGTGCGAACTCCATGAGGTCGGGCAGGCGCGCCATCGTGCCGTCGTCCTTGATGACCTCGCAGATCACGGAGGCAGGCGTCAGGCCCGCGAGCGCCGTGAAGTCGCAGCCCGCTTCGGTGTGGCCCGCGCGCACGAGCACGCCGCCCGGCTGCGCCATGATCGGGAACACGTGGCCGGGCTGCACGATGTGCTCGGCGCGCGCGTCGTGCGCAACGGCGGCCTGGATCGTGCGCGCGCGGTCGGCGGCGGAAATGCCGGTCGTGACGCCTTCTGCGGCCTCGATGCTGACCGTGAACGCCGTGCCGTACTGCGTGCCGTTGCGGTAGGTCATGAGCGGCAGGTTGAGCAGCTTGCAGCGCTCCTGGGTGAGCGTGAGGCAGATCAGCCCGCGGCCGTACTTCGCCATGAAGTTGATGGCTTCAGGCGTGACGAACTCCGCAGCGATGACGAGGTCGCCCTCGTTTTCCCGGTCTTCTTCGTCGACGAGGATGACCATCTTGCCGGCTTTGAGCTCGGCGATGATCTCAGGGGTGGAGGCGAGCGTCATGTTGGGATTCTGGCTGCGATTCTGGCTGGAAAGGCCACATTTTACGCCACGCGGGCGGGCGCGTCGCCCAGAACGCGGGACAGCGCCACGCCTTTTGCCTGGTGGCCCTGTGTTCCGGCGTGTCTGCGTGGCGGCGGGCGGGCTTCCGTGTTGGCTGAACGGCCGACTGGTGCGCGAATCGCACTGATTCCACACTAGTAACGCTTGACGTTATTAACGTGATACGTTACTATCCATGCCGATTACTTCCTTTGCCTGCCGCGACACCGCGGCGCTTTTCGCCGGGCGACGTGTCGCCCGCTTCGTTGCCATTGAAACGGTCGCGATGCGCAAGCTGCAGCAGATCCACGCAGCCGCCACGCTCGCGTTCCTGAGGGCGCCGCCGGGTAACCGGCTGGAGAGTCTCTCCGCGGAGCTGGAAGGCTGGTACAGAATCCGCATCAACGGGCAGTGGCGCATCTGCTTTCATTTCGCTGGCAGCGAGGCATCGGACGTACGCATCGTGGACTATCACTGAGGAGCAAAACCATGGCACGTGAAGTACCGCTTGCCACACCGGGCGAGATTCTGAACGAAGAGTGGCTCAAGCCGATGGGCATCAGCCAGTACGCGCTCGCCAAGGCGATCGGCGTGCCGCCGCGCCGCATCAACGAGATCGTGCTCGGCAAGCGCGCCATCACGGCGGACACCGCAGTGCGCCTTGCGGTGTATTTCGGCACCGACGCGCGCAGCTGGATGGAATTGCAGGCGCACTACGACACGGAAATCGCGAGCGAGGCGCTGGCCGAGGTGCTCGCGCGCATCACGCCGCACGCGCGCGCCGTTCCCGCCTGAGCTGGTTTGCGGCGGGAGGGCGGCGGCGTCAGCGCAGGATCACGTCGTCGGCGAGCCCTTTTGTCAGTTCCAGCGCCTGGCGCTCGAACAGGCGCCGGTACAGGCCGTTCTCGCGGCGCACGAGCGCGTCGTGCGTGCCTTCCTCCGCTACGCGTCCGCGCTCGAGCACCAGCAGCCGGTCGAGCGCGCGCACGGTCGAAAGCCGGTGTGCGACAACCACGGTCGTGCGGCCCTCCATGAGTCGCTCCATGGCTTGCTGGATCAGCACTTCGCTTTCGCTGTCGAGACTCGAGGTCGCTTCGTCGAAGATCAGGATCGGTGCATTCGCGAGAAACGCGCGCGCGATCGCCACGCGCTGGCGCTCGCCGCCCGAGAGCTTCACGCCGCGTTCGCCCACGAGCGTGTCGTAGCCGTGCGGCAGCGCCACGATGAAGTCGTGGGCGCTAGCAAGCTTCGCCGCGCGCTCGATTTCGGCGTGCGTGGCGCCTGGCCGGGCGTAAGCGATGTTCTCGGCAAGCGACCGGTGGAACAGCACCGGCTCCTGCTGCACGATGGCGATCTGCGAGCGCAGCGACGCCTGCTGTACGCGCGCGATGTCCTGGCCGTCAATCGTGATGCGCCCTCCGGAAACGTCGTAAAGGCGCTGGATCAGCTTGATGAGCGTGGTCTTGCCGGAGCCCGAATGACCGACGAGGCCCACACGCTCGCCCGGTGCGATGCGTAGCGTGAGGTTCTCGTAAAGCGCCCTCGCGTCCGCGTTCGCGCCATAGCGGAACGTCATGTTCTCGAAGCGGATATCACCTTGATCTACGACGATCGGCGGCGCATCGGGCAGGTCTTCGATGCCGAGCGGCGCCGCGTCGAGCGAGACGAGCTCTTCCATGTCGTTGACCGAGCGCTGCAGGTTGCGCACGTGCATACCCACATCGCGCAGATAACCCTTGAGCAGGAAGAACAGCGTGAGCGCGAACGTAATGTCGCCCACGCTCGCGAGACCGCGTGCCCAAAGCAGCAGCGCTGCGCCGAGGATGGCCGCCTGCATGCCAACGAGCAGCGCGCCCTGCACGCCGCCATTGAGCGTGCCGCGCCGCCACGTGCGCCGCGTGCGGCTGCTCCACTTCGATACGACGCGCGCGAGCCGCGCTTCCTCGCGCGTTTCCGCGCCGAAGGCTTTCACGACGGCGTTGCACGAAATGGCGTCGGCGAGTGCGCCGCCCATCTTCGTGTCCCACTGGTTCGCGAGCCGAGCCGAGGGCGCAACGTAAAAGAGCGACAGCGAGACCGTGATCGCCAGATACACCGCGGAGCCAAGGCCGACCACGAGGCCCATCACATGCCACTGCACCGCGAGCAGGATGGTCGAGCCGACCAGCATGACGAGCGACGGGAAGAGGGCAACGAGCAGCGTGTCGTTGAGCAGGTCGAGCGCCCACATGCCGCGCGTGACCTTGCGCACCGTGGAACCCGCGAAGCTGTTCGCGTGCCAGTCCGTCGAGAAGCGCTGCACGCGGTGAAAGGCCTGCGTGGCGATCTCGCTCATCATGCGCAGCGTCAGCGTGATGATGTTGCGGTACGCGGCCTGCCGCATGATCGTGCCGGCGAGCCCGAGCGCCGTGAGCGCCCAGAACGCGACGACCGCCGCATGCCATGCGGCGGCGCTGCTCGCGGCGCCGTCGTGGGTGAGGGCGTCGACGAGCTGGCCTGCGTAGTGCGGCGTAAGCACGTCCGCGAGCGCGCCGAGCAGCGAGGCGAGCGCCACGGCCGTCACGCGCGCAGGCTGGCGCGCCCAGTGCCGGAAGGTGAAGCCGAGGACCTTGCGGAACGTTTGTCCGCCCGATTCGGGTTTGTTATTTAGCTCTGTCATGGACAGCATGCTCCGGACGTGGCGCCCGAAGACTCTCCTGAAGGAAGCGTGAAGCGTTAAGACGGAAAACGGGACCAGCGCGCCCTGGCATGCGTTGCCGGACGGCCTGACCACGAATTCTCGGAAATACACGGCGCGGCGTTTGAAAACAGGCCGCGCGGGACGCGCTATGGCTGCGCTGGAAGCGGGAAGGTTGCGTGGTGAGACGCGACTTGCAACATCACCCGGAGGACCATCGGCATGGCGGCGCTCGTTTCAATCGTTGCCAACTGTGCCTCCTTGTTCGATTCGGGTGACGGGAACGCGGCACGCCGTGCGGCGAGCGCGTAGGGAAAGGCTAGATTCTATCAGCGCCCCGGCGCGCGTGCTTGCGCGCGTCCGGGGCATTGCGCTGGCTCAGCCGTTTTCAGTCTTGTGCGGCCGAACCGGCTGCCTTGTCGGCCGAGAGCATGCGCTCCACATACCGCGCAATCAGATCGATCTCGAGATTCACCTTCGTGCCAGCCTGAAGATGCTTGAGCGTGGTCACATCCACAGTGTGGGGGATCAGGTTGATCGAGAATTCGCAGCCGTCGGCGCGATCGTCGACCGAGTTGACCGTGAGGCTCACGCCGTTCACGGTGATCGAGCCCTTGTAGGCAAGATAGCGGCCGATTTCCGCCGGCGCGAGAATGCGCAGCTCGTGCGACTCGCCCACGGGCGCAAAGCGCGTGACGGTGCCAAGACCGTCCACGTGACCCGAGACGATGTGGCCGCCCAGACGGTCGTTCGCGCGCAGCGCCTTTTCGAGGTTCACTTCGCCGGTTGCCGCGAGGCCCACCGTGCGGTTCAGGCTTTCGCGCGACACATCGACGTCGAAACTCGTTGCCGACTTCTCGATGACGGTCATGCACGCGCCCTGGATCGCGATGCTGTCGCCGAGCTGCACGTCGTCGAGGCCGAGGTCGCCCGCGTTGACGGTCAGGCGCACGCCGGCGTCGGCTTCGGTGCCGAGCGGTTTGATCGATTCGATGCGGCCCACTGCCGCGACGATTCCGGTAAACATCGTGCTGTTCCTTGTGTTCAGTGCATCAGTGAGGGTCAGGCGTCTTGCGTCGTGACGACGCGCGCAAGAATGCGCAGGTCGTTGCCGAGACGATCGACGGAATGAAATGCGAGGCGCGTGCGCTCGTCGAGCGTTGCGGGCGCGGCGATGTCGATCATGCCGAGCGAGTTCGTGCCGAGCAGCGACGGCGCCACGTACACGAGCAACTCATCCACGCAGCCTTCGCGCAGGAGCGACCCGTTGAGCTTGTAGCCGGCTTCCACGTGCAGCTCGTTCACGCCGCGCGCGGCGAGTTCCGAGAGCATGGCCGGCAGATCGACCTTGCCTTGATCGTTGCCAAGCGCAACGATTTCGGCGCCGCGCACGCGCAGCGCTTCGGCGCGTTCTTCGTTGCTCGCGTCGAGCGCCGCGCAGAACACGAGTGTCGGCGCGCCCACGAAGATCTGCGCGAGCGGCGAGACGTCGAGCCGGCTGTCGATCAGCACGCGCTTGGGCTGGCGTGGCGTGTCGACGGCGCGCACGGTCATGCGCGGATCGTCTTCCTTCACCGTGCCGATACCCGTGAGAATGGCCGAGGCGCGCGCGCGCCAGGCGTGGCCGTCGGCGCGCGCGGCTTCGCCCGTGATCCATTGGCTTTCGCCCGAGGGCAGGCCGGTGCGGCCGTCGAGCGATGCGGCCACCTTCATGCGTACCCATGGGCGCTTGCGCGTCATGCGCGAAACGAAGCCGATGTTCAGCTCGCGCGCCTCGTTGGCGAGCAGCCCGCAGCGCACGTCGATACCCGCGTCGCGCAGGATCGACAGGCCGCGGCCCGACACGAGCGGGTTTGGGTCTTCCATCGCAGCGATGACGCGCCCGACCTTCGCCTCGATCAACGCGTTCGCACAGGGCGGCGTGCGGCCGAAGTGGCTGCACGGCTCGAGCGTCACATAGGCGGTCGCGCCGCGCAGGTCGTGGCCGCGCGCGCGGGCGTCCTTCATCGCCTGGATTTCGGCGTGATCCTGTCCTGCCGGCTGCGTGAAGCCCTCGCCAATCACCACGCCGTCTTTCACCAGCACGCAGCCCACGCGCGGGTTCGGGTCGGTCGTGTACAGGCCGCGCTGCGCGAGCGCGAGTGCACGCTCCATGTGGACGAAATCGGATTGCGAAAACATCGTCAGGCTTTCTCTCGGGCGGCGGTCAGGTGGTGGGCCGGCGGGCGCGTGGCGCGCCGGCTGTCGATAGCGTGAGGCCTTACTGCGTCACGTTTTCAGCCGCGGCTTCCGCTTCAAACGCGCTGCGCGCCGCGGCGATCGTCTCGTCGAGGATCGCATCGTCGTGAGCGCTCGAGACGAAGCCGGCCTCGTAGGCCGACGGCGCGAAGTAGACGCCCGCGTCCAGCATGCGGTGGAAGAAGCGGTTGAAGCGCGCGATGTCGCTCTTCGTGACTTCGGCGAAGCTGCCTGGCACCTTGTCCGCGAAATAGAGGCCGAACATGCCGCCCACCGAATCCGCCACGAACGGCACCTTCGCTTCGCCCGCGGCTGCCGTAAGCCCCTTCGCGAGACGTTCGGTCTTCGCCGTGAGCTGCTCGTAGAAGCCCGGCGCCTGGATGAGCTGCAGCGTCTTCAGACCGGCCGCAACCGCGATCGGGTTGCCCGAGAGCGTGCCCGCCTGGTACACCGTGCCGTTGGGCGCGAGGTGATCCATGATCTCGCGACGGCCGCCGAACGCGGCCGCAGGCATACCGCCGCCGATCACCTTGCCGAGGCACACCAGATCGGCTTCGACGCCGTAGAGCGCCTGCGCGCCACGCAGGCCAACGCGGAAACCGCACATCACTTCGTCGAAAATCAGCACGCTGCCGTGCTTCGACGTCAGGGCGCGCAGCGTGTGGATGAATTCGGGCGTGGCCTTCACGAGATTCATGTTGCCCGCGACCGGCTCGATGATCACGGCGGCGATCTCGTCGCCGAAGGCCTTGAACGCTTCTTCGAGCGCCGCGACGTTGTTGTATTCGAGCACCGTGGTGTGCTTCGCGATGTCCACGGGCACGCCGGCCGAAGTCGGGTTGCCGAACGTGAGCAGGCCCGAGCCCGCCTTCACGAGCAGGCTGTCGGCGTGGCCGTGATAGCAGCCTTCGAACTTCACGATGCGATCGCGCTTCGTGAAGCCGCGCGCAAGACGCAGCGCGCTCATGGTCGCCTCGGTGCCGCTCGACACCATGCGCACTTGCTCCATCGACGGGACGATCTTGCAGATTTCCTCGGCGATCTCGATCTCGGCCTCGGTGGGCGCGCCAAACGAGAAGCCGTTCGCGAGCACGCGCTGCACGGCTTCGAGCACTTCCGGATGCACGTGGCCGACGATCATCGGGCCCCACGAGCCGATGTAGTCGATATAGCGCTTGCCTTCGGCGTCCCAGAAGTACGGCCCCTGCGCGCGCTCGATGAAGCGCGGCGTGCCGCCGACCGAGCGGAACGCGCGCACGGGCGAGTTCACGCCGCCCGGAATGGTGCGCTGGGCGCGTTCGAAGAGGGCTTCGTTGCGGTTCTGCGTGCTGGACTGGGTGCTGGACATGAGTGCTGGACCTGCGAAAGTGGTGTGGCGCGCGACCCTGACGAATGGGGCCGGCGTACGGACCCATGCGGCGCCGCATGGGCGCGGGCGATGGGGCTGTTCTCTCGAAATTGTACCGGAGTCGCGCGGATCGGGCCGGAGCCCCGGGTTGGCTCGGGGCACCTCCGGGCGGCCGGATTCAGCGCGTTGGCTGCCTGCGTTTGCGCGCTGGCGGCACGAGGTGCGGCGCCGTGTCGCGCGCTTCGACTTTGGCGGCTGCGCGTTTGCGGGCGGGCCGAATTGCACCCGGTGCGGGTGCATCGTTCGCCGCCGATGCCGCGTGCGCGTCGTGCCACGCCTGCATGGCCGCGAGCGCCGGCACCGGCATCGGCCGCCGCCCGGTCAACTCCGCCCAGCGCTTTTCCAGCGCGCCTTCGGCAACCGGCTTGATGACCGTGCCCGAACTCTGTGCGTCCCAGGTTTGGACTGAAAACGGATGCGCACGTAAATCGTCGCGTGCGATGACGACTTCCTCGCCCGCGTCGACGAGCCAGTCGTAGACGAAGTCGATGCACAGCCTGTAGCCGCGCTTGTACGCGGCGTCCGGCACCTCGTAGGGCGCGCGCGTGACGTAGCCGGAACCGAAGAGCCCGCGCGGCTCGGCGGCGACGCGGTGCAGGAACACCCGGTCGCCCGGCAGGATGCCGCGCGCGAAACCGCATCCCCAGGTGTCGGCGACGGCTTCTCCGGCGCGCACGCGGCGCGCGAAGTCGGGCAGTTCGGGCCAGGGCCACTTCTTGGGGCTCCAGATGAGCAGGAAGGCTGTCATGTCGGCGACGTGGCAAGTTGAGCGAAAGCGCGCAGCTTAGCGCAAAGCCGCGGCGATGCCGCATGGGGAGCGGCGAAGGGCGGAGAAAGGGCGTCAGGTACAATTCGACGGCACTGCGTTGCCGTTTTGTCCGCTCCCGCAGCGACGGATAGAACGGCCCATGACATCGAGCACGCGCGAGCCGCGCGCGCTCCGCCGCCCTACACACCATGTCCCATTCCCCGCGCCGCCGGCCCGATGGCCGGCTGATCCTGTTGCTGGGCGCACTCGCCGCCTGTGGCCCGCTCGCCACCGACATGTATTTGCCAAGCCTGCCTGCCATCGCGCAGTCGTTCGGCGTGAGCGCCGCCGCCGCGGCCTCGACGCTCACGAGCTTCATGGCCGGCTTCTCGATCGGCATGCTGCTCTACGGCCCGGTTTCCGACGCCTATGGCCGCCGCCCCGTCCTGCTCGGCGGCATCGCGCTTTTCACGCTGGCTAGTATCGCCTGCTGGCTCTCGTTCTCGGTGGGCGAACTCGTGATCGTCCGCTTCCTTCAGGCGCTCGGCGCGGGCGCGGCCTCGGTGCTGTCGCGGGCTATCGCGCGCGACGCCCACGAGCCTTCCGACGCCGCCAAAGTCCTCTCGATGGTCGCGATCGTCACGGCGATCGGGCCGCTGCTCGCGCCGCTCATCGGTGGACAGTTGCTTTTGATCGGCGGCTGGCGCGTGGTGTTCGTCGTGCTCACGCTCTTCGGCCTTGCGTGCGCCGTGGCGGCCTACCTGCGCGTGCCTGAAACCTGGCCGCCGGAAAAGCGCGAAAGCGCAGCCGTGCTGCGCTCGTTCGCAGCTTACGGACGCTTGCTGCGCGATCCGCTCGTCTGGGGGCACATGCTCTGCGGCGGCATGGCGTTCGCCTCGATGTTCACCTATATCTCCGCCACGCCGTTCGTCTACATCGAGTATTTCCACGTTTCGCCGCAGCACTACGGGTTCTTCTTCGGCGCGAACGTGTTCGGCATCATGCTCGGCAACTTCCTCAACACGCGTTTCATCGGGCGTCTCGGCACGCTGCGCATGGTGTCGATGGCGTCAGGCGTGAGCATCGTCGCGTCGCTGTTCGTCGCGCTCATGTGCGTAACCGGCTGGGGCGGCCTGTGGTCGATCGTGTTCGGCCTCTTCTTCGTGGTGAGCGTGGTGGGGCTGCTCGGCGCGAACTGCGCGACCGATCTCATGTACCGCTATCCGAAGAACGCGGGCGCGGCAGCGGCGGTATTCGGCGCGACGCAGCTTGCCCTCGGCGCGCTCGCAAGCGCCGTGGTCGGCTGGTTCCCGGGTATCTCGCCGTTCGGCATGGGCGTGACGATCGGTGTGTGCGGCCTGATGACGTGGGTGGGGCGCGCGCTCGTTGTGAAGTGGCACGGCACGCCGGCGCCGGACACGGTGCAAACGGCCACGCCGTGAAGTCGACGTAGCGCAAAACGAAAATGGGACGCCGAGGCGTCCCATTTTTTATCGCTTGATTAAGCGGACTTCAGTCGCGCGCTGTAGGCGACGCGCCATGGCTCAGCCAGTCGAGCACGGCCGATGCGTCGTCGTCGGCATGTTCGCGCGCCTTTTCGACGGCGTTGCCGAGATCCGCATCGGGCGAAGCGCGGCGAATCGCGACGCCCACCGCGAGGATGTCGATCATCAGCAGATGCAGAATGCGCGAGATCATCGAAAGCTGCGACTCGCGCATCTCGATGTGATCGGTTTCGAGCGCCACGGTTGCGCGCTTGGCGAGCGGCGTGTTGCTCGACGTGATGGCGATCACCTTCGCGCCCGCTTGCATCGCGACGTCGAGCACGCGCAGCAGTTCCGGCGCGCGGCCCGACTTCGAGACGGCCACGATCACGTCGCCCTTGCCGAGCAGCGCGGCGGAAGCGGCCTGCATATACAGGTCGCCATAGGCGATGGTCGGGATGCCGAAGCGGAAGAACTTGTAGTGCGCGTCCTGCGCCACGATGTGCGAGTTGCCGAGCCCATAGAACTCGATGCGGCGCGCGCCGTTGAGCAGCGTGATCGCGTTCTCGACCTGCTCGAAGTTCAGGTGCTCGCGCAGTTGCAGGATGGCCGAGACGGTGTTGTCGAGCACCTTGGCGCCGAAGTCGGTGGCGGTGTCGCCCAGATGCACCTGGCTGTGGCTCACCGGAATCGTGCCGGTCAGGCCCGTGGCGAGCTTCAGCTTGAAGTCCGAGAGGCCCTGGCAGCCCAGCGAGCGGCAGAAGCGGATGACCGTGGGCTGGCTCACATCGGCCTTGCGCGCAATATCGACGATCGGATCGTTGATGATCGAGCGCGGGTGGTTGAGCGCGAGGTCGGCCACACGGCGCTCGGCGGGCGTGAGCGCGTCGCGCATCTGGCGAATACGTTCGAACACGGCCGACGATCCGCCGCCCGCGCGATTCGAGAGCTGCTCCGCGAGAATGGCCGACACGCCGAGGAACGCCGGATACTCCGCCGTGATGACGTAGGTGGGCACGTTCGCGAGATAGGTGTCGAAGCGGCCTTTCGCCTCGAAGCGCTGACGGAACGACGAGCGCGTGAACAGATCGCCCAGGCGCGGCACCACGCCGCCGCCGATATAGATGCCGCCGAGCGAGCCGAGCGTCATCGCGATGTTGCCCGCGAAGCTGCCGAGAATGCCGCAGAAGCATTCGACGGTCTCGAGCGCGAGCGCTTCGCCTTCGTGTGCGCGCTTCACGACTTCGGCCGGGTTGAGGTCCGCGGACACCTTCTTCTTGTCGCGTGCGGCGAGCGCGCGATAGATGAGCTCGACGCCGGGCCCCGCGCATACGCGCTCGAACGACACATGCGGCCACTTCTTGCGCGCGAACTGCAGCACGATGTCTTCGCGCTCGTCCTGCGGCGAGAAGCTGGCGTGGCCGCCTTCGCTGCCAAGCGCGATCCAGCGGTCGTCGGCGGGAATGAGACCCGAGACGCCGAGACCCGTGCCCGGACCGAGCAGGCCGATCACGCTGTTCTGGCGGCGCTGGCCGCCGCCCACCTGCACGCGCTGCGAGTCGGTCAAGCCGGGCAGCGCCATGGCGAGCGCGGTGAAATCGTTGACGACCAGCAGCGTGTCGAAGCCAAGCGCGCGGCGCGTGGCTTCGATCGAGAAGGTCCAGTCGTGATTGGTCATGCGCACCTGGTCGCCGTCGACCGGATTCGCAATGGCGATGGCCGCATGATTCACGCGGCCGATCTTGTTGTCCTTCAGGTATTGCTGGATCACTTCCGCAACGCCCGGATACTGCGCGCACGGATACACGCGCACCTGGCCGATCTCGCCAGGACCCGTTTCCAGCGCGAAGCGCGCGTTGGTTCCGCCGATGTCGGCGAGCAGCCTCGGACCGTCGGCGTGCTGGCCTGCGCCAGGGGCGTTTTTATTAGGCGCACCAGTAGACATCGAGTCTCACTCCCTTGTCGTTCGCCAGCTTCGAGATGGCGTTGTTTTGTTCGGCCGCGGCGGCCTGTTGCAGCACTTCGAGCTTGCGCTGTCCCGCGATCAGCAGGAACAGCCGGTCGACCTGGCGCAGCGCCTGCATCGACCACGAAACGCGCGCGTGCGGCGCGGCCTGCGGATGCACGGCCACGAACGGGCGCGCCGTGGTGATCGCTTCGTGCCATTCTGGCGCGTCGGCGAAAATCGAGGCCGTGTGGCCATCCTCGCCCATGCCGAGCACGGCGACGTTCGGAAGCTTGCGGGCGGGGTCGGCGTTGAGCGCGGCGACGTGCGCGTCGAGATCCTGCGCCACATCGACGAGCGGCAGGAAGCGCGCGTTGGCCGCTTCGTGCGTGAGCAGCGTCTCGCGCGCGAGGCGCGCGTTGCTCGCGGAGTCGGTGTCGCTCACCCAGCGGTCGTCGACGAGCGTCACGTCGATGTGCGCCCAGTCGAAGCGGTGCGTCGACAGGGTCTCGAGGAAGGGGCGCGGGCTCGTGCCGCCGGAGACGGCAAGCGTTGCACGGCGCACGGCAGTACCGGGCGCCGCTTGCTGAGCGGCGAGCGACGCATGTAGCGCGTCGCCCACGGCTCGCGCCAACGCGTCGGATTGGACGCGCGGGTCGTCGAATACGTGAAGCTCGATCACTTCTCCTCCATGCTGCTTTTTTGTAGGTCTACAGGGTCGTTCATCTGTCCGGTCCGACTTCGCGCTCGCGGTGCGCGAAGCCATGCAATGCCATCAGTTCTCTTCTTCGAGCCAGCAGGTGCCGTGCTGCGCGAGCATCGCGCTCGCCGCCGCGGGTCCCCACGTGCCGGCCGCGTACGGCTTGGGCGCGCGCGGCGAAGCCGCCCACTCGTTCAGGATCGGCTCGACCCATGTCCAGGCCGCTTCCTGCTCGTCGCGGCGCACAAAGAGTGCGAGGCGGCCGTTGATCACGTCGAGCAGCAGGCGCTGGTAAGCCTCCATCTGCCCTTCGCGGAAGAACTGGTCGAACGCGAGATCCAGATGCACGCTGGCGAGATTCATGCCTTCGCCGGGCTGCTTCGCGAGGCAGTAGAGGCGGATGTTCTCGTTCGGCTGCAGGCGGATCACGAGGCGGTTCGCACCGGGGCGCAGCGCCGGCGCGCCGAGCGCCGAATGCGGCACCGGGCGGAAGTTCACGACGATCTCGGCCACGCGGTCGGCAAGACGCTTGCCGGTGCGCAGGAAGAAGGGCACGCCCGCCCAGCGCCAGTTCTCGATCTCCACCTTGAGCGCCACGAAGGTCTCGGTGTGGCTTTCGGGCTTCACGCCATGCTCGGTCGCATAGCCCGGCACCGCCTGGCCGCGGATCACGCCCGCGTGATACTGACCGCGCACCGCGACCTTGCTGATGTCGAGCGGGTTGATCGGCTTGAGCGCGCGCAGCACGCGCAGCTTTTCGTCACGCACCGAATCCGAATCCATCGAATGCGGCGGTTCCATGGCGACGATCGAGAGCAGTTGCAACAGGTGATTTTGCACCATGTCGCGCAGCGCGCCAGTGTTGTCATAAAAATCGCCGCGTGCTTCCACGCCCAGTTCCTCGGCAATCGTGATCTGGATGCTCTCGACCCACTCGCGGCGCCACAGCGGCTCGAAGAGCGCGTTGCCGAAACGCAGCGCGAGCAGGTTCTGCACCGGCTCCTTGCCGAGGTAGTGGTCGATCCGGTAGATCTGGCCTTCGGCGAAGATCTCGCCCACGGCGTCGTTGATCGCATTGGACGACTTGAGGTCGTAGCCGAGCGGCTTTTCCAGCACGATGCGCGAGTTCTCGTTCAGACCGACGGCGGCAAGCGCGCGGCAGATCGGCACGAACAGCGACGGGCCCGTAGCCAGATAGAACACACGAATGCCGGGCAGCGACGCGATGCCGTCGCGCAAGTGCGTGAAGTCTTCGGCGCGCGAGAGGTCGAGCTTCACATAGACGATGCGCTCGAGGAAGCTGGCCCATGCGCTGTCGTCGAAGCCGCCGTTCTTCGTCACATGCGGCTTGACGTGCTCGTCGACCCACTGGATGTACGCCGCGCGATCCTCTTCGTGGCGCGCGACGCCCACGATCTTGCCGGACTCCGCGAGCATGCCTGAACGGTGTGCTTCATACAGGGCGGGGAGAATCTTGCGCATCGACAGGTCGCCGGTGGCGCCGAAGAGCACGAACGTGAAACCTGAATCGATCTGGTTTTGCATGAGTCTCAGTCAGAGTCCTGGGGGCCGCTGCAGGGTACATCGGGTGTCCATCGATGTGGGCGATCGGGCGGCCGTAGTCCGATAAAATTTTTTTTGACACTGAATTGTAGTTTAACTACAATCCAAATCAAGAGGTAACGTTCATTCGATGAAAAAAGCGTGAAACGCAGCCAGCAAGGCGGTTTGCGCGGATTCGCGAGCGGACGGAATGCCCCCTCATGTTAACGGAGAACCACGCGGGACTCAGCCGGCTTGCCAGTGAGCCGTGCGCCCGGTTCCCCAGCGTGCGGAGGCTTCAAGGCCGTGTGACGCAAGCGGCGCCTCGGCCGGCCAGGTGGCCGGTGAAAATCAAAAGAGGAGACAGTCAAGTTGCATTCAGATCCACTCATCTCTTGAGCGTCCTGCGGCCGGTAACCGGCACGCGGCCCGCGCGCATCTAACGAAAAGCACGCGCGCGCGGCACTCCGGCGCCCGTCCGTCCAGTGTTTTGCCTGTTTTGCCTGTTTGACCAACCACCGCACCCTGGCGATCAGGGGCCAATCGTTTTTTGTTCAGGTGTCTGGAGGAGATAAGCAATGAAATTCCGCGCGATCATGGGCGCCCTGTGCGCAGCAGGTCTGTTGGGCGGCGTCGCCACGGCGCAAGCAGCCGAGTCTCTCGAAGTGCTGCACTGGTGGACCTCGGGCGGCGAGTCGAAGGCCGTTGGCGTGCTCAAGGACGACATGACGAAGCAGGGTTATGTGTGGAAGGACTTCGCGGTCGCCGGTGGCGCGGGCGCGGCGGCCATGACCGCACTGAAGACCCAGGTGATCTCGGGCAACGCGCCGACGGCCGCACAGATCAAGGGCCCGCTGATCCAGGAATGGGCGGAGCAGGGCGTGCTGGTGCCGATCGACGCCGCCGCGACCGACTGGAAGGCCAACCTCCCGCCGCAAATCGACAAGATCATGCATGCGGATGGCCACTATGTCGGCGCACCGTTCTCGGTGCACCGCGTGAACTGGGTGTGGATCAACAAGGCCGCGCTCGACAAGGTGGGCGGCAAGGCGCCGACCACGTGGCCGGAATTCTTTGCACTGGCTGACAAGTTCAAGGCCGCGGGCATCCAGCCGGTCGCCGCCGGCGGTCAGCCGTGGCAAGACCTGACGCTGTGGGAAGACGTGGTCCTCTCGCAGGGCGCTGACTTCTACAAGAAGGCGCTCGTCGACCTCGACCAGAAGACCCTCACGTCGCAGCAGATGGTCGGCGTGTTCGACACGGTCCGCAAGATCGAGTCGTACATGGATAACGCCCGCACGGGCCGCGACTGGAACCTCGCCACGGCCATGGTCATCAACGGCAAGGCCGGCATGCAGTTCATGGGCGACTGGGCAAAGGGCGAGTTCGCGAGCGCGAACAAGCAGCCGGGCACGGACTACGTCTGCGCAGCAGTGCCGGGCACCGCAAAGGCCTACACTTTTAACGTCGACTCGTTCGTGTTCTTCCAGCAGAAGGGCCAGAAGGCTGCAACGGCGGGTCAGCTCGCGCTCGCCAAGACGATCATGAGCCCGGAATTCCAGGAGCAGTTCAGCCTGTACAAGGGTTCGATCCCGGTTCGCCTGGGCGTGGACATGAGCAAGTTCGACGACTGCGCCAAGAAGTCGTACGCGGATGAGCAAACCGCGATCAAGGCCGGCGGCTATGTGCCGTCGCTCGCGCACGGTATGGCTCAGCCGGACGCGACGGCCGGTGCGATCACCGACGTCGTGACGAAGTTCATGAACTCGAACCAGGATTCGAAGAGCGCGGTGGAAGCGCTCGCGAAGGCTGCGAAGACGAAGTGAGCGAAGTGAGCGTAGAAGGTTAGTGCTGTAAGACGGGGTGCGCCACACGTGGCGCACCCCGGGCATGACGGTTCACCCTCTGAACCCCATCATCGTGCGGAAGATGTTTTCGCACCGTACCAGGAGTTGCGCAGTGACTGCTTCTCTTAGCGGCAACGGCAAGGCTGCTACGCCTGCTACCCGCCGCGCGTCGCCGATGGCGGCGCTCGCAGACCGCTGGATCCCGAAGCTGGTGCTTTCGCCCAGCATTCTGATCAGCCTTGTATTCGTCTACGGCTTTATCCTCATCACCGGTTACCTGTCGCTGTCGACTTCGCGACTGATGCCGCGCTATGACTTCGCGGGTCTCGACCGCTATCGCGAGCTGTTCTCCAACGACGTCTGGTGGACGTCGGCGCAGAACCTCGGATGGTTCGGCATCCCGTTCATCGCGATTTGCGTGGCACTCGGGCTGTTCCTCGCGATCCTGCTCGACCAGCAGATCCGTCAGGAAGGCGCGTTGCGCGCGGTGTTCCTCTATCCGATGGCGCTGTCGTACATCGTGACGGGCACGGCCTGGCAATGGATTTTCAATCCGGACCTCGGCATTCAGCAGGTGATGCACAGCATCGGCTGGACGAGCTTCCAGCTCGACTGGCTCAACAACCCGGACCGCGCCATCTTCTGTATCGTGGTCGCCGCCGTGTGGCAATCCACGGGCTTTTGCATGGCGTTGTTCCTGGCCGGCCTGCGCGGTGTCGATAGCGAAATCTTCAAGGCGGCCCAGGTGGACGGCGCGACGCTGCCCACGATCTACCGCAAGATCGTGATTCCGAGCATGCGTCCGGTGTTTTTCTCCGTGCTGCTGATCCTGTGCCACATCACGATCAAGACGTTCGACCTCGTTGTCGCGCTCACCGCGGGCGGCCCGGGTACGTCGTCGTCGCTGCCGGCCATCTTCATGTACACGTTTTCGTTCAACCGCGGGCAGCTCGGCGTCGGCGCAGCTTCGTCGATGATGATGCTCGCCACTGTCGTGGCCGTGCTCGTGCCGCTCATGTATCTGGAATCGAGGAGCACGCGCAATGCAGCCTAAGATGACTGTGAGCCGCGTGGTCGTGTACGCGGCGCTGATCCTGTTCGCGCTGTACTTCCTGTTCCCGCTCTACGTGATGCTGTCGACGTCGTTCAAGTCGCTCGACCAGATTCACACGGGCACCATGCTCTCGCTGCCCACGAGCCCGACCTTCGCGCCGTGGATCAAGGCGTGGAGCGAAGCGTGTACCGGCGTACGCTGTGACGGCATGCAGCCGTTCTTCATGAACTCGGTGAAGATGGTGATTCCGGCTGTGCTGATCTCGTCGATCATCGGCGCGTTCAACGGCTACGTGCTCACGCACTGGCGCTTTCGCGGCGCGGACGCGCTCTTCACGATGCTGCTGGTGGGCTGCTTCATTCCGTTCCAGGCCATCCTGCTGCCGATGGCGCGTCTCGAAGGCTTCCTCGGCCTGTCGAACACGATCGGCGGTCTGGTGCTGGTGCACGTCGTGTACGGTATCGCGTTCACCACGATGTTCTTCCGCAACTTCTACGTGAGCGTGCCCGCTGAACTCGTGAAGGCCGCGCGCATCGACGGCGCCGGTTTCTTCATGATCTTCACGCGCATCATGATGCCGATCTCGCTGCCCATTTTCATGGTGTGCCTGATCTGGCAATTCACGCAGATCTGGAATGACTTCCTGTTCGGTATCGTGTTCTCGGGTGTC
Organism: Paraburkholderia sp. J11-2; assembly: GCF_905220185.1. Classification (NCBI taxonomy): domain Bacteria; kingdom Pseudomonadati; phylum Pseudomonadota; class Betaproteobacteria; order Burkholderiales; family Burkholderiaceae; genus Paraburkholderia; species Paraburkholderia sp. J11-2. Next base: position 126,226 of record NZ_CAJMYY010000016.1, on the reverse strand, counting down.
GATTCGATGCCGATCACGGTGGCGCTGAACAATCTCGTGAACACGTCCACGGGCGTGAAGGAATACAACGTCGACATGGCCGGCGCGATCATCGCCGCGCTGCCCACGCTGCTCGTCTACGTCATCGCCGGCCGCTACTTTGTGCGCGGTCTCACGGCGGGCGCGGTGAAGGGCTAAGAAGCTCTATTCGATTAAAAGGATTCATAGCATGGCAAGCCTTTCCATTCGCGACGTCTACAAGACCTACCCGAACGGGGTCCCCGTCCTCAAGGGCGTGAACATCGACATCGAAGACGGCCAGTTCCTGATTCTGGTCGGCGGCTCGGGTTGCGGTAAGTCGACGCTGCTCAACATGATCGCGGGTCTCGAAACCGTGACCAAGGGCGAGATCTGCATGGACGGCAAGGTGGTGAACAACCTCTCGCCGAAAGATCGCGATATCGCAATGGTGTTCCAGTCGTACGCGCTCTATCCGTCGATGACGGTGCGCGAGAACATCTCGTTTGGTCTGAACATCCGCAAGGTGCCGAAGTCGGAACAGGCACAGATCGTCGACCGCGTGTCGAGCATGCTGCAGATCCAGCATCTGCTCGACCGCAAGCCGGGCCAGCTTTCGGGCGGCCAGCGCCAGCGCGTGGCGATGGGCCGCGCGCTCGCACGCGACCCGATCATGTTCCTGTTCGACGAACCGCTCTCGAACCTCGACGCCAAGCTGCGTATCGAGATGCGCTCGGAAATCAAGCTGCTGCATCAGCGCGTGGGCAAGACGATTGTCTATGTGACGCACGACCAGATCGAAGCGATGACGCTCGGCGACCGTATCGCGGTCATGAAGGACGGCATCGTGCAGCAGTTCGGCGCGCCGCAGGACATTTACGACTCGCCGTCGAACCTGTTCGTCGCGGGTTTCATCGGCGCACCGCCGATGAACTTCATCGAAGGCAAGCTGGTGGAGCAGGGCTCGGGCGTCGGCATCGAACTCGACACGGGCGTGGCGCGCAACGTGCTGAACCTGCCGCTGTTCGACGCGAACAAGCTGCGCAGCTACATCGGCCAGGAAGTGGTGCTGGGCCTGCGCCCTGAGCGCATCACCGACGCGCGCAGCTCGCACGACGGCCATGGCCACGAACTGCAGCGCCATTCGGTGAAGGTCGACGTGATCGAGCCGACCGGTCCGGACACGCTCGTGTTCGCGCAGGTCAACGGCAAGCGTATCGTGAGCCGCGTGCACCCGGGCTCGAACCCGCAGCCGCTCAACAGCATGGAGCTGCTGTTCGACGTTTCGAAGGCCGTGCTGTTCGACCCGAAGACGGAAGCGCGCATCGCCTGATCTTCGTTCGCCAGATAGTGCTGGCGCGATAAAAAACCCCGTTGCTGCTCACGCAGCCAACGGGGTTTTTTCATGTCGACACGCCGATAACGGGTTCGGTCAGGGCGCGTGATGATGATGCTGTCCGTGCCCGACCGGATGCGGCTGCAACAGCACGAGCACCGCACCCGCGCCGCCGTCGTGCGGCCGCGCCTGGCAGAACGCGATCACTTCTTCCTTCTGCACGAGCCACGCGCGCACCTTGCCCTTGAGCACCGGCTCCTTGCCGACCGACCCGAGGCCCTTGCCGTGGATCACGCGCACGCAGCGCAGCCCGCGCTTGCCTGCTTCGCGGATGAAGTTCTGCAGCGCCTCGCGCGCCTCTTCGCGGCGCATGCCGTGCAGGTCGAGCTGCGCCTGCACGATCCACGTGCCGCGCCGCAGCTTCTTGACGACTTCTTCGGTCACGCCGGGGCGGTGGTAGTACAGCGAGTCGTCGGTGTCGAGCAGCGCTTCCGGGTCGAATTCGTCGGAGATCGCTTCGTGCAGCACGGCCTGCTCGTCCAGGCGCGTTTGCAGCGGCAGCGGCACGGGGGCTTCGCGGCGCGGCTGCGCGCGAGCCGGCTGCTTGAGCGGCGCGATCTGGCCGATCTCGCGGCGAAAGAGGTCGCTGTCGGCGGCGGCTTCGACGCGCGCCGCCTGCGCGGCCACGCGTTCGCGCTCGCGCTGACGGGTTTGCACCTTAAGCGCGTCGCGCAGGCTGCCGAGGCCGGCGAAGCCGGAAGCCGCCTTGCCGGGCACGCCGTCGTCCGCTGCGGGGGCAGGCGTGGGCGCCGGCGTAGGGCGTACGGAGGCGGGGCGCTTGGGCTCGCCCGGATGGGGCACGTTCTTGGGCATGGCGAAAGACGCTGGGTAAATCGGCTGGGTGAATCGTTGGCTGCGCGCGAACCGTCGCAAAAGCAAAGGGCCGCCGGCTGGCTGGCCGCGGCCCTCGTTGCTGCTGCGCCGCCGGGCTTCAGACCGCTATTTTAGCGGCGTGGCGCCCCGCGCGTTTGCGTACCGCCCGATCGAAGTGTCGGGCGCCACACCGTTCGCTAATTAGCGTTCGGCTTCGGCGCTCATCACATGCGCCTGACCCAGCTCGTTCACGGTCTCGAGGTAGCGCTGCGCGTCGAGTGCGGCCATACAGCCCGTACCCGCGCTCGTGATCGCCTGGCGGTACACGTGATCCTGCACGTCGCCGGCCGCGAACACGCCCGGCACGCTCGTGCCGGTGGCGTTGCCGTTCAGGCCGCCGTTCGTGATGATGTAGCCGTTCTTCATCTCGAGCTGGCCTTCGAAGATGTCCGTGTTCGGCTTGTGGCCGATCGCGACGAACAGACCCTGCAGATCGAGGTCGGTGGTCTCGCCCGTCTTCACGTTCTTGATGCGCAGGCCGTTCACGCCGCCTTCGTTGCCCTTCACTTCGTCGAGCACGTGATCCCACTTGATGTCGACCACGCCTTCCTTTTCCTTTTCCAGCAGGCGGTCGATCAGGATCGGCTCGGCGCGGAACTTGTCGCGGCGGTGAATGACCGTGACCTTCTTCGCGATGCCGGAGAGGTACAGCGCTTCTTCAACGGCGGTGTTGCCGCCGCCGATCACGGCGACGTGCTGGTTGCGGTAGAAGAAGCCGTCGCAGGTCGCGCAGGCCGAGACGCCGCGGCCCATGTACAGCTCTTCGCTCGGCAGGCCGAGGTATTGCGCCGACGCGCCGGTCGCGATGATGAGCGAGTCGCAGGTGTACTCGGCCGAGTCGCCGATCAGGCGGATGGGCTTTTCATTGAGCTTGGCCGTGTGGATGTGATCGAACACGATTTCCGTGTTGAAGCGCTCGGCGTGCTCGAGAAAACGCTGCATCAGCTCGGGGCCTTGCACGCCGTTCGGGTCTGCGGGCCAGTTTTCGACGTCGGTCGTCGTCATGAGCTGGCCGCCTTGGGCGAGGCCGGTGACGAGCAGCGGCGAAAGGTTCGCGCGCGCCGCATAGACGGCTGCCGTGTAGCCGGCGGGGCCGGACCCGAGAATCAGAACTTTGGCGTGTTTGGTTGCAGACATGATCGAATTCCGTAGAAAGACGCTGCGTGGCGCGATATATCGGGCGGCCGGCTCAGGGGCGGCCGGCCTGGGCGCGCCCGGCGTTGTGGCGGGGCTCACGCATGTAGTTGGGCATCAGCCCGCAATTATAAAGGCGGGGGAAGACGGCCGCTCGATGAAGCTTACTGATCGCAGCGATAGCCTGGGTGCTGTCGCGGCGCGCGCAGGGCGGCGGATCGCCGCATCTGGCGCAGCCTGACGCCGCCCCCACACCGTTGTCAGTTACCGTCATTTACAGCGTGGGGCCGCCGGGGCCGAAACAACGCGTTTACAATAGGCCGGATCGGACGACGGCGGCCGCGCCCGTCTGCCCGGGGTTTCGGGCATACGGAAGCACTGGCGGACCGCAAACGCATCAAGAATCAGCCCAGGATTCAATGGCCAAAGCTCCTTATTCCGCGCAGGCGCAGGCATTGCCTCACCGCATGTCGCGCCTTTTCACCGAAATTCGCTGGATCCTGCAGGTCGCGCTAGGCGTGTTCCTGCTGATGGCGCTCATCAGCTACAGCCGCCACGACCCGAGCTGGACGCACGCGGCCCAGGTCGACCACATCTCGAACTGGGCGGGACGCGTCGGCGCGCGCGTCTCGGACATCCTGCTGCTGCTGTTCGGCCTGTCCGCCTACTGGTGGATCGTGCTGCTCGCGCGCCTCATCTCGGCGAACTATCAGCGCATCACGCGCAACGAGGCGATTGCCGACGATGACGACGACAAGCCGCGCGACATCAGCTGGGTCGCCGAAGCCTTGTCGTTCGTGCTCGTCATGCTGTCGAGCTGCGGCATCGAGGCGCTGCGCATGTGGTCGCTCAAGGTGCAATTGCCTCAGGCGCCCGGCGGCGTGGTGGGCGGGGCGGTGGCGCGCGGCGTTTCGCACGCACTCGGCTTCACGGGTGGCACGCTCGCGCTGTTGCTCGCGCTCGCGATCGGCCTTTCACTCTATTTCCGCTTTTCGTGGCTTTCGGTTGCCGAAAAAGTCGGCGAATCCATCATCAACGCCGTGACCATGGCCAGACTGCGCCGCGAGGCGGGCCGCGACCGCAAGCTCGGCGAAGCGGCGGCCGTGAAGCGCGAAGGCAAGGTCGAGCGCGGCCGCGTGAAGATCGAGGAGCACGAGCCGGTCACGATCGTGCCGCCGGTGGTCACGCCGCAGCGCTCCGAGCGCGTGGAAAAAGAGCGCCAGGTGCCGCTCTTCAAGGACCTGCCGGGCGACTCCACGCTGCCGGCAATCTCGCTGCTCGACCCGGCTGCGGCCACCCAGGAAACCATCTCCGACGACACGCTCGAATTCACCTCGCGCCTGATCGAGAAGAAGCTCAAGGACTTTGGCGTGGACGTGGCCGTGGTGGCCGCGTATCCGGGCCCGGTCGTCACGCGCTACGAGATCGAACCGGCCACGGGCGTGAAGGGCAGCCAGATCGTGAACCTCGCGAAGGACCTTGCGCGTTCGCTCTCGCTCGTCTCGATCCGCGTGGTGGAAACGATTCCGGGCAAGAATTTCATGGCGCTGGAGTTGCCGAACCAGCGCCGCCAGACCGTGCGCCTTTCCGAGATTCTCGGCTCGGCGGTCTATGCCGACGCGCCTTCGGCGCTCACCATGGGCCTTGGCAAGGATATCGGCGGCAAGCCGGTTTGCGCCGATCTCGCCAAGATGCCCCACTTGCTCGTGGCCGGCACGACCGGCTCGGGCAAGTCGGTGGGGATCAACGCGATGATCCTCTCGCTGCTGTATAAGGCGAGCGCCGAGCAGGTCCGCATGATCCTCATCGACCCGAAGATGCTCGAAATGAGCGTCTATGAGGGCATTCCGCATCTGCTCTGCCCGGTCGTGACCGACATGCGCCAGGCCGGCAACGCGCTGAACTGGACCGTGGCCGAGATGGAGCGCCGCTACAAGCTCATGAGCAAGCTTGGCGTGCGCAATCTCGCGGGCTACAACAACAAGATCGAAGAGGCGAACAAGCGCGAGGAGAAGATCCCGAACCCGTTCAGCCTCACGCCGGACGATCCGGAGCCGTGCCAGAAGCTGCCGCATATCGTGGTCGTGATCGACGAACTCGCCGACCTCATGATGGTGGTCGGCAAGAAGGTCGAAGAGCTGATCGCGCGTATCGCGCAGAAGGCGCGTGCGGCGGGCATTCACCTGATTCTCGCGACGCAGCGCCCGTCGGTGGACGTGATTACGGGTCTCATCAAGGCCAACGTGCCCACGCGCATGGCGTTCCAGGTGTCGTCGAAGATCGACTCGCGCACGATTCTCGACCAGATGGGCGCCGAGTCGCTGCTCGGCATGGGCGACATGCTCTACCTGCCGCCGGGCTCGGGCATGCCCGTGCGCGTGCATGGCGCGTTCGTCTCCGACGACGAGGTGCACCGCGTCGTCGAGAAGCTCAAGGAGCAGGGCGAGCCGAACTATATCGAGGGCATCCTCGAAGGCGCGGTGGGAGGCGAGGGCGACGAGGGTACGGCTGCGGGAACCAGCGGCACCGGCGACGAGTCCGATCCGCTGTACGATCAGGCCGTCGAAGTGGTCATCAAGAATCGCCGCGCGTCGATCTCGCTCGTGCAGCGGCACTTGCGCATCGGCTACAACCGCGCGGCGCGGCTGCTCGAACAGATGGAGCAATCCGGGCTCGTTTCGGCGATGTCATCGAGCGGCAACCGCGAGATCCTCGTGCCCAACCGCGGCGACGCCGACTAGGCCACGCCGCGCCTGGCCGCCGCTTTGCCAACCTTTCCGGCATTTCCGGCGGCCAAAGACACACCTCTTGGAGAACGATAGATGCAGTATCCGGCTGGACTTCCGACCCGCTTTGCGCGCACCGCGCGCCGCATGCTGTTCCTTGCGCTTGGCGCGTCGGTCCTGATGGTCTCGCAGGCGTATGCGAGCGGCACCGATCAACTGAAGCAGTTCGTCTCGCAGGTCCACTCCGCGCGCGGCAGCTTCGTGCAGCGCGAACTGAAGGCGCCTTCGGGTGCGAAGAACGCCAGCGACGCCATTGCCACGGCCACGCTGAACGCCAAGACGTCGAGCGGCACATTCGTGTTCGCGCGGCCCGGCAAGTTCATCTGGTCGTACGAGAAGCCGTATCAGCAGCTGCTGCAGTCGGACGGCGACAACCTCTACGTCTACGACAAGGACCTGAACCAGGTGACCGAGCGCAAGCTCGGCGGCGCGCTCGGCGCGAGCCCGGCGGCGATCCTGTTCGGCAGCAACGATCTCGACAAGAACTTCACGCTCTCGGATGCGGGCGTGAAGAACGGCATCGACTGGCTGGAGCTGATTCCGAAGTCGAAGGACACGCAGTTCAAGAGTGTGGGCATCGGCTTTCGCGACGGCAACCTCGAAGCCATGGAACTGCACGATGTGTTCGGCAACGTGACGCTGCTCACGTTCTCCAACATCGAAAAGAACCCGTCGCTGCCGGCTTCGACCTTCAAGTTCGTGCGGCCGCAAGGCGCCGATCTGATCACGGGCGGCTCGAACTAACGCGCATCGCGCCACGTAAAAACGGGCGGCTCCTTACGGGCCGCCCGTTTTACTTTGTGTGCGCCAGGTAATCAGGCGGCGAACCGGATCACCCCGTCCGCGCCGGTCGAGCGCGTGACTTTGCCCGCGAGCCACAGCAAGTTCAGGTGCGCGAGCGCTTCGCCCATGGCGAAGGTCATCTGGTGGATGTCGAGCTCGCGCTTGAACATCATCGGCACGATGTCGGCGGCGCTTTGCGGCGCTCGCTCGCAGGCTTCCATCACTTCGGCAAGGCGGGCGTCATGGTGCGCGCGCAGCTGCGCGATACGCGTGCGCACGCCCCTGAACGGCTTGCCGTGCGAGGGCAGCACGAGCGTATTTTCGGGCAGCGTTTCGTAGCGGCCGAGCGATTCCAGGTACAGGCCGAGCGGATTGCCTTCCGGCTCCATGTCGAACACGGAGACATTGGTCGAGATGCGCGGCAGCACCATGTCGCCGGAGATCAGCACGCCGGTTTCCTCGCAAAAGAGGGCGCAGTGCTCGGGCGAATGGCCGTAGCCCGTGATGACGCGCCAGCCGCGCCCGCCGATCGCCACCGTATCGGCTTCGCGCAGGCGGCGATACTGTGTGGGCAGCGCGGGAACGAGGCTGCCGTAATAGCCGCGGCGGTTGCGCAGCTTGTCGAGCGAGGCTTCGTCCGTGAGGCCGTGGCGCGCGAAATGGCGCGCCGCGCCTTCGCCGCCCGCGTTCGAGCCGTCGCCGGCGGCCATCACGCGGGCCTGCATGTATTCGCCGAGCGTGGCCCACAGGCGCACGTCCCAGCGTGCCTTGTCGCCGCCCGCGCAAATCCAGTGAGCAAGGCCGATATGGTCGGGATGGCAATGCGTGACGAGCACGCGCAGCACCGGCAGGCCTTCCAGCTGGTTCTCGAACACCGCTTCCCAGCGTTCCTTGATGGTGTCGTTGGTGATGCCGCAGTCCACCACGGTCCAGCCTTGCTGGCCGTCGATCTCGTCGCGCAGCAGCCACAGGTTGATGTGGTCGAGCGCGAACGGCAGCGGCATGCGCAGCCATTTCACGCCGGGCGCGACGTCGAAGGCAAGGCCAGGCTCCGGCAGGGTGTCGGCGTAGGGATAGTCGAGTTGGTGTTCGAGGGCGTTCATTGTGGGTGTCTTCTCCTGTCTCGCCGGTTGCGCAACCGCGTACTTGACGATAACGTAAACGTCGATTCTATCGTTCCTCGCGCTGTCGTGCAGACCACAGCCGGGCCAGCCGCCTTCCGCACATCATGACGACCCAGTACACGATTACCGAACTTGCCCGGGAATTCGACGTAACGCCGCGCGCGATCCGCTTCTACGAGGACCAGGGCCTCCTTGCGCCGAGCCGCGAAGGCGCGGGGGGGCTGAAGCGCGTCTTTTCGGGGCGCGATCGCACGCGGCTCAAGCTGACGCTGCGCGGCAAGCGGCTCGGCTTCACGCTTTCGGAGATCCGCACGCTGCTCGACCTCTACGAGTCGCCGACCGACACGCTCCCGCAGCTCCAGGCGTTCCTCGACACGGTGGTCCATCACCGCGAGATACTCGAGCGCCAGCGCGCGGACCTTGACGCGACGCTCGAAGACCTCGCGCAGTACGAGACCCAGGCGCGCGCGCTGCTCGACCGGAATGCGGCGCACGAGAGCGCGGCGCACGAAAGCGGCGCTCCCGCGAAAACCTGACGCCCGCGCTTGCGAAACGGGCATGGCCGCCATGAAACACTTCCCGAAACTGCTCTCTTCGCAGATCGGCTTCGATGTCGCGCAGACCATGCTCGACGGCTTCAACCGTCACTACCGCAACTTCTGCGAAGCGGCCGTGCGGGCGCGCACGCTCTTCGAAGCCGCCGACTGGCATGCGCTGCAGCAACTCGCGCGCGAACGTATCGCTTCGTATGACGAACGCGTGAAGGAGTGCGTGGTCGTGCTCGAAGACGAATACGGCGCCGAGAGCATCGACGGCGAAGTCTGGCAGCAGATCAAACTGCACTACATCGGCCTCCTTACGACGCACCGGCAGCCCGAATGCGCGGAGACGTTCTTCAACTCCGTGTGCTGCAAGATCCTGCACCGCTCGTACTTCAACAACGATTTCATCTTCGTGCGGCCTGCCATCTCGACGGAATACATCGAGAACGACGAACCTGCCGCGAAGCCCACCTACCGTGCGTACTATCCGGGCAAGGACGGCCTCGCAGCGACGCTCGAGCGCATCGTCACGAACTTCCAGCTGGAAACGCCCTTCGAAGACCTCGGGCGCGACGTCGACTGCATCATGCAGACCATGCTCGACACCTTCGGCGTAGTCGAGCCCAAGCCGAACTTCCAGATTCACGTGCTTTCGTCGCTGTTTTTCCGGCACAAAGGCGCGTATATCGTCGGGCGCATCATCAACGGCGATCTGCTTGCGCCGTTCGTCGTGCCGGTGCGTCACGTGGAGGCGGGCAAGCTCGCGTTGGACACGGTGCTGCTGCGCCTCGAGCAACTGCTCATCCTCTTCAGCTTTTCGCACTCGTATTTTCTGGTGGACATGGAAGTGCCGTCCGCCTACGTGGAGTTTCTGCGCACGATCATGCCGCGCAAGGCCAAGGGCGAGATCTACACGTCGCTCGGGTTGCAGAAGCAGGGCAAGAACCTGTTCTATCGCGACTTGCTGCACCACCTCAGGCATTCGAGCGACCGGTTCATGATCGCGCCCGGCATACGCGGCATGGTGATGATCGTGTTCACGCTGCCTTCGTTTCCGTACGTGTTCAAGGTCATCAAGGACAGCTTTCCCGCTCCCAAGGAAACCACGCGCGAGCAGGTGGTGCAGAAGTATCAGCTCGTGAAGCGCCACGATCGCCTTGGGCGGCTTGCCGACACGCTCGAATATTCGAGCGTTGCGCTACCTGTTGCGCGCCTTGACGAAGCGCTCGTGCGCGAACTGGAAACGCTTGCGCCGTCGATGATCGAGTACGAGGGCGACAACCTCGTCATCCGCCATGTCTACATCGAGCGGCGCATGGTGCCGCTCAATCTCTATCTGCAGAACGGCAGCGACGCCGAAGTCGAGCACGGCATTCGCGAATACGGCAATGCGATTAAAGACCTGCTGCGCGCGAACATCTTTCCGGGCGACATGCTCTACAAGAATTTCGGCGTGACGCGCAACGGCCGCGTGGTGTTCTACGACTACGACGAGATCGAATATCTCACCGATTGCAACGTGCGTGCCGTGCCGCCGCCGCGTAATGAGGAAGACGAATTATCGGGCGAGACATGGTATCCGGTCGGCCCTCGCGATATTTTTCCCGAGACGTACGGCACCTTCCTGCTCGGCGACCCGCGCGTGAAGCGCGCATTTCTTGCGCATCACGCAGATTTCTTCGAGCCCGCGCTCTGGCAGGAGAGCCGCGCGAAGCTCATCGCGGGCGAGGTGCCGGACTGCTTTCCCTACGACGCATCGATACGGTTTAGCGTGCGTTACCCCGAACGATTCACGCGTGACGACGCGCCGGTGGTGCGCGTCGCTTGAGCGTGGCTAACGAATTAAAACGGATTCACAAGGATTCAAGCGGATTCATCAAGGAGCAGAAACATGAGTGAGACACAAAAGCAGGACGCCATCGTGATCGTTTCGGCGGCGCGTACGCCGATGGCGGGTTTTCAGGGCGATTTCGCGTCGCTCACTGCGCCGCAGCTCGGCGCGGCAGCGATCGCAGCGGCGGTCGAGCGCGCGGGCCTGAAGCCTGAGCAGATCGACGAGGTGGTGATGGGCTGCGTGCTGCCCGCAGGGCAGGGCCAGGCGCCCGCGCGCCAGGCGGCGCTCGGCGCGGGGCTCCCGCTTGCCGCCGGTGCGACGACTGTCAACAAGATGTGCGGCTCTGGCATGCGCGCGGCGATGTTCGCGCATGACATGCTGCTGGCGGGCTCGGCCGATGTGATCGTCGCGGGCGGCATGGAGAGCATGTCGAACGCGCCTTACCTGTTGCCGAAGGCGCGCGCCGGCATGCGCATGGGCCACGGCCAGGTGCTCGATCACATGTTCCTCGACGGTCTCGAAGACGCCTATGACAAGGGCCGCCTGATGGGCACGTTCGCGGAAGAATGCGCGGGAGAGTTCGACTTTTCACGCGAGCGCCAGGACGCGTTCGCGATCGAGTCGCTCAAGCGCGCGAAGCGTGCGAACGAGGACGGTTCGTTCGCGTGGGAAATCGCGCCGGTGAAGGTCGCCTCGCGTGCGGGTGAAACGACCATCGAGCGCGACGAGCAGCCGTTCAAGGCCAACCTCGACAAGATCCCGACGCTCAAGCCCGCGTTCAGCAAGACCGGCACGGTGACGGCGGCGAACTCGTCGTCGATCTCGGACGGTGCGGCGGCGCTCGTGATGATGCGGGAATCGACGGCGAAGCAGCTCGGCCTCACGCCGCTCGCACGCGTGACGGGTCATTCCACCTTCGCCCAACAGCCCTCGAAGTTTACGACCGCGCCGGTGGGTGCGATCACGAAGCTGTTCGAGAAGACCGGCTGGAAAGCGAGCGATGTCGATCTCTACGAGATCAACGAGGCCTTCGCCGTGGTCACGATGGCCGCGATGAAGGAGCACGATCTGCCGCACGAGAAGGTCAATGTGAACGGCGGCGCGTGTGCGCTCGGTCATCCGATCGGCGCGTCGGGGGCACGCATTCTCGTGACGCTGATCGGCGCGTTGCGCGCCCGCGGCGGCAAACGCGGCGTGGCGACGCTGTGCATCGGCGGCGGAGAAGCCACGGCGATGGGCGTCGAACTGCTGTAGGCTAGCGCCAGGTGAAGCGCGCCGCGTCGAGAGCGGCGAGGCGGCGCGCTGCAGCGTTTCAATGCACGGACAAAAAAGGTGACGAGATGAAAACAGCGTTGATCGTGGGCGCGTCGCGAGGCCTGGGTCTCGAGTTTGCGCGGCAGTATGCGAAGGCCGGCTGGCGCGTGCTGGCCACGGCGCGCGGGCCCGAAGCGCTCGAAGCCTTGCGCGCAATCGGCGCGCAGACCTTCCAGCTCGACATCGCGCGGCCCGAGGAAATCGAAGCGCTCGGCTTGAAGCTCGACGGCGTGCGGCTCGACGTGGCGCTCGTCGTCTCGGGCGTTTATGGCCCGCGCACCGAAGGCGTGGAAACCATCACGGCCGAAGACTTCGAATATGTGATGAACACCAACGTGCGCGGCCCGATGCAACTGATCCCGATCCTGCTGCCGCTCGTCGACGAGGCCCACGGTGTGCTCGCCGTGCTGTCGAGCCGCATGGGCAGTATTGCGGAGACCACGGGCACGACGGGCTGGCTCTATCGCGCGAGCAAGGCCGCGCTCAACGACGTGCTGAAAATCACCTCGCTGCAAACGCGCCGCGCCACCTGCGTCGCGCTTCATCCGGGCTGGGTGCGCACCGACATGGGCGGCGCGCACGCGGCGATCGACCCGGAGGCGAGCGTCGCCGGCATGCGCGAGGTGGTGGCCGAGGCGGCCGCTGCGCGCGACGTCTTCAATGGCCGCTTCTTCCAGTACGACGGCACGGAACTCGACTGGTAAGCCTGGTAAAGCGCCGCTTGTCTGCGCTACGCTTGCGGGTTCTCGCAACGGAGCCCTGACTCATGAACGCTGAAACCGCCCGCGGTACCGGGAAAACCACCCGCCCCGCAGATTGTCCCTGCGGCGGCGCTGCGCCCAACCAGAAGCCGGGCGCGAGGGCGCCGCGCTTCGCGCAGTGCTGTGGCCGCTTCATCGACGACGCTGCGGTGCCCGCCACGGCGCTCGAATTGATGCGCTCGCGCTACACGGCGTATGCACTGGGCGACGAAGCGTACTTGCGCTCGACGTGGGCGAGCGAGACCTGCCCCGCCGATCTCGACGTGGACCCCGCGGCCGTTGGCGCCCCGCGCTGGCTCGGACTTGCCGTCAAGCGCCACGAACAACGCGACGACACGCATGCGATCGTCGAATTTGTCGCGCGCTACAAGACGGGCGGCCGCGCGTTCCGGCTGCACGAAACAAGCCGCTTCACGCGCGGCGAGGACGGCCGCTGGCGTTACGTTGACGGCGAAGTTTCATCAAGCTAACGAATAACTGACTGCCGCCGTAATTTGCCGGCGCGAGTTCCCACCCCGGTTCGTCGTCATGGCGCCGGAAATAATGCCTTTGCAAACAAGCGCTTACTGAGCAATCGCGCGGCTGTTGTCCGCGCGCGACGCTCGCCTCCCGGACCTTTTTAAAAATTCCCGCGTTCGCGACTGATCGAAAGCCGCGTGTGCGCCATGCTTCATAGGGCCGCGCGCGGTTGGCATGCCTTATGCCGGGTTACCCCTGAATTGCACAACAAATATTTGTCGTGCGAGTATCTAATCACGGTGCCCTGCACAATACGTAAGTGCATAGTGAAAAACCTTTTTCACGCATGCATGTATTGACTGCAAATGGGTGCTGGCGGCGGGTCTGATCGACGATAGAACTGCGCCGCGCAGGTGTTCTGATCGATGCAATCCCACGTGACGGGTCACACGCCCGCTCCTGGTTTCGCGACCATGAGCAACGGTGTCTCGTTGTGCCCTGAAACGGGCGAAGCACGGGTAATGATCGGACGGTTGGCGGATTCACAGCAGCAGGTCTTTTGCAGGTGGTGTAGCGCATGGCGTTCAGGAAGCTCCTTACCGGATGGGTCGTAGCCGGCACCGCGTGTGTGCTTTCGGTTGCGCACGCAGCGTCGCTTTCCGATCCGGCAAATGCGAGCGCGAACCCGCAACTCGCCGCCAACACTTCCGCAGCGCATTCTGCCAGTCTCGCGGGCGGTCCCCTCGGCAGCGCGAACGTGCCGCGTATTGCGCTCGACGACGCGTATCTGCCCGTCGTGCCCGCCAGCATGAACGAGCAGGTGATCCGCGTTCCCGTCGACGCCTCCGGCGACGTCACGCTCGAAACCACGATCTATCGCCCGAACGGCCCCGGCCCGTTCCCGATGGTGATCTTCAACCACGGCAAGATTCCCGGCGACCCGCACCTCCAGGCGCGCAGCGACCCGCTTTCGTTCGCGCGCGAATTCGTGCGCCGCGGCTATGTCGTCGTCGCGCCGAACCGCCAGGGCTTCGCGGATTCGGGCGGCTCGTATCAGCAGGACGGTTGCGATGTTGCGAGCAACGGCCTCGGCCAGGCGGCCGATGTCGCTTCGACCATCGCCTACATGTCGAAGCAACCCTATGTGGACGCAACCCAGATCATCGTCGCGGGCACCTCGCACGGTGGCCTGGCGACCATGGCCTATGGCACCGAGGCGGCGAGCGGCGTGCGGGCGCTCATCAACTTCTCGGGCGGTCTGCGCCAGGACGCCTGCACGGGCTGGCAAAACAACCTGACCCAGGCGTTCGGCGACTACGGCGGCAAGGCTCGCGTGGCCTCGCTCTGGCTCTACGGCGACAACGACTCGGTCTGGTCGCCCGATCTCGTCACGAAGATGTTCGCCGCTTACCGCGACGCGCAAACGGGTGAGGACCACCCGGCCGCGACGGCGAAGCTCGTGGACTTCGGCGCGTACAAGAACGATGCGCATCGCCTCGTGGGCGATCGCGATGGTGTGAAGATCTGGTGGCCCACGGTCGAGGCGTTCCTCGCCAACCGTGGCTTGCCGACGGCGGTGCAGTATCGCGTGGCCACACAGGCTGCCCCCCGCGGCACCGGCTTCGCGCAGATCGACTCGGTCGGCGCGGTGCCGTTCGTCGATCAGGCTGGCCGCGACGGCTATCGCAACTTCCTCAAGCAGTATCCGAGCCGCGCATTCGCGGTGTCCGACTCCGGCGCATGGTCGTGGGCCGAAGGCGGCGACAATCCGATGGCCGTGGCGATCTCGAACTGCGAAAAGCACAGCTCCGATCCGTGCCGTCTGTACGCCGTGAACAATACGGTGGTCTGGAACAACGGCGGCACGCAGACCGCTCAGAACGTCGACAGCGACACGACGCGCGCCACGGCGGACAACGACAACGCCGACGAGAGCGACCACGCACTGGCGAGCCGCTAAGCGTTGGCATCCGGCTGCTGCCGGGTTCAAATTCCGATCACTGCAGTACAGCGCGGCCCCAATGCGGGCCGCTTTGCTTTTCATTCCCCTCAAGCCATTTCCTCGCACGCAATCCCATCGCGGCGCGCCATATCGTCTGACCTTCGCACACCTGCGTACTTACCACGCGCGCCAAAAATATCCGTTACGCCGTCCCGCGTTCTGTAATTTCGCACCGCGGCGCAGATTTTTTTGCATAAGGCGGGTTCACTTTGCCGTCGTCATCTCCGCGCATTTCTGGTCTTTGTTTTTCATCGGTCACGAGTTGTCCCGAACGGCTCGAAACGCCGTGCCGTCGGGCGTTCGAGGGCGATTTCAGGGGTAGTGCATTGCGGCAGCGAACACGTTAATCTCGGTCCCGCTGTCGTATCGGGAGTCGTATTTGAATTCGCAATCGCACACTGCGCACCCCGCGCACCTTGCCCGCGAAGACCGCGGCGCGACCGACTGGGTCGCTCGCAGCCTGCGCGCCGTGTGGCACCCCTGCACCCAGATGAAACATCACGAGCGCCTGCCGCTCGTGGCCGTCGCGCGGGGCGAGGGCCCGTGGCTTCATGACCGCGAAGGCCTTCGTTATCTGGACGCGATCAGTTCGTGGTGGGTGAACCTCTTTGGCCACGCCAATCCTGCGATCAATGCCGCGCTCAAGGCGCAGCTCGACACGCTCGAGCACGTCATGCTCGCGGGCTGCACGCACGAGCCCGCCGTGGAGCTTGCCGAGCGTCTTTCGGCGCGCACGGGCGGCGTGCTCGGCCATGCGTTCTTCGCTTCCGATGGCGCGTCGGCCGTCGAAATCGCGCTCAAGATGAGCTTCCACTCGTGGCGCAACCGCGGCGAGAGCGACAAGCGCGAATTCGTCTGCCTGGCCAATAGCTATCACGGCGAAACTATCGGTGCGCTCGGCGTGACCGATGTGAAGCTCTTCAGGGATGCTTACGATCCACTGCTGCATCATGCGCATGTGGTCGCTTCACCCGACGCGCGCGCCACGCAGCCCGGCGAAACGGCGGCGGATGTCGCGGCGCGCGCGCTGGCCGATGTCGAGCGTCTTTTCATCGAGCGCGAAGGCCGCATCGCCGCGCTGATCGTCGAGCCGCTCGTGCAATGCGCGGCCGGCATGGCGATGCACGATCCCGCGTATCTCAAGGGCCTGCGTGCACTATGCGACCGTCACCGCGTGCACCTGATCGCAGACGAAATCGCCGTGGGCTGCGGGCGTACCGGCACTTTCTTCGCGTGCGAGCAGGCCGACATCTGGCCCGATCTGCTGACGCTTTCGAAGGGGATTAGCGGCGGGTATCTGCCACTTTCGATCGTGCTGTCGCGCGACGCCATCTACGCGTCGTTCTACGACGACGACACCACGCGCGGTTTCCTCCATTCGCACTCGTACACGGGCAATCCGCTCGCGTGCCGTGCCGCGCTCGCCACGCTCGACCTGTTCGAGCGCGACGACGTGCTCGTTGCGAACGCGCGCAAATCGGCACAACTGCGCGCGCTGTTCGAGCCGTTCGCCGCGCACCCGCTCGTGCGCAACCTGCGCCAGTGCGGCACGATCCTCGCGTTCGACGTAGCGCTCGCCGACCCGCAGCGCGCAGCGACGTTCTCGCGCCGCTTCTTCGAAAACGCGCTGCAGCGCGAACTGCTGCTGCGCCCGATCGGCACGACGGTTTATGTCATGCCGCCATATATTCTGGACAACGAAATGCAGGCGTTCCTCGCAACACGCACGCGCGAGACCTTCGACGCCACCGTCGCGGAGGACCTCTGATATGGCGCATCACAATCTGTTGCTCGAAACCCTCGAACAGGGCTTGCGCGACATCGACGCGCGCGGCCTGCGCCGCCGCCGGCGCACCGCCGACACGCCGTGCAGCGCCCACATGCAGGTGGACGGCCGCGCGACTATCGGCTTTGCCAGCAACGACTATCTCGGTCTCGCCGCGCATCCTCAACTGGCCGCGGCCATCGCCGAAGGCGCGCAACGCTACGGCGCGGGTAGTGGCGGCTCGCATCTGCTGGGCGGCCACTCGCGCGCGCATGCGCAACTCGAAGACGATCTCGCAGCATTCGCAGGTACCTTCGTCGATGCACCGCGCGCGTTGTACTTCAGCACCGGCTACATGGCGAATCTGGCCGTGCTCACGGCGCTCGCGGGTCGCGGCACGACGATCTTCTCCGACGCGCTCAACCACGCCTCGCTGATCGACGGCGCACGGCTCTCGCGCGCCGACGTCCAGATCTATCCGCATGCCGATATGGCAGCGCTTGCTTCGATGCTCGAAAGCTCGGACGCGAGCGCGAAAGTGATCGTGAGCGACACGGTGTTCAGCATGGACGGCGATATCGCGCCGCTCGCGCGCCTCGTCGAACTCGCGGAAAAACATGGCGCCTGGCTCGTGGTCGACGACGCGCACGGCTTCGGCGTGCTCGGCCCGCAGGGCCGCGGCGCGCCGGCGCAAGCCGCGCTGCGTTCGGAACATCTCGTGATGGTCGGTACGCTCGGCAAGGCGGCCGGCGTTTCGGGCGCGTTCATCTGCGCGCACGGCACCGTGATCGAATGGCTCGTGCAGCGCGCGCGTCCGTATATCTTCACGACAGCTTCGTCGCCGGCGGTGGCGCATGCGGTGTCCGCGAGCCTGCGTCTGATCGGGGGCGAGGAGGGCGATGCGCGCCGCGCGCATCTCAAGCATTTGATTGGCCGCACGCGTTCGCTCCTGCAGGAAACCTGCTGGCAGCCCGTCGATTCGCATACCGCCGTGCAGCCGCTCGTCATCGGCGCCAACGAAGCGACGCTCTCGCTGCAGGCCAAGCTCGAGGGCGACGGCCTGTGGGTGCCGGCCATCCGTCCGCCCACCGTGCCCGAGGGCACGTCGCGCCTGCGTATTTCGCTCTCCGCGGCACATTCGGATGCGGACCTCGACCGGCTGAACGCATCGCTGCAACGCGCGAGCCTCGAAGCACGCGCAAACGCGCAGGAGTTCGCGCAATGACGGTTTCGCTTTTCGTCACCGGCACCGATACCGAGATCGGCAAGACCTTCGTGAGCGCCGCGCTCTTGCGCGGCTTCGCCCACGCGGGACTGCGCGCCACGGCGCTCAAGCCGATCGCCGCGGGCGCGTACGAGCGCGACGGCGTCTGGCACAACGAGGACGCCGATCAGCTCGACGCCGCCGCGAGCGTGCTGCTGCCGCCGGAGATGCGCACGCCGTTCCTGCTCAAGGAGCCCGCCGCACCGCATATCGCCGCTGCGCTCGAAGGGGTGACGCTCGACATGGCGCGTATCGTCGATGCTTACCGCGCGGCTCGCGAGCGCGCGGATGCCATCGTCGTGGAAGGCGTGGGCGGCTTTCGCGTGCCGCTCACGGCGACCGAAGACACCGCCGATCTCGCCGTCGCGCTCGGTCTGCCCGTGGTGCTCGTGGTGGGCATGCGCCTTGGCTGCATCAGCCACGCGCTGCTTACGGCCGAAGCGATTGCCGCGCGCGGATTGAAGCTCGCGGGCTGGGTCGCGAACCGGATCGACCCGGCCATGACGTTCCCCGAAGAAAACATCGACGCGCTGCGCGAGCGTCTCGCCGCCCAGTACGGCGCGCCGCTCGTCGGCGTTGTGCCGCATATGCCCGGCGCGAGCGCCGATGACGCAGCAGAACATCTGAACATCGACGCGTTGCTAGCGCGCTTGCGCGCCGACGCTTGACGCACATTCAAGCACAGTCACGTAAAGAAGGACCACGACACCATGACGCAAACCCACATCGACATTACTTCGCTGAAGGCGACCGCGCCGAGCGCCCACGCCGCCGCTGAAGCCGCCGCGCGCTGGAAGGTCGCCGACGTCGCCGCGCTCTACGAGCTGCCGTTCAACGACCTGATGTTCCGCGCGCAGCAGGTGCATCGCGAGCATTTCGACGCGAACGCCGTGCAGCTTTCCACGCTCCTCTCGATCAAGACCGGCGGCTGCGAGGAAGATTGCGCGTACTGCCCGCAGTCGTCGCACTACGAAACCGAACTCGAAGCCGGCAAGCTCATGGCCGTGGACGCTGTGCTGGAAGCCGCGCGTGCGGCCAAGTCCAACGGCGCGACGCGCTTTTGCATGGGCGCGGCGTGGCGCAATCCGAAGGATCGCCATCTGGAGCCGATCAAGGACATGATTCGCGGCGTGAAGGCGATGGGTCTGGAAACCTGCGTGACGCTCGGCATGCTCGAAGATCACCAGGCGAAGGAACTTGCCGATGCGGGCCTCGACTACTACAACCACAACCTCGATACGTCGCCGGAGTACTACGGCAAGATCATCACGACGCGCACTTACGAGGACCGTCTGGAGACGCTCGAACGCGTGCGCGACGCGGGCATCAACGTGTGCTGCGGCGGCATTGTCGGCATGGGCGAGTCGCGCCGCGAGCGCGCGGGCCTGATCGCGCAGCTTGCGAACATGGAGCCGTACCCGGAGTCGGTGCCCATCAATAATCTCGTGCAGGTCTCGGGCACGCCGCTCGAAGGGACCGATCCGATCGACCCGTTCGAGTTCGTGCGCACGATCGCCGTGGCGCGCATCACGATGCCCAAGGCGATGGTGCGCCTCTCGGCGGGCCGCGAGCAGATGGACGACGCGCTCCAGGCGCTGTGCTTCATGGCCGGCGCGAACTCGATTTTCTACGGCGACCAGCTGCTCACCACGAGCAATCCGCAAGCGGAAGCCGACCGCAAGCTGCTGCAGCGTCTGGGCATCACGGCGCAGGCCGCGCAGCACCTCCCCGCTGACGACCACGAACATCACGGTCATCACGACCATTCGCACGGCGGCTGCGGCCACTGCGAGTAACGCCGCGCACGTTGCCGGAAGCAAAAACGCCACGCTGCGAAGCGTGGCGTTTTTCATTGCGTGGGGGACGCGGAGTACTGCGCCTTAAGCGTAGGCCGCGCGACGACGCCCCGCGAGCACGAGATAGCACAGTGCGCCGATCACGAGCGACGGCAGCGTCGCGCCGAGGTTTGGCAGCCACTGGTTGAGCGCCTGATACGCGCCGAAGCCGACCGCCCAGGCAACGAACGCGCTCACGTGCCAGCCGCCCGAATAGCCATACACGCCGTTCAGGTCGGCGAGCGCCTGCGGATCGATACGGCGACGGCGCACGATGAAGTGATCGGCAAGCACCACGCCAAAGAGCGGCGCGAACACCGAGCCGATGAAGAGCAGGAAGTTCTCGTATTTCGCCATCGGCACGACGAGGCCGATCAGCGTGCACAGCGCGCCGAAGGCTGCCGAGAGCCAGGGCACGCTGGCGCGCGTCCAGAACGTGCCGGTCGAGACGGCGGCCGAGTGGATATCGGCGAACGCATTGTCGATTTCGTCGATCAGCACGAGCAGCAGCGCGAAGCCGCCGCCGGCCTGCGCGAGCGCCGTGGTGAGGAGCGCGTCGCCGCCGCCCGCAGCCAGCCCGTACACGGCGCCGAGCGCATAGAACCAGAGGTTCGCGATGCCATAGCCGAACAGCGTGCCGCGGAAGGTTTCGCCCGCTTTGCGGCCAAAACGCGTGTAGTCGGCGATGAGCGGCAGCCACGAGAGCGGCATCGCCACCACGAGGTCGATGGCGCTGCCAAACGGCATTTCGCCCGTGCCGGGGCGGCGCATCAGCGCGCCAAGGTCCTGCTTGACGAGCAGGCTCCACGTGAGCCACGCCGCGCCCGCGAGCAGCAGCCAGATGCCCCACGTGCGCAGGAAGCGCCGCACGAACGAGAGCGGGCCGCTCACGGCGAGCAGCGTAGCGAGCACGCCGAAGATCACGGTCCAGACGAGCGGCATCGACAGGCCGAAGGCCTGTTTGGCGAGCGCATCGGCGGAATCGCGCATCACGATGATCTCGAACGAGCCCCAGCCCACGAGCTGCACCATGTTGATGACGGCCGGCACCGACACGCCACGAACGCCGAGCGTCGGGCGCAGCGACGCCATGGCGGCAAGGCCCGTATCCGTGCCGATCACGCCCGCGAGCGCGAGCAGCACGACGCCGATCACGCTGCCGATGGCGATGGCCACCAGCGCGTGCGGCAGCGACAGGCCCGGCACGAGCAGTGCGCCCGCCTGCGCGACCAGCAGGCCGATGCCGAGCGAAAACCACAGCGCGAAGGCGTCGCCGGTGCGGAACTGCCGGCGCGCGTCGGGTACGGGCACGTTCGGCGCGTAGGTGGAGCCGGCCTCGCCGGCGTGCGAATCTTGAGTCATGTGGAACGCTTTCCTCTGTGTCGTGTGTTTTGTCTGTTTTATCCGGGCTCGTCAGCATGAGCGGCTCGGCCCGCGCTTCGCGCCGCGGCACTCGCTGTCATAATGCACGACTGCATCCGGTGCGGCAGGCCGTTTTGTAGTGTCGGACGTTGTGTCCCCGAATCTGCGGCTGACCAGGCAACCTGGGCAGCTCACGCTCGGCCAGCCGGAAAGCCGTCATTATCGCGAAAACGTCATGTTTGAAGAAACCCGTGCCAACGTCCCGCTCGCCGAACGGCTGCGTCCGCGCTCCATCGACGAGGTTATCGGCCAGAAGCATCTGCTCGGGCCCAACAAGCCGCTGCGCGTCGCGTTCGAGTCCGGCGAAGCGCATTCGATGATCCTCTGGGGGCCGCCGGGCGTGGGCAAGACCACGCTCGCGCGCCTCATGGCCGATGCGTTCCACGCCGAATTCATCGCGCTCTCCGCCGTGCTCTCGGGCGTGAAGGACATCCGCGAGGCCGTGGAGCAGGCGCAGCTGCATCGTGCGCGTGGCCACCAGACGCTCGTGTTCGTCGACGAGGTGCATCGCTTCAACAAGAGCCAGCAAGACGCCTTTCTGCCCCATGTGGAGTCGGGCCTCTTTGTGTTCATCGGCGCGACGACGGAAAACCCGTCGTTCGAAGTGAACAGCGCGTTGCTCTCGCGCGCGGCCGTGTACGTGCTCAAGAGCCTCGACGAGGAGGAGCAGGGTGAACTGCTTGCGCGCGCGAGCGAGGAGCTGGGCGGCCTGACTTTCACCGACGAGGCGAAAAAGGCGCTGATCGGTTCCGCTGACGGCGATGGCCGCAAGCTCCTGAACAACCTCGAAATCGTCGCGCGCGCGGCCGCGCAGCAAAAGAAGACCGAGATCGACGGCGAGCTGCTCGGCAGCGCGCTGGCCGAAAACCTGCGCCGCTTCGACAAGGGCGGCGACGCGTTCTACGACCAGATCAGCGCATTGCACAAGTCGGTGCGCGGCAGCAACCCGGACGGCGCGCTCTACTGGTTCTGCCGCATGCTGGATGGCGGCGCCGATCCGCGTTATCTCGCGCGGCGCATCGTGCGCATGGCGTGGGAGGACATCGGGCTCGCCGACCCGCGCGCCGGGCGTATCACGCTCGACGCCGCCGAGACCTACGAGCGTCTGGGCTCGCCCGAAGGCGAGCTCGCGCTCGCGCAGGCCGTGATCTATCTGGCCGTCGCGCCGAAGTCGAACGCGGGCTACAACGCCTATAACGAGGCGCGGCGCTTCGTGAGCAAGGACCAGTCGCGCGCGGTGCCCATCCATCTGCGCAACGCGCCGACCAAGCTCATGAAGGAACTGGGCTACGGCCACGAATATCGCTATGCGCACGACGAGCCCGACGCCTACGCGGCCGGCGAGACTTACCTGCCCGACGGCATGCGCGAGCCGCGCTGGTATCAGCCCACGCCGCGCGGGCTCGAAGGCAAGATCGGCGAAAAGCTCGCGCGCCTCGCCGACCTCGACGCGCAATGGCGCGACGAGCATCGCGACGAAATCCGCGAAAGGAAGCGCAAAGGCTGATGCCAGTCCCGCCGGGATGCCCCGGCCGGTGCGCTAAAATCGTCCCTTCACACAACGAAACTGCGTCTCACAATCCCATGCTCGACATCCAGCTGCTGCGCAAAGACCTCGACGGCGTCGCGAAGCGCCTCGCCGACCGCGGCTACACCCTCGACGTCGCCGCCTTCTCCGCGCTCGAAGCGGAACGCCGCGCCATCCAGACCCGCACCGAAGAGCTCCAGGCACGCCGCAACAGCCTGTCGAAGCAGATCGGCGCGATGAAAGGCCGCGGCGAGGACACCTCGGCGGTCATGGCCGAAGTGGGCGGCATCGGCGACGAGATGAAGACGTCGGCAGCCAAGCTCGACGAGATCCAGTCGAAGCTCTCGGACCTGCTGCTCGGCGTGCCGAACCTGCCGCACGAGAGCGTGCCCGCAGGCAAGGACGAGGCCGACAACGTGGAAGTGCGCCGCTGGGGCACGCCGCGCGCGTTCGACTTCGAGGTGAAGGATCACGTGGATGTCGGCACGCCGCTGGGTCTCGATTTCGAGACGGGCGCGAAGCTCTCGGGCGCGCGTTTCACGATGCTGCGCGGCCAGATCGCGCGCCTGCATCGTGCGCTGGCGCAGTTCATGATCGACACGCACACGCTCGAGCACGGCTATACGGAAACGTACACGCCGTACATCGTCAACCCGGAGATCCTGTACGGCACGGGCCAGCTGCCCAAGTTCGCCGACGACATGTTCCGCGTGGAAAAGGGCGGCGGCGAGAACACGGTCACGCAGTACCTCATTTCGACTTCGGAAATCTCGCTCACGAACACGGTGCGCGAGAGCATCGTGGAAGGCAACGCGCTGCCGATCAAGCTCACGGCGCACTCGCCGTGCTTCCGCTCGGAAGCCGGTTCGTATGGCCGCGACACGCGCGGCATGATCCGTCAGCACCAGTTCGACAAGGTCGAAATGGTGCAGATCGTTGCGCCTGAAACGTCGTACGACGCGCTCGAGCAGATGGTCGTTCACGCGGAAGCCATCCTGCGCAAGCTCGGCCTGCCGTATCGCGTCATCACGCTGTGCACGGGCGATATGGGCTTCTCGGCTTCCAAGACCTACGACCTCGAAGTGTGGCTGCCGGCGCAAAACACGTATCGCGAAATTTCGAGCTGTTCGAATACGGAAGCTTTTCAGGCGCGCCGCATGCAGGCGCGTTACCGCAACGCGCAGGGCAAGCCCGAACTCGTGCATACGCTCAACGGCTCGGGCCTCGCCGTGGGCCGCACGCTCGTTGCCGTGCTGGAGAACTATCAGGAAGCGGACGGCTCGGTCACCGTGCCGGAAGCGCTGCGGCCGTATATGGGCGGCGTGGCGCGCCTTGCAATGAGCGCCTGAGGCACTGCTTCGCGAACAGAACATGGGATTGGCTTGCCCTCGAAACTTTTTTCCAAAGAGGGCTTGCGGAATTCAAAAAATGTTCTATAATCTTCGCTTCTCTGGTCGCCGACCAAGATCAGAGAGGCAGTAAAGAGCAGTACACCGGAGAGGTGGCAGAGTGGTCGAATGTACCTGACTCGAAATCAGGCGTACGGTTTCCCCGTACCGTGGGTTCGAATCCCACCCTCTCCGCCAAATTCAGAAAACCCCTGCATGCTTAATCGCTGCAGGGGTTTTTGCTTTTCTGCGCGCGGTGCTCGCGCAGGTGCACGCACTACTGCTGCATATGCCCGCGCATCTCCAGCGCGCGCAGGTACGTTCCGGAAATCGACGACCCGCCGTGATGCACGATCTTCTCGTCGACGAGCGCCCACACCGACTTGCCTGCCGCACGCACGCGCCGGCAGAACGACAGGTCTTCCGAGAGGTACACGCCTTTTTCGCCGACCGTGTCGAAGAACGCATAGAACTTGCCGTCCGGCAGGTAGCCCGCGTATTGCGCAGGCGGGCGGTATAGCTCCGTGTGCGCCACGATCGACTCCAGCGCGTCTCGCCGCACGAGGAAGATGCCCGTGCCGATATGGCTCACCTCCGCCCAGCCATCGGACACGAAGCTGCTGCCCGCTTCGTCGGCGAGGATCGCCGTGTTGTAGTCCACCGTTTTTTCCTGCCATTCGCGCAGTGTGAGCCCCACATCGGCGGTCGTGATCTGCTTTTCCCGGTCGAAGAAGCGGTACGGGCAGGCAATGCCGGCCACCGGCTTGTCGCCGGCGATCAGGCGCAGAACCGCTTCGCGCGAGAAGTCCATGTCCGTATCGAGAAAGAGGAGATGGGTGAACTCGGGATGGCTCAAAAAATAATTCGCAAAGAAATTGCGCGCGCGGATGATGTGCGACGAAGCCGTGTGGATGTACTCGAAGCCGATGCCGCGCTCCTTGAGCGTTTCCATGAGGCGGGCAAGCGCCATGGCGAAGTCGAAATGCACCGAGTTGTCGTAGGTGGGCAGCGCGATCAGGACGTTGAGCGCCGTGTTCGGAGTGGAGGAGGGGGCGGGATGACTTGAGGTCATGATCGGGCTTCCTGCTTGCGATGTAAGATATTTCTCATTTTTGACGGTGGGTTGCGCTCGAACAATCGGAGATATCTGAAAATTCCACGCCCGGCGTCATGGCGATGACGCGCCTTGCTGCGCTAGCGACGCTGCAGCGCCGGTACAATCGCTCCTTTGAATTTGCGGCGAAGCGTTTTCCAGCACACCGCCGCGCCTACTTCGGTCCACAGATGCCTATCACCTACAAGTCTGCCGACGATCTCGCCCGCCTGCGCATTTCGGGCCGGCTCGCCGCCGACGTGCTCGCGATGATCGGCGAGCACGTGAAGCCGGGCGTCTCCACCGACGACCTCGACGCCCTCTGCAACGACTACATCGTCAACACGCTCAAGGCCGTCCCGGCCAATGTCGGCTACCTCGGTTTTCCGAAGACGATCTGCACGTCCGTCAATTCCGTGGTCTGCCACGGCATTCCGAGCCGCGGCGAGGTGCTCAAGGACGGCGACATCATCAACATCGACGTGGCCGTCATCAAGGACGGCTATTTCGGGGACACGAGCCGCATGTACTGCGTCGGCACACCGAGCACGGTGGGCCGCCAGCTGATCGACACGACCTACGAAGCGATGCTCGCGGGCATCCGCCAGGTGAAGCCCGGTGCGACGCTCGGCGACGTCGGCAACGCCATCCAGAAGCGCGCGCAAAGCGATGGCTTCTCGATCGTGCGCGAGTATTGCGGCCACGGTATCGGCAAGGTCTATCACGAAGAGCCGCAGGTGCTGCACTACGGCCAGCCGGGGCAGGGCGTGCGACTGAAGCCGGGCATGGTCTTCACGATCGAGCCGATGGTCAACGCAGGCCGCGCCGGCACGACGGTGCAGCGCGACGGCTGGACGGTCGTCACCAAGGACCGCTCGCTCTCGGCGCAGTGGGAGCACATGGTTGCGGTCACCGACGACGGCTACGAACTCCTCACGCCCTGGCCGGACGGCACAGGCGCCTACGAGGCCCCGTGAGCGCGGTTGTGCGGCCTCTGCGGCCGTCTGTCAAGGATCGCGCGCGAGGCGTGGTCTGCAGGCAATTGTCAAATAAGGATTTGACTCTCAAGCCAGTTCGGTTAAAGCTACGCGTTAGCGCTTTATTGGGGTTTACGACTGCATGAGTCCGTCACTGACCGTTCGCCGTATCGCCGCCGATCAGGGTGCCGTGCTCCGCGAGCTTCGAACAGCATCGCTGCGCGACGCGCCTTATGCATTCGGCGACACGCTCGAAGACGCGCTATCGGCCGATGCCGCCGTTTTCGACGCCGCGGCGGCCCGCCATGCGGTTTCGCACACCGGCACGTCGTTCATTCTCTATACCG
The DNA here is from genome assembly GCF_905220185.1 of Paraburkholderia sp. J11-2. Lineage (NCBI taxonomy): Bacteria > Pseudomonadati > Pseudomonadota > Betaproteobacteria > Burkholderiales > Burkholderiaceae > Paraburkholderia > Paraburkholderia sp. J11-2. The sequence continues at coordinate 99,602 of NZ_CAJMYY010000016.1, read as the reverse complement.
AGGGCCATCCGGCCGGGCTGATCGGCGCGAGCTTCGAAAGCGCGCCGGCGCGCCGCGCGTTCGTTTCGGCGCTGTGGGTCGCGCCTGCGGTGCGTCATCTGCGCGGCGGCGAACTGCTTCTGAACAGCGCCATCGAATGGCTCGTGAGCGAAGGCGCCACGCAGGTCTACGCCTGGGTGACCGACGCGAACACCACGGCCATGCGTTTCTACGAGCGCCTCGGCTTTGTCGCCACCGGCGATCACGCGCGCAGCCAGCAACAGCCCGAGCAATGGGAAACGTTGCTCATGCGCGCGCTCGGCGAGCACGCGAAGTCCGCTTCTTCACCGGCTTCTTCGCCATAACACGTGCCGTTCGCGCCGCTGTGCGCGGCGGCGCTCCTGCTTCACTTCCCTCCGTACGACACACCGAACCCGATCGTTCGCGCTCGCGGTCTCGCTTCGCGCGCTTTTTTTGCGCCATTTTTGTTTGTGCGCGGGTTGTGCGTATCGAGCAGGGAATTTGGCCGAATACACCATTAAAAATAATGGCCGTGTGCGTCCGCGCCTGTAAAATACGCAAAATTTTTAGCCGAACGCCATGTCGCCCAGGAAATCGCCATATTTTGAACTGAAGAGCGGTTCAGTCGATACGCTTCTGTTCGTGGTCAAGACGACCGAGCTCGATGCCATGCGCGCAGAACTTACGCGGCGCTTCGAGGCGACGCCTGAATTCTTCGCAAACGACACCGTCGCGATCGACGTGCGGCGTCTCGCCGACGGCGAGCAGGTCGCGCTCGGCGACATCGCGCGTCTGCTGGAAAGCGTGCGCATGCGCCCGGTCGGCGTGGTTGCACAGCCTGAGCAACATGGCTGGGCCGCTGCAGCAGGCCTGCCTTTCCTCGAAGCGCGCGACCGCCGCGGCGCGGGCACGAAGCCGGCCTTCGATGAAGCGGCGAGCGACGGCGAGGCTTCGAATGCGCCTGCCACTGCATCTGCCAGCGCTTCTGCCACCGCATCGGCCGCGCCGCAAACCACTGCTGCACAGCCCGAACTCTTTCCCTCCGACACGGACCCGGCCGCCGCCCAGGCGAGCGCGGCGGCTACGGTGAGCGCCGCGGCGTCGCTCGAAGCCGGCGCACGCGCGGAACCCACGCTCGTGGTCGACCGGCCGCTGCGTTCGGGTCAGCGCATCTACGCAAAGGGCGACGTGGTCGTGCTCGGCCTCGTTTCCAACGGCGCGGAAGTGATCGCAGAGGGCAACATCCATATCTACGCGCCGTTGCGCGGCCGTGCGCTCGCGGGCGTGCACGGCAACCACGACGCACGCATTTTCTGCACGAGCCTCGAGGCGGAACTGATTTCGATTGCGGGCATCTACCGTACCACTGAAGTCCCACTCGCCGACGACGTGCGCGGCAAGCCGGCTCAAATCCGGCTCGAGGAAGAAAAGCTGTTGATCGAACCGTTGAGGCTCACCTGAGTCGCAGCTCGAGCGTCGTGCGCAGGCGAGCAGGGGCATGAGCGGCACGCGATGAGACCAAACTGAGAAACTGACGAACGCAAGGTAAGGGAATGGCAAAAATCATTGTGGTGACTTCGGGCAAAGGTGGTGTCGGCAAGACGACCACGAGCGCGAGTTTCGCATCGGGCCTCGCGTTGCGCGGCCACAAGACCGCGGTCATCGACTTCGACGTGGGCCTGCGCAATCTCGACCTGATCATGGGTTGCGAGCGCCGCGTCGTGTACGACCTGATCAACGTGATCCAGGGTGAGGCGAACCTCAATCAGGCGCTCATCAAGGACAAGAAGTGCGAAAACCTTTTCATCCTGCCGGCCTCGCAAACACGCGATAAAGACGCGCTCACGAAGGAAGGCGTGGAGAAGGTGATCGAGGACCTGCGCAAGATGGACTTCGAGTACATCGTGTGCGATTCGCCCGCCGGTATCGAGTCGGGCGCGCTGCTCGCGATGCACTTCGCCGACGAAGCGCTCATCGTGACGAACCCGGAAGTGTCTTCCGTGCGCGACTCGGACCGCATTCTCGGCATGCTGTCGTCGAAGACGAAGCGCGCGATCGACGGCAAGGACCCGATCAAGGAGCACCTGCTCATCACCCGCTACAACCCGAAGCGCGTGAGCGAAGGGGAAATGCTCTCGCTGAACGACATTCAGGAGATCCTGCGCATTGAACTGATCGGCGTGATCCCCGAATCGGAAGCGGTGCTGCACGCATCGAACCAGGGTCTGCCGGCAGTGCATCTGGACGGCACCGACGTCGCCGAATCGTACAAGGACGTCGTGTCGCGCTTTCTCGGCGAGGACAAGTCGCTTCGCTTCACCGATTACCAGAAGCCGGGCCTCTTGCAGCGCCTCTTCGGTAGCAAGTAAGGGAGGCGAACGTCATGTCGTTTCTTTCGTTTTTTCTCGGCGAGAAGAAGAAGTCCGCCTCGGTAGCGAAGGAACGCCTGCAGCTCATCATTGCTCACGAGCGCGCAGGCGGCCATCCGCCCGCCGACTATCTGCCGGCCCTGCAACGCGAACTGGTCGCGGTGATCTCCAAGTACGTGAAGATCTCCGATGAAGACATTCGCGTGAGCCTCGAACGTCAGGACGATCTCGAAGTGCTCGAGGTCAAGATCGAGATTCCGCAGGCTTGAGTCTTAAGCGCGCGCAGCCGCTGCGCTGCGCGCGTCGTTTGTCGTATCGCTTCGCTTTTCCTTCGCGCCTTGCTTTCTCGCGCGCTGCGCGCCAACGCCCCTTCCGCCTTACCGAAATATTCGGTTTCACTTCACCCTGCGCCGTTACACCGCCGCTGTCAGCGCAACGCCCTGTTCGTGCATTGATCGGGTAACGCCAATCATGGCGTCCACTTCAAGGGTGATCAACATGAACAACTCCATTCGCCTCTTCATCGCCAAGGCCGCGATCGTTGCTGCGGGCACATGCGCTGTCGCGGCTCCCGCGCTTGCCGAAATCGTCGTGATCGAGCCGAGCGCGCCGCCGCCTGCCGAACGCGTGGAAGTCGTGCCGGCGCCGCGTGCGGGCTACGCATGGGACAAGGGCCACTGGCGTTGGGACCACGGCCAGTACGTGTGGGTGCGGGGCCACTGGCAGGCTGAGCGTGTTGGCTATCACTGGGTGCCGGGCCACTGGATCGCGCACGGCCCGAACTGGCGCTGGGTCGAAGGCCACTGGGCCGCTTGATCTTTCGAGCCCGAGGGGAGCCTTAATATGAGTAAAAAACTGCTCGCGGCAGCCGTGCTCGCGCTTACGCTGGCGGGCTGCATCGTCGTGCCGGCGCGGCCCATGTACGTGAGACCCGCGCCGGTCGTCATCTACTAGCCGTTGACCGTTGTTATCGATCCGTCGACGGGTCGTCCATTCCGGGCCCGACGCGCTTTTGTCGCGTCGGGCCCGGTGTGTTTTGCGGTGCGCGTTGTCGATGCCACACGTCGTTTGAGTAAGAAAGGGACAGATATCGTTTGCATCGAATCAACTATTCGCAGGTTGACGCAAGGTTCGTCCGCTAGAATCTCCGGAAATCCCTTGAAGACTGGAATATCGGGCCCCGCGGTCCGCAGCACAATGAAACGAGTTTTGATTGTCAAAGTGACTTCGCTCGGCGACATCGTCGAAGCGCTTCCGGTCGTCGCAGACGTGCAGCGCGCCTTCCCTGGCGTCAAGGTCGATTGGGCCGCGGACGAGGCCTTTGCCGATATCGTGCGCTGGAACGCAGGTGTCGACCGCGTGCTCTGCGCGCCGCTGCGCCGCTTCAAGAAGGCGCGCCGCTGGAGCGACTTCAAGGCGATCTGGGCATCGATTTCGGAACTGCGCGCTTACCGCTACGACGCGATCGTCGACATTCACGGCGTGTACAAGAGCGCGATCATCGCGTTTATCGCGCGCGGGCGGCGCCGCTTCGGCTATCTGTCGCAGGACCTCGGCGAGCGTGGCGCGGCCTTCGCGTACAACGGCCGTTTCGGGCCGCGTCCGAAATGCGATGCGTGGCACGGCATGCGCATCAGCGCCGGCGAGGCGCTTGGCTACACAGTCGATACGCCGCCCGACTTTCAGATGCGCATTCCGCGCGACGGCACCGCGCTGCCCGCGCCTGAGGCGCCCACGGCGCTGCTCTTTCATGCGACCTCGAAAGACGAGAAGAAGTGGCCGGTCGCGCATTGGGGTGAACTGGGCAACGCGTTGATCGCGCGTGGCCTGCGCATCGAACTGCCGTGGGGTTCCGATAGCGAGCACGCCACGGCGCTCGAGATCGCGGCGCTCATCCCTGGTGCTACGGTGCTGCCGCGCCTCACGGTCTCGCAAGTCGCACAGCGCATCGAAGATTGCGCGCTCGTGGTCGGCACCGACACGGGCTTCGTGCATCTCTCGCACGCGCTCATCAAGCCGACCGTGATGGTCTTCGTTTCGACCGACGCCGAGCACAGCGGCGTGCGTGCGCCCAATCGTTCGATCTCGATCGGCGATGGCCATCACGTGCCGCCCGTGCAGGTAGCGATCGATGCCGTCGACCGCATCTACCCCGCGCGCGACGGTGGCCCATCCACGCAGGCATCGCGCGTTCACGCCGCTTGAGTTTTCGCGCTTCTGCGCGCGCTTGCCGCGCGCTTTCCTCGCCGTTTTCTCGCGGTTGCCTCGCGGTTTCCTATTACGAGCTTGTTAAAAGTGTCGCGCTTGTATTGCACGCGCGCGTGCGGGCGCACGTGCAAAAGGCTTTGGACGCCCATGCTGTTACATGAGCCATACCGCTGCTTACAAATTGCAACGCCTCACGCCTTCGCCGTCGTGTTCAATCGTAACCGTCCAGCCCGACATCGCATGGCTGGACCCAGACACTGACTTGAAGGGAGAACACTGTGAAACGATTGACGCTTACCCTCATCGCCGGCGCATTGCTTGCGGCTTCGCTGGGCGGCTGCGTCGTGGTGCCAGCCGGCGGCTACTACGGCGGTGGCTACCATCACGGCTACTACTACCGCTGATCGCCGCCACACGGCGCAGCACCCCATGGCGCCGTGCGAATGGCACCAGCGGCACCAGCGGCACCAGCGGCATGCCGGCCTTCAGGCAAGCAGCATTTCGATTGCGACGACTGCGGCAATTGCCGCGGCGTTCGCCGCCAGCGCTTCGAGCACGACCGCGCGCCAACTCGCGGTGCGCAGGCGAAACGCCATCAGGAGGGAGATGCCCAGGGCGAGGGCGATGATCAGAACAATGTCGGCGTTGCTCAGATGCAGGTTCATCGTCGGCTCCCCCGGGAGATCGCTCCCCGCCTGTTGATTCGAGTATAGCCACGCATTGCGCGTGCCCAAAGCGATCAAAAATCGCGATTTGCAAGGGCGTAAAAAAAGCGGAGTCCGGCTGGCGGACTCCGCTTTTTCTTTGATGCGGCGACGCGTTACGACAGCGACGTATGGCGCGTTTCACGCATGCACAGGACACCGAACAGGCTCACGCAGGCGGCGATCGACACATACGCGCCGACCCACGAGAGACCGCCGCGCGCGGCGAGCACCTGAGCGATATACGGCGCGACCGAAGCGCCGAGAATGCCGCCGAGGTTGTACGCCACGCCCGCGCCCGTGTAGCGCACGTTCGTCGGGAACAACTCGGGCAGCAGCGCGCCCATCGGCGCGAACGTGGCGCCCATCAGGAACAGCTGGATCACGAGGAAGAGCAGCACGAGCGGCGTTGCACCGCTGCCGAGCAGCGGCTCCATCGTGAGGCCCGAGAGAATCGCCAGAATGCAGCCGACGATCAGCACCGGCTTGCGGCCGAAGCGATCGGAAAGCCAGGCCGAGATCGGGGTGGCGATGCCCATGAACACCACGGCGATGCACAGCATGCCGAGGAAGGTCGGGCGCGCAATGTGCAGCGCCGTCACGCCGTGCGAGAGCGAGAACACCGTCGCGTTGTAGAACAGCGTGTAGCACACGACCATGGCGAGCGCGCCGAGCAGCGTCGGCCACCAGTACTGCGAGAGCAGCGTCGCGATCGGCACCTTGACGCGTTCCTCGCGCTCGACAGCGGCTTTGAAGGCGGGCGTTTCAGCGATCTTCAGGCGCACGTACAGACCGAGCGCGACGAGCACCGCCGAGACGATGAACGGCACGCGCCAGCCCCAGTCGCGGAACTGCTGGTCGGAGAGCGTCGAGGCGAGCCCGAAGAAAAGGCCATTCGAGGCGAGGAACCCCACCGACGGCCCGAGCTGCGGGAACATGCCGAACCAGCCGCGCTTGCCTTGCGGCGCGTATTCCGTCGCGAGGAGCGCGGCGCCGCCCCATTCGCCGCCCAGGCCGATGCCCTGGCCAAAGCGCAGGATGCACAGCAGGATCGGCGCGAGGCTGCCAATCGCGTCATAGCCGGGCAGGAAGCCGATCAGCGTGGTGGACAGGCCCATGACGAGCAGCGACGCCACCAGCGTCGATTTACGGCCGATGCGGTCGCCGAAGTGGCCGAAGATGAACGAGCCGATTGGCCGCGCGACGAACGCAATGCCGAAGGTGACGAACGCCGAGAGCGCCTGCGCGGTGGCCGAGCCGTGCGGGAAGAACACGGGGCCGATGACGAGCGCGGCAGCCGTTGCGTACACATAGAAGTCGTAGAACTCGATTGCGGTGCCGATAAAGCTCGCAAAGATCACGCGTGCGGTGCTTTGCTGCTTCGCTGCGTTTGCCTGATCGGCGCGCGCGGGCGAAATGGGGGAGGTGGACATTCAAGGGTCTCCAGTCGTTGTGACGCGCTTACGCCTCCCGTCTTGCAAGGCTTGCGCGGACGTCTTTGTTCAGGCTCGAAGCGTGGCGGGGCGCGCTCTGGCGCGCGACGCTCAGGGCGCTTCCAGCACGCAGCGTCCGTCAGGCGGCGACGCTTCGCCAGTATGCATCGCACAGCGCGGGCTGTGCGCGGTGGTTCCTGACCGGCTATGGCGCGTGCCGATAGGCACGAAGGGGCGCGAGCACGATCGAAGCCTCACGCGGCGGCGCGGATGGCGCGTGGCGAGAGGCATGGCCGGCGGGCGCCGGCTGGGGATAGCGAAAAATTATAACGACCGTGCGCGCCGCGCAGCAAGGCGGGCGTAAACAGGCGGGCGAAGCGTTGACGTTACTGGAAGTTCTGCGCTTGCGGCGAAGCGAGCGTGCGCAACTGGAACTTGCCGTTGTCGTTGAAGAGCCAGTCCTCGAACATCTCGAGCTGGCCGGCGGAATTGAGCAGGCCGCCGGGCGGTGGCGGCAGCGGCGCGGCACGGCGCAGTGTTGCGAGCGCGGTGGCCTCGGCTTCGTTGTCGCCGTTGGTCCGATAGACCGATGACTTCACGATCTGGCCATTGCGATTGACCGTGAACGACACGACCACGAGCGAGCGGAGCATGGCCTGCGGCGTGCCGTGCAAAACGTAGGTCGGGTTGTGCGCGACGATGTGTTTCGCGACCGTGGTGCGGTAGTCGTCGAGTGTGGCGCTGTTGATTGCCGCGGGAGGAATGGCGAGGAGCGGTTTGGGCGGCGGCGTGATCGTGCAGGCGCCGAGGCACCCGAGAATCGCGAGCAGCAAAACCAGACCGAGGCGCCGTGCGAGGAAGGCGCGAGGTGCGGACGAACCGCATGACCACTGGACGCAGATGAGCATGTCGAACAAGCTCGGAAGCGGAACCTGATTCGAGCTTAGACGATACGCAGCGGGAAGCAATCAGAACTGTCCCGCGTTGTCACGGGACGTGGGACAAACGTGCGAAGCGGCGGGTGCCTGAGCGTGCTTATTCGACCGGGAACTGTGCGCAGGGATCGGCCGTGGTCGTCGCGCAGGCGTACGAGTACTCGCCGCTCTTCAGGAACAGTTCCTTGCCGACCTGGAAGTTGTCGCGAAGATTGGGCGAAGTTTCCCACGCGATGTAGCTGGAGCACATCACGGCGAACAGGACGACAAGCGAGAACGCGAATTTTTCGAGCAGTTGGTATTGGTGCGGCATGGTGATCTTTCCCATCGATGGGAAGGATTTTACCTCATGGTTAGGGTTTTCACCTAGTGAATTGCGCGCGGTTTCTTGCGGCGATTTATGGGTTCGACCCTTTAATTGCGGGCGTTGTGACGGGATATTCGATCCGAATGTCGGCGCGCCCTGGCTAAGCACGGCTTGCCGTCGTTAAATTAATCGCAGTCCTGATTATTTATTCCTCGATGCTGACCGCGCATGCTCTCGTGGCATTGGGGTGGCATCTCGTTGATCAGCGGCGTATTGGCCTGATGGCCGGCGCTTTGACGACACGCTGGCGCGCAGACGCGCCAGGTTTCAAGAATTGGCGGAGGCGGTGAGATTCGAACTCACGGAAGGGTTACCCCTTCGCCGGTTTTCAAGACCGGTGCATTCAACCACTCTGCCACACCTCCGGAGCCGCGCATTGTAACCCGAAACGCAAGCGCGGCGGCACTCGCCCCAGTCGATCCAGGTCGACCTTATTGCGGGTCTTTCAGGAACAGCGCCTGCAAGTCGTTCAGGAAGCGCTGTCCCAGTTCGGTCGGCGCGATTTTTTCGTAATCGCGCGTGATGAGCCCGCGCCGCTCGGCTTCCTGCAGCGCCGGTTCGATCGTCGTGATCGGCAGGCCCGTGCGCTCGATGAAGCGATGCACCGGGAACCCTTCCACGAGCCGCAGCGCATTGAGCATGAATTCGAACGGCAAGTCGCGTGCGTTCACTTCGTGCTCTTCCTGCACCGGCGTGCCCGCGCGCGCCTGATCGATAAAGGTCGCCGGATGCTTGTAGCGCGCCTGACGCACGATGCGGTTCGGAAACGAGAGCTTCGTGTGTGCGCCCGCGCCAATCCCGAGATAGTCGCCGAAACGCCAGTAGTTGAGGTTATGCCGGCACTGGCGATCGGGCTGGGCGTACGCCGAAACCTCGTAGCGTCCGTATCCCGCGCCCGATGTGCGCTCGTGAATCCAGTCCTGCATGTCGGCGGACTGGTCGTCGTCGGGCAAGGCAGGCGGGAACTTCGCGAACAGCGTGTTCGGTTCGAGCGTCAGGTGATACAGCGACAGATGCGGCGGCTTGAACGAGAGCGCCGTCTCGATGTCGGCCTGGCATTCGGCGAGCGTTTGCTGCGGCAAGGCGAACATCAGGTCGAGGTTGAAGTTGTCGAAAGTATTCGCCGCGACCTCGACCGCATGTCGAGCCTGCGCCGCGTCGTGAATACGCCCGAGCGCTTTCAGATGCGCCTCGTTGAAGCTCTGGATGCCCACCGAGAGCCGGTTCACGCCGCTCGCGCGAAACTGCGCGAACTTCGCGGCTTCGAACGTACCGGGATTCGCTTCGAGCGTGATTTCCGCGTCGGCGTCGAGTGGCAGCAGGGCGCGCACATCCGAAAGCAGCCGATCGAGACCCGCTGCGGAAAGCAGGCTGGGTGTCCCCCCGCCGATGAACACCGTATGCACCTGGCGGCCCCAGACGAGCGGCAACGCCTGTTCGAGATCGGCGCGCAGCGCGTCGAGGTAGTCGTCTTCGGGGAAGCGCTCGCCCTTCCATTCATGCGAGTTGAAATCGCAATACGGGCACTTGCGCACGCACCACGGGAAATGCACGTAGAGCGCGAGCGGCGGCAGCGAAGTGAGGCGAATGCTGCCAGGCATCGTGAACGACTGCACCACGTCGATGCCGATTCGATGCTGCTGGCTCACGCTTCCTCCTGCAGTCGCGCGAGCAGTTGGCGCAGGGCGACTGCGCGATGGCTCGACGCGTTCTTGAGCGCCGGATCGAGTTCGGCGGCGGTGGCTTCCAGCTCGGGAACGTAGAAGTAGGGGTCGTAGCCGAAGCCGTTGTCGCCGCGCGGCGTGTCGAGCACCACGCCGTGCCAGCGGCCTTCGGCGATGAGCGGCTCGGGGTCGTCGGCATGGCGCACGAGAGCGAGCACGCAGTAGTAGTAGCCGCGGCGATCCGCGTGATCCTTCAGGTTCGCGACGAGCAGCGCATTGTTCGCCGCGTCGCTCTTCTCGCCGCCCGCCAGTTGCGCATAGCGCGCCGAATACACGCCCGGCGCGCCGCGCAGCGCGCGCACGCACAGGCCCGAGTCGTCGGCGAGGGCGGGCAGGCCCGTGAGCTTCGCCGCGTGGCGTGCCTTGGCCAGCGCGTTTTCCACGAAGGTCGGATGCGGCTCCTCGGCTTCGGGCACGTTGAGCGCGCCTTGCGGCACGAGTTCGATGCCGGCCGCGCCGAGCAGCGCCGCGAACTCGCGCAGCTTGCCCGCGTTGTTCGAGGCGAGCACGACGCGCGCGAGCGCGTGAGCCGCGGTATTAGCCGCCGATTCCGGCTGCAAGTCAGCCATGCGAGCTCTCCAGCGCCGCCTTCTGCTTCTCGATGAGCGAGCGGATGCCGCCTTGCGCCAGATCGAGCAGCGCATTCAGTTCTTCACGCGAGAACGGCGCGCCTTCCGCCGTGCCCTGGACTTCGACCATGCCGCCCGAGCCCGTCATGACGACGTTCATGTCGGTGTCGCATTGCGAATCTTCGTCATAGTCGAGATCGAGCACCGGCACGCCTTCGTACACGCCGACCGAAATCGCGGCCACGTAGTCGGTGATCGGCGAGCGCTCCAGGCGGCCGGTGGCCAGCAGCTTCGAGACGGCGTCGTGGGCGGCCACGAACGCCCCCGTGATACTCGCGGTGCGCGTGCCGCCATCGGCTTGCAGCACGTCGCAGTCGAGGTTGATGGTGCGTGCACCGAGCGCCTCGAGGTCGAACACCGCACGCATGGCGCGGCCGATCAGGCGCTGGATTTCCTGCGTGCGGCCCGTTTGCTTGCCGCGCGCGGCTTCGCGGTCGCTGCGCGTGTGCGTGGCGCGCGGCAGCATGCCGTACTCAGCGGTGAGCCAGCCCTGGCCCTTGTCGCGCAGGAACGGCGGCACGCTTTCGGACACGCTCGCGGTGCACAGCACCTTCGTGTCGCCGAACTCGACGAGGACCGATCCTTCGGCGTACTTCGTGTAGTTGCGGGTGATGCGGACTTCGCGAAGCTGGTTGGCGGCGCGGCCGGAGGGGCGCTGGTTGGATTGGGTCATCGTGAGGGTGCGCGAGGGCACGAGCGGGAAGGGGAAACCATGATTTTACCGCCTAAGCGCGCCTCGCGATGGACGCCGCCCGAAGGTGGCGAGGAGGCGCCGGGAGGGGAAAAAGGGGGCCGCCTGAGCGAGGCGCGCCATGCCGCCCGCGCTTGCGAAGGCGCGCCCTCAAAAATGGGATAATGTGGATTCTCCGCCCCGCGCTTTTCGTCCAATCGCGACAACACGCCGGGCGCCTCGATTCCTCCGCCGTGACCCGAGCGCCTTGCGCACGACGCCACGGCTTTCTTCGCGAGACGAACCATGATTTACAGCATGACCGGCTATGCCAGCGCCACGCGCGAGCTTGCTGCGGCATCGGGCGCGGGCGGCGCCAGTGTCTCCGTCGAATTGCGCACGGTGAATTCGCGCTTTCTCGACCTGAACTTCCGCATGCCCGAAGACGTGCGCGTGTGCGAGCCCACGCTGCGCGAAATGCTGATGACGAAGCTCTCGCGCGGCAAGGTCGACATCCGCATCAACATCCAGAAGAGCGAGCAAGGCGCCAATGCGGGCACGCTCAACCGCGACGCGCTCGATCAGCTTGCCGGACTCGAGCGCGCCGTGCTCGAAGCGTTTCCCGAGTCGGGCCGTCTGCGCACGGGTGAAATCCTGCGCTGGCCCGGCGTGCTGGCGGAAAGCGGCGTGGCGGCCGAAGTCCTGCGCGACGCCGTGCTCGGCTGCGGCAAGCAGGCCATCGCCGATCTGATCGAAGTGCGCGCTCGCGAAGGCGCGCAGCTCGCCAACATGCTGCTGGCGAACGTCACCGAAATGGAGGCGATCGTCGCGCGCATCACGCCGCTCGTGCCGGAGCTGATCGCGAAGCACCAGCAGAAGATCGTCGAGCGTCTGCAGGAAGCGCTTGGCATTGCCGCGCCGGACAGCAATGGCAACGGCGGCAGCATCGGCAATATTTCGCGCGAAGAAATTGCCGAGCGCATTCGCCAGGAAGTGACGATGTACGGCATTCGCATCGACATCGCCGAAGAGCTCTCGCGCCTCACGGCGCACCTGAACGAAACGCGGCACGTGATCGAGAAGGGCGGCCGCGTCGGCAAGCGCCTCGACTTCATGATGCAGGAGCTCAACCGCGAAGCGAACACGCTCGGCTCGAAGGCGGCGGCGAAGGAACTCGCAGACGCCTCGATGACGCTCAAGCTGCTCATCGAGCAGATGCGCGAGCAGGTCCAGAATCTCGAATGAAGGAAGCAACGAACATGACCGACCAAAGTAGCGCCCCCAAAGCGGACGCGAAGCACGACAAGAAGCGCAATCCGTATGCGGGCATGTACCCCGGCAACCTCTTCATGGTGGTGGCGCCGTCGGGTGCGGGCAAGTCGACGCTCGTGAACGCGCTGCTCGCCGAAGACAGCGCGATCCGCCTGTCGGTTTCGTACACGACGCGCGCGCCGCGTTCGAAGGAACGCGACGGCGAGCACTACCACTTCACGTCCGTCGACGACTTTCTCACGCGCCACGCCGCGGGCGAGTTTCTCGAGAGCGCTGAAGTGCATGGCAACTACTACGCCACGTCGCGCGTGTGGATCGAAGACCAGATGAAAATCGGCCATGACGTCCTGCTCGAAATCGACTGGCAAGGCGCGCAGCAGGTGAAGAAGCAGTTCCGCAATGCCGTGGAAATTTTCATCCTGCCGCCGTCGCTCGAAGCGCTCGCCGACCGCCTGAAAAAGCGCGGCGAAGACGAGCCGAATGTCATCACGCGACGCCTGCTTGCAGCGGGCAGCGAGATCGCACACGCGAGCGAATCGGAGTACGTCGTGATCAACGAGAACTTCGATCGCGCGTTGCAGGAGCTGCGCAATATCGTGAGCGCCACGCGCTTGCGCTTCGCTTCGCAATACGCGCGGCATACCGAGCTGTTCGTGCAGCTCGGTATCCACCACCCGCAGCCCGGCGCATCGGGCACATAAGGTAGAATAAGAACCTGCTGAGAATGAGAAGGAACCCGACATGGCCCGCATCACCGTCGAAGACTGTCTGAAACAGATTCCGAACCGCTTCGAACTGGCGCTCGCCGCGACTTATCGCGCTCGCCAGCTCGCACAAGGTCACACGCCGAAGATTGAAAGCCGCGACAAGCCAACCGTTGTCGCGCTGCGCGAGATCGCGGCTGGCCAGGTCGGCCTCGAAATGCTGAAGAAGGTGCCCGTCTAAGGGCGCGTTCGCAGGCATTCCGCCAGGCATGTAGTTCGTACCGCGCGCAGTTGCCGTAGTTGCATTAACCGGCTTTAACCGTCAACGCCAAACCTGATACGGAGGGGAACATGAGCACCACGCCCTCGCCGGCCACCGACGTGGACCAGGAAGCGGAGACAGCGAGCCCTGCGCGCAATTACATCGACGCGGTCCTCGAACAGTCGTTTCGCCATCTGTTCGGGCCGACCGCGACGCCGGAGCAGCCCCGCAAGCACGGGGTCGTCTCCATCGCCAATCTGACCGCCGCGCTCTCCGGTTACCTCACCCCCGAGGAAATCAAGGAGGTCAAGGCGGCGTTCCACTTCAGCGATGAAGCCCACCTCGGGCAATATCGCCAGAGCGGCGAACCCTATATCACCCATCCCGTCGCCGTCGCGGAAATCTGCGCCGGCTGGAAGCTCGACGCGCAGTCCATCATGGCCGCGCTCCTGCACGACGTGATGGAAGACCAGGGCGTGACCAAGGCGGAACTCGCCGAGCGCTTCGGCGCGAAGGTCGCGGAACTGGTCGACGGCCTGTCGAAACTCGACAAGATGGAGTTTCGCAACCGCGAGGAAGCGCAGGCGGAAAACTTCCGCAAGATGCTGCTCGCGATGGCGCGCGACGTGCGCGTGATTCTGGTGAAACTCGCCGACCGGCTGCACAACATGCGCACGCTCGGCGCGGTGCCGCCCGAAAAGCGCCGCCGCGTGGCGCGCGAGACCATCGACATCTACGCGCCCATCGCGCACCGTCTTGGTCTGAACAACACCTATCGCGAACTGCAGGACCTGAGCTTCGCGAACTTCAACCCGAATCGCTACGCCACGCTCGAGAAGGCGGTGAAGGCCGCGCGCGGCAATCGCCGCGAAGTGGTGAGCAAGATTCTGGAAGCGGTGCAGCGGGCAATTGCCGACGCCAAGCTCGACGCCGAAGTCACGGGCCGCGAGAAAACCATCTTCAGCATCTACAAGAAGATGCGCGACAAACAATTGTCGTTCTCGCAGGTGCTCGACGTGTACGGCTTTCGCGTCGTGGTCGAGTCGGCGCTGGAATGCTACACCTGCATCGGCGCGCTCCATGCGCTTTACAAGCCGGTTCCGGGCAAGTTCAAGGACTACATCGCCATTCCCAAGGTGAACGGCTATCAGTCCCTGCATACCACGCTCGTGGGGCCGTTCGGCGCGCCCATCGAGTTCCAGGTCCGCACGCGCAAGATGCACGAAATCGCCGAGGCAGGCGTGGCCGCGCATTGGCTCTACAAAAACGGCGGCGCGGATCTCAACGACGTGCAAAAGCGCGCGCACCAGTGGCTTAAGTCGCTGCTCGACATCCAGAGCGAAGTCGGCGACTCGAGCGAATTCCTCGAACACGTCAAGATCGACCTGTTCCCGGACGCCGTGTACGTGTTCACGCCGAAGTCGAAGATCATGGCACTGCCGCGCGGCGCCACGGCGCTCGACTTCGCATATTCGATCCACAGCGACCTCGGCAACCAGTGCGTGGCCGTGAAGATCAACAACGAGCTGCTGCCGCTGCGTACTGAACTGAAGAGCGGCGACATCGTCGAGGTGATCACCGCGCCGTACTCCAAGCCGAATCCGGCGTGGCTCGGCTTTGTGCGCACCGGCAAAGCGCGTTCGGCGATCCGGCACTATCTGAAGACGATGCGGCTCACGGAGTCGGTGCAGCTTGGCGAGCGGCTTGTCGATCAGGCGCTCAAGGGCTATGGCTACCAGCTTTCGGAAGTCACGCCCGAGGTGTGGGAAAAGCTGGTGCAGTGGACCGGCAACAAGAACCGCCAGGAAATTTTCGCGGACATCGGTCTTGGCCGGCGCGTGGCCGCGGTCATGGCCAAGCGCATCGAAGTGCTGATGAGCGGCCAGGATGCCGACGACGCCGAGCATCATCATCCGCCGCGCGACCCGAATGCGCCGCCGGCGCCGCCTGTTGTCATCACGGGCACCGAAGGCATGTCGGTGCAGCTTTCGGCTTGCTGCCGCCCGATCCCTGGCGACGACATCATGGGCTATATCGGCATCGGTCTCGGTATGGCGATCCATACGACCGACTGCCGCGTCGCGCAACGTATCCACCGGCGCGATCCGGGCCGCTGGATCGACGTGGCATGGGCGCCGCAGCCGGGGCGTCTGTTCGACGTCGCGGTGAAGGTGCTCGTGAAGAACACCAAGGGCGTGTTCGCCCGGGTGGCGGCCGACATTACCTCGGCGGATGCCAACATCGTGCACATCGCGATGGACGACGATCTGGCGCAGGAATCGAACATGTTGCGTTTCGTGATCCAGGTGAGCGACCGCGTGCACCTCGCGAACGTCATGCGCCGTGTGCGCACGAATCCGGACGTGATGCGCATTGCGCGCGAGCGTTCGAGCGACGACGGGCACCACCGCCACGACGGCGGCATGCGCATCGAACGAGAGCGCGCGGATTATTGATCGGGGCGCGTAGCTCCGGGCGGAGAGCTCGGGGCGCGTCGCGCTGGCGCGTCGCATCACGATGTGCCGTTACGTGCCACGAACCACTCCCACCGAGCGCCTCGCGCGGTAATCTACCGTTATCTCATGCCGCATCGCTGCGGCAACCTGGCCGGGCTTGCCGGTCATGCCGCCATCTTCCTTCGACCCGAAACGAGGGACTCGAAATGAACGTAGCTGAACTGACCGGCCTCGCGCTCGATTATTGGGTGGCGCGCAGTCTGCCGGACTTCGTACGCGAAATCTATTTCACCGACAGTGGCGAGACAGTCGCCGTGCGCGGCAACGACCGCGGGCGTCCATGGGATGGCCGCTTCATGCCGACCGATTCGTGGGAGGCGGCCGGCGTGGTGCTGGATCGCGCAAAGCGCGTGGAGCTTCGCGAAGGCGAGCCGGCTTCCTGTGTGGCGGAGTTCGAGAGTGGGGCGGGCGCCGTGAAAGCCCACGGAGAAACCACGCGTGAGGCGTTGCTGCGGGCGTTTGTCGCAAGCCGCTTTGGTGAGACGGTAGGGGAGATGCTGCGACAGCCCCAGGCATTGCTGGGCATGGGCATGGAGCCCGTAGCGGAGCCCACCGCGATTGGCGACGTGGAGGACCTGCCGCGACCCGACGCGCAAATCGGCGACATCGGTACGCCGCCGCGCTAGGGGCGTGCATCGCGCGAGACGGCAGACATACCCGATTCTGCAGCTGAAAAGACAAAGGGCCTTTCCGTTCGGAAAGGCCCTTCGAATGGTGGCGCGGCTGGCAGGATTCGAACCCACGACCCCTTGGTTCGTAGCCAAGTACTCTATCCAACTGAGCTACAGCCGCACGCTAAAACGATACTACTTACAACACGATACTGCTTGAAAGTGTTCCAGGATCAAATTGACAGGGAACATTTCGAATAAGTGGCGCGGCTGGCAGGATTCGAACCCACGACCCCTTGGTTCGTAGCCAAGTACTCTATCCAACTGAGCTACAGCCGCACGCAGAAGTGAGATTATAGCAGGGGTTCGAAAAAAGGGAAGACCCTTATCGCGATTTGTCTTGGGGCGAGGTTCGTGTACGCTGGCAGTAGTGAGTTGAGTGAGCCAGTACACGTACGTAGTGATCCCATCATGAACAAGGCCTTTGTCAAAGAATCGACCGACAACGACGACGACGATCTCGAAGCCGGTCACCCCGAGATTCCCGCCGGCACGAAGAACTACATTACGCCCGCCGGCTATGAGCGCATGCGCAGCGAGTTGCTGCACCTGATAGACGAGGATCGGCCCGAAGTGGTCAAGCTCGTCTCGTGGGCCGCCTCGAACGGCGACCGTTCCGAAAACGGCGACTACATCTACGGCAAGCGCCGGTTGCGGGAAATCGACCGCCGCATCCGCTTTCTCACGAAGCGGCTGGATCTGGCCGAAGTCGTGGACAGTAGCCGGCAGGAGAGTGTGGACCAGGTGTTCTTCGGGGCGACCGTCGAGTACGGCACCGAGGACGGCGAGGCGCATACGATCACGATTGTCGGTATCGACGAGGTCGATCTCGATCAGGGCCACGTGAGCTGGATTTCGCCTATCGCGCGGGCGCTCCTGAAGGCGAAGATCGGCGATCAGGTGACGCTGTACACGCCGGCGGGGCCGGAGCCGATCGACGTGCTGGACGTGCGCTATCCGCCGCCGCGCGCCTGAATTCGAGCTTTCGCAGCGCAAATAAAAAAAGGCACCCGAGGGTGCCTTTTTTGCTGCAGTGCTGGCCGAAGCGGCCAGCAGCGTGCCGCTTAGAAGCGGTGACGCATACCAACCGTCACAGCGACCTGGTCTTGACGGGTCGAAGCCGAACCCAGACCGTTCAGGTAAGCGCCGATACCTTGCGGGTTCGACGACACGTGCTGCCAGTCGCCTTGCAGGTAGACGTCGGTGCGCTTCGACAGTGCGTAGTCCGACTGCAGTGCGACCGTGTTGTAGTTCGGGTTCTCGCCGCCGCCGAAGTTCGCGCGGGTGTACGTGTACGCGCCAGCCAGGCTCAGTGCCGGGGTCAGAGCGTAACGGACATTGCCTTCGAAGTTCTGGAAGCGGGCGCTGTTGCCGCCGAGGCCGATGTTGCTCGACCGGCCAGCTTGCGTGCCCGAGATGGCGACTGCGTTGCCCAGTTGCGTTTGCGTGTACACGAAGCCAGCCGTTGCCGGGCCGAACGTGTAGTTGATGCCACCGCCGAACGTGCTTTGACGGCCTGCAGCGAACGTCCACTCACCCGTTTGCGCGCCCGAGTTGCTGGCGAGGTTTTGCAGGTTGTTGACGTCGTTGTTCAGGTGCAGGTAGCCAGCCGCAACGTTCAGGCCGCCCCAGTTGTACGATGCGCCGACGCTGTATGCGCGGTTGTTCGCGAATTCGGTGCTGTTCGAGAACGAGTACGTGCCGCCGAACTTGAAGCCAGCGTAGTTGACGCTCGAGTACTTGACCGTGTTGTTGAAACGGATCGAGTTGTTCAGGTTGTCGTTATCGAACGGGTGCGCAGCGATCGTGCCGCCGTATTGCGTGCCGGTGTTCGACAGCGGTGCGAGGTAGTCGACCACGGAGTCGTACTGACGACCGAGGGTGACGGCACCGTACTGGTCGCTTGCCAGACCGACAAACGCTTGACGGCCGAACATGCGGCTCGACTGGCCGGAGTTGCCGTTCATGATGTTGAAGCCGTTCTCCAACGTGAAGATCGCGTGCAGACCGCCACCGAGATCTTCAGAACCGCGCAGGCCCCAACGGCTGCCGTTGACCGTGCCGCTCGATGCCTTCCAGAGGCTGTGGCCGCCGGAGTTGTTTGCGTAGGTGATGCCTGCGTCGATCAGGCCGTACAGCGTAACGCTGCTTTGCGCGTGTGCAGCCGTTGCAAAAACGCCCGTCAGGGCGGCGACCATGAGAGTCTTTTTCATCTTTGTAAACTCCGAGAACAGAGGTGGGTTTCGTTGAACCCTGTTTGGGAAACCGCCCATGCGAAGCGCAGCGAGAGGCAAAGTTCGCGTGGTACGAATTAATCCGTGCCAGTCGGTTTCCAGACAGGCAGAGTGTAGAGAGGGTGCTCGGAGAGGGGGTATTCCGAATTTCGCAATAAAGTATTGCGCTATCGGAAATGATTATCGCGCTCGCCTTAAGCCCTGCTGGTAAAGGCTTTGAGCAGATTTCCCGGAAGGAGGGTGAAACTGTCAACCGCGCGAGCGTTGTGCGATCGCTACAACAATTGATTGCAGAAAACGGTTTAAATCAATCAGAACTGATTATTGCGTCTGGCGTAACAGATGATTGTGCGCCGTATGCTTAATCGTCAGACGTGGGTCCGGCTATACTTCAATCGCTGCTTTCCGAAGCAGACTTTTTCGTTGACGAAAAAGATCTCCAAACCTTTGTCGGCGCGGCCTTTTCAGCCGCGCTTTTTTTTGCCCGTCTTCAGGCCACGCGCTACGCGCACCGCTTACTGGGTGCCCGCTTGCGGCGGCTCAGACTGCAGGCTCCAGTCTTCCATTACGTAGTGCCTGGCGTCCATAGGGGAACACAGCAGGTTGTGCCAGTGGTCCCCGTGCCATGCGCCATAGGTTTCGGCTTCCTCGGCCGTTGGTGCAATCCCGTCCGTTTGTACGAGCCAATGAATCCATCGCCGCAGAGTTGTCAGCATGATGACCTCCGATGCCGCTAACAATATGGATCATGAATTGAATGTATTACTCGAACAACCGGGAGAAACACTTACGTTTGACACGAATTGTTACACTTCGGGAAAACTTCCCGGTAGAAATGACGTGATCGAGATAATCGCGTAAAAATGACGTGTTCTTATATATTGATTCGGATCGCATACGATTTTTTGTCAGCTTTTTGATGCGTACCGCTTTTATCGTTGAATCGGGAAAGCTGTTATAAAAAATTCGCTTGACTGGCGATTGGCGTTCCCCGTATAACGGCAAAGCTGATTTTCGTTCCGCTGCAATTTCAAACGTGGAATTCGCTGAAGCGGGACGGCGGGAATTGGCTGGATACGGCGTGAGGGTTATTGCCCGCGCCATTAAAATCTCGAGGGAAACGGAAACATGGAAACCGGTATCGTCAAATGGTTCAATGATGCGAAGGGCTTTGGCTTCATCACGTCTGACGCCGGCGGCGACGATCTGTTCGCGCACTTCTCGGAAATCCGCGCCGACGGCTTCAAGTCGTTGAAGGAGAACCAGCGTGTGTCGTTCGACGTCAAGGTCGGTCCGAAGGGCAAGCAGGCCGCGAACATCCAGCCGCTGTAAGTGCAGCGTGCGAGTGCTCGCTGTGCGAGCGCTCATGCAACATCAGGCCCCGGGCAAACCCGGGGCTTTTTTATTTTTGGCATATTGATATTCGAGCAATATTAGTAGCCACTTTTCTTAAACAGATTTAATCGGGAAAACCCTGGGATCTCTCGATTTTCCTGATTCGGGTTTTCACTAAATACCCAAAGTTGCACTTGCGCTGTCGGAACCGTCGGCGCGTGGCGTCCAAACGGTGCATACTTGGGCCGTTTTCCATTTCCCCTGTCGTTTCACCATGCTTGAGTCCTCCTTGAACGCCGCACAGCCCGCCGGCGACCTTCCCATCGTCTTCGTAGACCTCGAGACGACCGGTGGTTCGGTAGGCGAGCACCGGATTACTGAAGTTGGCGTGGTGGAGGTGGCGCAAGGGCAGGTGACACGATGGAGCACCCTCGTCGATCCCGGTCAGCCCATCCCGCCCTTTATCCAGCAGCTCACCGGTATTACGGACCAGATGGTGCGCGGCGCGCCGCGCTTCGCCGACATTGCGGCGCAACTGCACGGGCGACTCGCCGGCAAGCTCTTCGTCGCGCACAACGCGGCCTTCGACCGAGGCTTCCTGCGTGCGGAGTTCGAGCGCGCGGGCTATTCCTTCAACCCCGATGTACTGTGCACCGTGCGCCTGTCGCGGGCGCTCTTCCCGGGTGAG
Source organism: Paraburkholderia sp. J11-2 (assembly GCF_905220185.1). NCBI lineage: Bacteria > Pseudomonadati > Pseudomonadota > Betaproteobacteria > Burkholderiales > Burkholderiaceae > Paraburkholderia > Paraburkholderia sp. J11-2. Next base: position 78,881 of record NZ_CAJMYY010000016.1, on the reverse strand, counting down.
AAGCGCCACGGGCTCGACGCGCTGGTCGAGCGCCATGCACTCGTGCCATCGGATCGCCATCGCGCACTCGCCGACGCCGATCTCCTCTGGCAGTTCTGGCAGCGCCTGCCGGCGCTGGTGCCGGGGGAAGCGCTGGCGGCGCAGATCGAGCGCACGACGCGCCGTCACGTGCTGGCCGGCGACATCACCGACGACCTCATCGATACCGCGCCGGCAGGTCATGGCGTGTATGCGTTTTACGGCGAGGACGACGTGCCGCTCTACGTGGGCCGCAGCGTGCGGGTGCGCCAGCGCGTGCGCGCGCATCTTTCGGGGGAGCGGCGCTCTTCCCGCGAACAACGAATGGCGCAGCAGGTGCGCCGGGTGGAGTGGCGTGCAACAGGCGGCGAGCTTGGTGCGCTCCTTGTCGAAGCGCAATGGATCGCAGCGCTCAAGCCCTCGTTCAATCGCGTGCCGCGTGCATCGAAGCGCGATCCCGCCGACCTTGGGGCGGCGCCCTGGCCGTTCGACGGCGCAGTGGTCGTGCTGGAGCAGGACTCGACGAATGGCGGCGACGTTTATCACCTGATCGACCGCTGGTGCTATATGGGTGCCTTTCAGAGCACGACCGAGGCTGAGGCGTTGGTGGACCACGGCGCCGAGCGGGTGTTCGAGCTTTCGACCTGGCGCATTCTGCAGACGCACTTCGAACGCGGCCTGCGTGTGCAGGTGCTGCAGCCAACCGAGGCCGACGGCCTCACGAGCGCGGCCTGAGCCTTAGGCGACGCCGCCCACGCCACCCGATTCGCACACATGCTCCAGCGCCTGATTCATCGCATTCGTGCGCGCGGAGTCGTAGCGGGTGAGCTCTTTCCAGTTCGCAACCGTACGTGCGACGCGCGCCGGGCAATCCGGTGCGCCGCGCATTGACTGCACGCGAGCGAGCGCGCCGATCAATTGCCCGGTGAGTCTGTCGAGTTGGGGCCGCGTGGCCGTAGCGAGATCGGGCGCCGGGTCGCTGGGCGCCTGCGAGGCACGCCACGTGTCGAACAACGACTTCTGCATTTGCGTGCTGGCATCGATCTGATCGCGGAAAAACGCACGCGCGAACGTGGGGTCGACGCCGGCCGCCGTGGCGCGCTTTTGCACGTCGGCGAGCAAGGCGTCTTCACGGGGCGTATCGGTGATCGGCTTGTGATGTTGCCATTTCCAGTGTGCAACCGGCTCGGCGAGCGCCAGCCGCTGAGAAACAAGCGCGACGAGGTTGGTCAGGGCGGTGTCGTCACCGTCGGCGTGGGCGGATCCGATCGGCAGGGCGAAGATCAGCGCGGCAACGCAACGCGCACTTGCGCGGGTCAGCAATGTCATCGAGAGGAAGAAAGACGCCGGCAATAAAAACCGAAGCATAGCCGGTTACAGTGCGCTTGCGTCTAAAAGCGCAGAAGCGCGCAGAAGTCGAATCGCGATGGCCGCATGAACGCGCGCGCTCCATCTAGCATGCCGAACGCAAATCGCTACAGCGCGCGACGGCGCAAAACCGCGCGCGCAGCATGACACGCGCGTCCCCGTACTACGCGTGTCGATCTGCACACGAACGTCTACTGCGCGCGTTCCCCACGCGAGCGCGAACGTGTGCGTTTCCCCGTCACTTCTGTTCGTGTGCCTTGCGTTGCTCGTCCAGAAAAGCCCGCACGTGAGCAGGCAATTCGTCGCCGAGAAACTCAACGGCCACCGGTTCCGGATCCGGGCTGAAGACTTGGTCCGGGGTCGGAATCCTTGGCGGTTTGGCGTCCATGATCTTTCTCCTATGTAAGCCGATTATCCGGCTCGGCACTTCTACTGCGCTAGTCCCGCTTACGGTAACAGTGCTTTTCTCGCACGCGTGTTGCTTTCTTCGCACAGCGATGCAAATGATTAACGGCGCGGGAATATAATTGTTGAGATGTCCTTCACACTCGCACATGCTGCGTGAATCGGGTTCGGTTCTCGATTCGCCGAATCTCGCGCACAGCGGCTGCTGCGGTCGCACAACGCCTCAATCGCACTTCCCCCGGCTCTGAGCCCGCGCTCGCTCGGGCTGCCTGCCGCGCCTGTGTTGCGCGGCGCCAGTCCCGCCGGATCAACGTGCACCATCATTCATCTACAACGGACGATTATGCTTAGCCGTTGACGTCGAAACGTTAATAAGAATTAAAACTATGTAAGTGTCCGTTTCTATCCGATCGGGCGATTAATACTTTGATCCGTGTCATTTGGCCGCGACTTAATGACCGAACGTACGTAAATCGCCGCGCATTCCAGCGCGGCGTATTGATGCACTCCGATAATTCGTTACGTTTGCTCGTTCGCCGGCGCCGGCACGCGTTGCACGTGAGCGTGGTTCGCGGGCGTCGCGCGTACGTCCACCTGGCCATGAATGCGTGACTGGTGGCCGTCCGCGAACATGTAGTATGGAAACGGATGTGCGGGTTCGGAGGCGGCGTCAAGGCGCGCGACCAGTTCGGGGGCGAGCGTGAAGTCGAGCGAGCCGAGCGATTCTTCGAGTTGTGCGGCCTTGGTTGCGCCGACGATGATGCTTGCCACGCCGCGCTTTTGATAGAGCCAGTTCAACGCCACCTGCGCCATGGGCCGGTTGGCCTCGTGCGCGACGCGCTCGAGTTCGGCCACGATCGCGAAGTTGCGCGCGGAGAGCTTGTCGAAGCCGGGCGGCGGCTTCGCGCCCACCGTCTGCAGGCGGCCCGCACCGCTCACACCTTCGCCAGCCTGTGACGGCCGATATTTTCCCGATAGCACGCCCATCCCGAGCGGACTCCACGGCACGAGCCCCATGCCGAGTTGCGTCGCCAAATCGGCGAATTCGTGCTCCGCGTTGCGCTCGATCAGCGAATATTCGAGCTGCATGGCCGCCACCGGTTCGAAGCCGCGCCAATCGGCCAGCGTCTGCGCGCGGCCTGCGTACCAGGCCGGCACGTCGGAGAGACCCACGTAGCGGATCTTGCCCGCGCGCACTGCGTCGTCCATGGCGCGCATTACTTCGTCGGCGGGCGTCATGCGGTCCCATGTGTGCAGGTAGTAGAGATCGATGTAGTCGGTGCCGAGCCGCTTGAGCGAGCCGTCGAGCGCTCGCAGCAGGTTCTTGCGATGGTTGCCGCCGGCGTTCGGGTTGCCCGATTCCGCGTTGTAGGAATACTTGGTGGCGATGACGAGGCGCTCACGCAGACCGCGCGCCGCCGCGAAGCGCCCCACCCAGGTTTCGCTTGTGCCTTCCGTATAGAGGTCGGCGGTGTCGATGAAGTTGCCGCCCGCGTCGACATAGAGGTCGAAGAGCCGCTGTGCGCAAGCTTCGTCGGCGCCCCAGCCCCATTCGGTGCCGAACGTCATCGTGCCGAGGGCGATGGGGCTGACACGCAGGCCTGAGCGGCCGAGCAGGGTGTAGCTATCGAGTTTCATGGCGGTGTCCTTAAAGGATGGGTGGCGAACGCGAACTCATCTTGCGCCTTTCCTTTTTGTGGAAAAATCGGGTTCACCTGAAATCACCGTGAAGCTGAGCTTCACAATGGAGACGGCATGGGCCCGCTTTCCGATCCGGCGCCAGCGCCGAGCGCCGCGTCCGGGCTGGCGGGGCGCTTGCCCGCTCTGCTTGCCGTGGCTGCCGTCGCACGGCACGGCAGCTTCACTCGCGCGGCGTTAGCCCTGGGCTTCTCGACTTCGGCGCTGTCCCAGGCCGTGCGGGCGCTCGAAGCGCAACTCGGCGTGAGGCTCTTCAATCGCACGACGCGCCGCGTCGCGCTGACCGAGGCGGGCGCGCAGTTTCTGGCGCGCGTGCAGCCCGCGCTCACTCAGATCGAAGCGGCGTTCGATGCGCTCGACGCCTCGCGCGACGTGCCGGCCGGCATGCTACGCATCAACCTGCCACGCGTGGCGAGCGAATTGCTCGTCATGCCGCATCTCGCGGAATTCATGATGCGCTATCCGCAGATCAAGCTCGAACTCGCGCTCGACGACGGCTTTGCCGATCTGGTGGGCGAGGGCTTCGATGCGGGCATTCGCCTGGGCGAATCAGTGGCGCCTGGCATGGTGGCGGTGCCGATCGGCGGGCCGATACGCATCGTCGTGGTGGGCTCGCCGCAATACTTCGAACGCCACGCGCGCCCGGTTACCCCCGAGGATCTGGCTGCGCATGATTGCCTGCACTATCGCTTCGCGACGGGGGGCGTCTACCGCTGGGAGTTCGCGCGGCCGGACGATCCCCGGCGCGTATTCGACGTGGTCACCGAGGGCCGCTTCGTGACCAACGATCTGCGCACGATGGTGCGCGCCGCGGAGCAGGGCGTGGGCCTCCTGCACGTGATCGAAGACTACGTGCGCTCGCCACTGGACGAAGGCCGGCTCGTGCCGGTGCTCGAGTCGTGGGGCGCATCGTTTCCCGGCTTCTATTTGTATACGGCCGGGCGCGCCCAGTTGCCGCCCAAACTGCGTGCGTTCATCGACTTCCTGCGCGAGAAGCGTGTGGCGCCTGGATTCGCGTAGCCGTTTTCAGATACGTCTGATTCGGTCGCGTGAAGATCGCGCTTATCTTTAAAAGATTCGCACGTGAGGCTCATGACGCCGAACGGCGCTCCCCTTTTTCCAGATAGCAACGTAACAGCGCCGCGCGCCACATTGCCGGCGCGATCCTATGATGAGCAACCCTGCCACCACGCCGGCCGAAGCCTCGGACGAGCAAGCGCGCACGAAGGCGGCGCTTGCGCTCGCAAACCAGCACTTCGACTCGGGCAGAACGCGCGACGCGCTGCTCGCGTATCAGGAACTGCTCGCGCACGAGCCACGCAACGCGCATGTGTTGCATCGTCTGGCGCTCTCGTATTTTCGCGACGGACAACGCGACCTCGCGCGCGACCATCTGGAACGCGCAATCGGCGTGGCGCCCGAACGCGCCGAGCTCTGGGAGCATCGCGGCTTGCTCGCGGCCATGGCGAACGAGCACGTCGCCGCCGAAGCGTTCTACCATCGTGCGATAGCGCTCAGCGGTGGCACAGCCAGCTTGCATCGCAACCTGGCCGACGTGCTCAAGCTGGCGAAGCGCCGCGAGGAAGCGCGCATGCACTACGAAAAGGCGCTCGACTATGCGCCCACACTTCATCACGCATTGTGCTGCCTGGCGCGACTGAATCTCGAAGACGAACGCCTGGAAGCGGCTGCGGAATATCTGCGTCGCGCACGCGCAGTGGGGACCTCGCGGCTAGCAGATGGGCTCGAGTTGCTAACGGTCCTCGTGCGCCTCGAACGCCCTGCGGAACTGATCGCGCAAATCTCGCAGATGCGCACCGAGTTCGCGGCAGACGCCGCAGCACTCGAAAGCCTCGCCTTGCGGCTCAACGAGCTTCATCGCTTCGACGACGCGTATCAAGTCGCGCGGGAGGGCCTTGCCGTCGATGCCACGCGGGGCAAGCTCCATCACAACGCGAGCTACGCGTCGAACATGCTCGGCGAACATGCGCGTATGCGGCATCACGCTGCAGAGGCGGCGCGCTTGCTTCCCGACGACGAACATGTTCAGTTCAACGCCGCCGTCACGATGCTGCGCGACGGCGACTTCGAGCGAGGGTGGCGGCACTATCACTGGCACGAACGCTTGCCGCAGAACAGTACGCTCGTGCGTCCTGGCTTTCCGGTGTGGTCCGGTGAAGCCGTGAACGGGCGTCGGTTTTTGCTGATCGGTGAGCAGGGATTGGGGGACCAGCTTCAATCCTTGCGCTACATCGAATGGCTGCAGCGCCAGGGCGCGACGGTCGATGTCTGGGTCGACAAGGCGATTGGCGACGTCGCGGCATGCGCGCGTGGAGTGAACAAGGCCTGGACCACATTGCCGCCGGGTCCCTATGACTTCTGGAGCCGTATGTTCCGCTTTCCAGAGTCCATGAAACTGACGGTGGACAGGCTGCCGCTGGCCATGCCTTATCTGGGCGCGCCGCCTGAGTGCGTCGGCCATTGGCGTGAGCGGGTTGCCGGCGGGGCGCATCGTGGCGCGCGCCAACGCCGCGTGGGGCTCGTCTGGGCTGGGAACCCCGACTACGAATTCGACCGTTACCGCTCGCTTGCGCTGCACACGTTGCTGCCTGTGCTCGCCCGGCGTGGCGTGTCGTGGTTTTCGCTGCAGAAGGGCGGCGCGCAAAGCGAGCTGGAGGCGTTGCCTCACGACATCGACATCACGCCGCTCGGGCCGGAGATCGCGAACTTCGTGGACACGCTCGCCATCGTCCAGTCGCTTGATCTTGTGATCACCGTCGACACCTCGGTCGCGCATCTTGCCGGTGCGGCTGGCGTGCCGGTGTGGATCCTGCTGCCGACCTGCACGGACTGGCGCTGGATGACGCAGCGCACCGATAGTCCCTGGTATCCGTCGGCGAGACTTTTCAGGCAGCGCGAGCTGGGGCGATGGGATGGGGTGATCGAGGAGGTAGGCGAGGCGCTGGATGCGCTGCCGCCGAAAGCGTGACGTAGCCGCTGCTCGGCACCTCACGCAGACAGCGTGCACAAAGCAAAAAGCCCAGTCCGAAGACTGGGCTTTTTGCTTGAATCCTGGTGCCGGAAAGAGGAATCGAACCCCCGACCTTCGCATTACGACTATGTGCGTTATTGAGTATGGCGAGGCGGCACCAGCGATTTCGCTCGACGAGTTCCCACCGTCACGTTCTGCCATGATCCCCGTCAAAGTATGTTAATTGCGCGCGCAACAAAATTGCACCCCGTTGGAACTGTCTGGAGAATGACCCGGAGGACAAAAGAATTGCTGGCCTAACCCGGACTGAGCCAAATTCCATGACCAAGCCCCCGGCAACCGATTCACCCCAAAGCCCAAAGGCTACCCCGGCAAAGCTGAAACTGCTGCCGTTCGCTTTTCCGTTCCTTCGCAAGGGCCAGGGGCATTCCGCCACCGCTGTGCAGTTGGCCGACGAACATGACATATACCGGTTGCTCGCAACGAGCGAGCGGTCCGGCTCATATCTCGTCAGTCGCAAAGGCATGTGGCACGGCGGCATTCACGTCACGGAGGCAGGTGCGGGGCAAGCGCTGGACCTTGACGCAGGATTGCGCTGCATCGCGGACGGCGAGCTCGTCGCCTGGCGCGCGAACCGGGACTACCCGGTCAGTGAACTGGCAGTGGATGGCAGTAACACGCCGTTCCGGGCTCCCTACAGTACGGGCTTCGCCCTGGTGCGCCACGAGATGGAGTTTCCGCACGGCACGAAGCTGACCTTCTACAGCCTGTACATGCACCTGATGTCCAACGCCGACTACGACAGCAATTTCCCGAAGCGGCAGAAACCAGCGTACTGGTCGCGCCAGTGGCAGATCACACAGTACGCACAGGACAAACCCCGGCCGGGTCCCGGTGGCCAGATGGCGGCCCCGTCTCAGGTCGGTCTCAACGTGCGCAAGACGCCCAACGGCTCCGTCCTCGGCATCCTGCCGCAGGGTGCGAGCGTGAGTATCGGCAAAACAGAAACGGTACACGGCGCAACGTGGGGACAACTGACGGACCTGAACGGAGCCACGCTGTACGCACCTGTAGCGGGCGGCTACGTGGCACCATCCGCGGCGAATACCGGCTGGATTTACCTGGGCGCGCAGCATGGCGGCCCGGTCACGCAAGAGGACATCCCGGATTCGAACTTTGACCGGGTAATCGTCACAGCAAGCCAGATGTGCAGTCCGGGCGATCCGCAGGGCACAGGCGGCGCCAGTCCCTTGAAGGCGGGCGACCTGATGGGCCACCTTGGCCGCTATGACTCGCTGGACCGGCGTACAGCTGGTACCCGGATGGCGCACATTGAGGTGTTCTGCGACGAGGGTATCAGGAAGTTCATCAAGGACGGACGCGCCTGGGTCGACGCCAACTGCGCGAACGCGACCCAATGGAGTCAGCTTGGCTTGTCCGCGGACCCGACGATACTCCGCATTGACCGTGGGACCACGCTTTATCGCGATCATGGGCTGCAGGGGCAGAATGCAAAGCAAACCGATGTAATCCAGACCTATCGACTCGCCGCTCTGCCGCGAGACGCGGCGCACCTGTTCACTGAGACAGCGTCTGGCAGTGACGGGCTGAAACTGCGCTGGTGGAAAGTTGACAGCGCGGATATGCGACGTAGTGCCATCACAGGATGGGTGCGTGAGCAGAACTTTGCGGGTGGCCGTGTGACCCGCGAGTTCTCGCAGGACTGGATCGATTTCGAGTGCCACGACGAAGGCCACGATCCGGCGCACACCATTTTCGCGAGCACGGGTGACTATGTGGACTATGCGCTCGGCGGCGATACGCCCGGTGTGGGTTCACTGGGCAAGCTGAGTCCACTCATGGCTGCTCTCTACCGTGTCCTGTATCCAACCGGTGACGGCGCTCGCGCAGCGGACGACCTCTGCACTTCCGGGCAGGACATACAGGGTGACGGATTTCCGTGGACCGCCTTTCGGGCGTCTCGCTTCATTGCGAAGCACGAAAGCGAATGGGCGAATCCTGCCAAGTGGCAGGAATTGGTCAGCGCAATCGAGCAACGCACCGGGCCGAAGCCCGAACACGAGGAGGAAAAGAAACGCATCGCGAAGCTCACATGGTGGGACGAGGTGCGGGCCGGGGTAGCAGGTTTTCCGGAGGCGAATATCTACCACATCAATCCGATTGGATTGGTGGGGAATTTCATTGAAAACTGTGACTGTGCTGCACGGTTCAAGAAAATATCAACAGTCATTCTTCGACATGAAGGTGGATACGTTAATAGGAGCGACGACAAGGGAGGGCCGACGAATCATGGTATTGCGTGGCTCACATGGCAGAAATACGCAGAGGAAGACGTCGGTGTCGCCCCTACGCTGGATAATTTGAAAAACCTGACGGAAGAGCAAGCTGAGGCTATTTATCTCAAGCGCTATTGGCAACCAAGGGGATTTTGTGGGTTCAAAGATGAGCGCGTGGCATTAATGTCTTACGACTGGACTATAACGTCAGGAGGAGCCGCTTTGCAGATTCAAAAGCTGTTAAACAAGAAATATGATTCAAAAATCGTGGAAGACGGTGGCATGGGAAAGCAAACAGTCGATGCCATTAATTCTGTCCCCGAACAGGAGATGTTGCTAGAGGATATCGCGTCGATTAGGCGGCAATACTACACAGATCTCACAATCAAGGATCCCGGACAGATCGGTAACCTTAAAGGGTGGTTGAATAGAGTGAACGATTGCCTGCAGGTGCAAGTATGAGCACGTCTAGACGCTTTACTATTTTCATTCTGACGATAAGTGCTCTGCTCATTCATTCTTTATCGTGGGCGACCGAAGGCAAATTTTCAGGCAATTGGACATACATTGGACACGTGGCAGGGTCAAGCAAACCAGATCAAACTTTCGAAATAAAACTCAATGAAGCTAGTGACGGTACAGTAACTGGCTCTTATTGTTTTATTACACAAAACGCCAATCGAATTGACTGCGGCACGGCCGGCGATCAAAATATTCATGGGTACGTGAGCGAAGATGGGCGACGCGCGGAAGTTCATTTTTACTCTTTTTTTGGTGCAAAAGATGGCATCGCAGAGTTGATCAGTGACGACGGTTTGTTGGTGTGGAAGGTTAAGAAAAATCCAAAGGGCGATTTCTTTTATGGACCTTACTCGATAACTCTCACCCGTAAACAAGCCGAAACGCACCAAGGCGAGCATCAGGTAATTGTCGATAGAGCCTTCTTGTATCCTACTGCATTGAAAGCGAAGGTTAAAACCTATATCATCAAAGGAGAGTATGTGAAATTAATAAGTATTTCAAATGATTTTAAATTTTGGAAAATTTCATATTCTGAAAAAAACGGGGCTACCATAGAGCGCTGGATCGATTGTCACGCCATTAATTTCTGTCCTTGAGTCAGTTTGACCGAAGGTTTTGGGACTTGAAATTATTTCTATGTACCTCACACCAAGCCGATCCAGGTTTTCATGGTTAGGCGGTGCTAGTCCAAGTCGCTTTTGTGGGAGGCCGCTTCAAAGGATAAGGGCACGCTCCGCAACACGGCGCAGGTGAATCGGGCGCTACGTCACCTTACACTGACCTTGGATCCGGTGATCTTAAACGTCCACGAAGGCGATATTGGTGCGGTGATACGCCCTCAAGACGGGTGACGTATTCCTGCTTCCAGAGCGGACAACTGCGCATATCGTCGATCAGCCGTTGCAGTTTTGGCGTCCTTACGCGAGGTGATCAAGTAGAAGTCAGAATGGCTTGCGCTACGGACAGTGGATTGCTCGTTCTCTTTCTAGTCGCGGGCGCTAAGCCAAGTGTGCAGTGGCGCGCCGTTTGCACTCCCGTTGAGATCGATGAATAGAGCGACCCTACCCTCTGGGCCAGATACCAAACGGCGCAAGACAGTAGCGCGCCTTCCCACGGATTTGCCCCCATAGCCAATAGCTCACGTAGAAAGCAAAAAGCCCAGTCCGAAGACTGGGCTTTTTGCTTGAATCCTGGTGCCGGAAAGAGGAATCGAACCCCCGACCTTCGCATTACGAATGCGCTGCTCTACCGTCTGAGCTATTCCGGCGTCACATCAGAGAAGAAAGATTATAGGAAGTCGCCGCGAACTATGCAAGCCCTTTCCTCATCTTTTTTCATTTTTTGGCTTCGTGGTGGTAGCGCGTGACGCGTTCGACCTCGTTCTTCGAGCCGAGGAACACGGCTACGCGCTCATGCAGGCTCGTCGGCTGGATGTCGAGAATGCGCTCCTCGCCGTTGGTCGCCATGCCGCCCGCCTGCTCGACAATGAACGACATCGGGTTCGCTTCGTACATCAGGCGCAGCTTGCCGGGCTTCGACGGGTCGCGCTTGTCGGCCGGGTACATGAAGATGCCGCCGCGGTTCAGGATACGGTGCACGTCGGCGACCATCGAGGCGATCCAGCGCATGTTGAAGTTCTCGCCGCGCGGGCCGTCCTTGCCGTCGTTGAGCTCGCCAATGTACTGCTGCACCGGCTCATACCAGTGGCGTGCGTTCGATGCATTGATCGCGTATTCGCGCGTGTCTTCCGGAATGCGCATGTTGCTCTGCGTGAGCACCCACGAGCCCAGTTCGCGGTCGAGCGTGAAGCAGTTCACGCCGTTGCCCGTGGTGAGCACGAGCACGGTTTGCGGGCCGTACACGGCGTAACCGGCCGCGACCTGCTTCGTGCCGGGCTGCAGGAACGATTCTTCGGTCGCCTGCTGGCCGTCCGGGCAGCGCAGCACCGAGAAGATCGTGCCGATCGACACGTTCACGTCGATGTTCGACGAGCCGTCGAGCGGATCGAACACCAGCAGGTATTCGCCCTTCGGATAGTTCGCCGGGATCGGGAAGAACGTTTCCATTTCCTCCGAGGCCATCGCGGCGAGGTTGCCGCCCCATTCGTTGGCGTCGAGCAGGATCTCGTTCGAGAGGATGTCGAGATTCTTCTGCACTTCGCCCTGGACGTTCTCGCTGCCGGCCGTGCCGAGCGCGTCGCCAAGCGCGCCCTTGCTGACGTTGAAGCTGATCGCCTTGCACGCGCGCGCGACGACTTCGATCAAAAGACGCAGATCGGCGGGCAGGTTGCTGTGCTGGCGCTGCTGCTCGATCAGGTACTTGGTGAGGGTGGTGCGACGTTGCAAAGCCATTGCAGTACTCCGGATACGCTTGGGAATAGCGCAATTCTACCCGCTCGACTGTGACCGCCCGTCGCACAGCCGCGCAAAATAAAGCGCCGGGGCGCGGCCCGGCTTGCTGGTGCGGCTTTTCGCCCGGTGGCGGGTGTAGTCGCGCCGCTGAAAATAATCACGAAAAAAATGCGCAAAAAAACCGGCCTAAGGCCGGTTCGTGGGTTGGCGCGCGGTGCGGATCAGGCACCGCGCGTTGCGCCTCGTTTCGTCTGATCAAGCCAGCGCTTTTTCGACGATCTCGCGCACGTCGCGCGATTTGGCTTCAGCGGCTACACGCTCCAGCGCCGCGCGCATCGCGTCACGCAGTGCGGGCGTGAAGCGGCGCCACAGTTCGAGATTGCGAGCGAGACGCGCCGCGACCTGCGGATTGAGTGCGTCGAGCGCGATCACCTGGTCGGCCCAGAACGCGTAGCCCGAGCCGTCGGCGGCGTGGAACTGCGCGGGGTTCGCGGCGCAGAAGCTGAAGATCAGCGAGCGGGCGCGATTGGGGTTCTTGATGTTGAACGCCGGGTGACCCATGAGCGCGCGCACCGTCTCGATGGTCGGGCGTTGCGCCGTGCCCCGTTGCGTGGCCTGCAATGCGAACCATTTGTCGATGACGAGCGGTTCCTTCTCGAAGCGCACATAGAAGTCTTCGAGCGCCTTGCGCGCGACGTCGCCGCCGCCGGCCGCCTGCACGTTCAACAGTGCGGAAAGCGCCGCCGAACGATCGGTCATGTTGTTCGCCGCGTCATATTGCGCCGTGGCGAGGCGCACCGCCTGTGCGGCATCGTCGAGTTCCGAGAGATAGGACAGCGCAAGGTTCTTCAAACCGCGGTGTCCGGCCGCCTCGGGCGTCGGCTCGTACGCGCCCGGCGTGACATTGCGCTCATAGGCCGCGAGCCACTCGCGTTGCAGTGCGGTTGCCAGTTGCTTGCGCACGAACTGGCGCGCCGCGTGCACGGCGGCCGGGTCGGATTCGGCCATCTGCTCGGCAAGATAGGTTTCCGAAGGCAGCATGAGCGCAAGCTCGCGGAACGACGGCGAGAGCGATTCGTCGGTCAGCACGCGGCGGAACGCATCGACGAGCGCGCTGTTGATTTCGAGCGGCTGGCCCGCGGCGGCGCGAGCAGCAAGCGCGAGCAGTTCGCGCGTCGCGAGGCGCTGGCCCGCTTCCCAGCGGTTGAACGCGTCGCTGTCGTGCGCGAGCAGGAAAGCGAGTTCGTCATTGCCATAGTCGTAATCGACGATGACCGGCGCCGAGAAGTTGCGCAGCAGCGAGGGCAGGGGCTTGGCCATCACATCGGCGAACGTGAAGGTCTGCTGCGTGTCGGTCAGCTCCAGCACGCGCGTCGTGCCGTGCGCGGCGGCTTCGCCTTCGAGGCGCAGCGGCAGGTCCGCGCCGTCCGGGCCGATCAGGCCGATTGCAAACGGAATGTGCAGCGGGCCCTTTTGCGTTTCGCGCGCGGCGGGCGAGCCGTTGGCGTAGCCCTGCGTGAGCGTCACGCTGTAGCAGCGCGTGCCTTCGTCGTAGCTCGTCGTCACGCTCACACGCGGCGTGCCCGCCTGGCTGTACCAGCGCTCGAACTGCGCGAGGTCGCGGCCATTGGCGTCGGCCATCGCGTGGCGGAAGTCGTCGCAGGTCACGGCCTGGCCGTCGTGGCGCTGGAAGTACAGGTCCATGCCCTTGCGGAAGCCGTCGCGACCGAGCAGCGTTTGATACATCCGCACGACTTCCGAGCCTTTCTCGTAGACGGTCATCGTGTAGAAGTTGTTGATCTCGACGTAGCTCTCCGGTCGCACCGGGTGCGCCATCGGGCCCGCGTCTTCGGCGAACTGCATCTGGCGCAGCACGCGCACGTCCTCGATACGCTTGGTCGCGCGCGCAGCTTCGTTTTCATCGCCGCCCGACATCGCCGCCGAGAATTCCTGGTCGCGGAACACCGTGAGGCCTTCCTTCAGGCTCAGCTGGAACCAGTCGCGGCAGGTCACGCGGTTGCCGGTCCAGTTGTGAAAGTACTCATGGCCGACCACGGCTTCGATGTTTGCGAAGTCGACATCGGTGGCCGTTTCGGGATTGGCGAGCACGTACTTCGTATTGAAGATGTTGAGCCCCTTGTTCTCCATCGCGCCCATGTTGAAGTCGCTCACGGCAACGATCATGAAGCGGTCGAGGTCGAGTTCGAGCCCAAAGCGCTGCTCGTCCCAGTGGATCGAGTGGATGAGCGAGTCCATGGCGTGGCGCGTCTTGTCGAGATCGTGCGGCTCGACCCACACCTGCAGCAGCTTTTCCTTGCCCGAGCGGCTCTGGATGCGTTCTTCCAGCGCCACGAGCTTGCCCGCCACGAGCGCGAACAGGTAGCTCGGCTTGCGGAACGGGTCTTCCCATTTCGCATAGTGACGGCCGTCGGCCAGGTCGCCTTGCGCGATCAGGTTGCCATTCGAGAGCAATACCGGGTAGGCGAGCTTGTCGGCGCGCAGCGTGACCGTGTAGGTCGCCATCACGTCGGGGCGGTCGAGGAACCAGGTGATGCGGCGAAAGCCCTCGGCCTCGCACTGCGTGAAGAAGTTGCCGCTCGACACGTAAAGGCCCGAGAGCGTGGTGTTGGCGGCCGGGTCGCACGCGCCGGTGAGCGTGAGCTCGAACGCCTCGGGCACGTTCTCGACCGTGAGGCCGTGCTCGTGCGTGCGCACGTTCGCGTACGGTTTGCCGTCGATCGCCGCGCCGATGAATTCGAGCTGCTCGCCCATGAGTTCGAGATGCGCGGTGGGTTGCGCGTCGGGATTGCGCCGCACGCGCAACGTGCTCTTGACGACCGTGCGCTCGGGCGCGAGGTCGAATTCGAGGTCGACGGTATCGATCAGAAACGCGGGCGGTGCGTAGTCTTCGCGGCGGATCACGGTGGGCGTGGCAGTATCGGACATGGTCTGGATAGGGGCGTGTCGGATCGGTGTGGATCGATCGTGTGGATCGGATTGGCCGGCCGCGGCGGCGTGGGCGCCCGCAGGGCGCTGCCTGCCGTCGCGGGAGCACGGCGGTTCGCCCCATTGTACAAAGGCTCGGGCCGCTTTGTCCGTCAGGGCTCGGCCCGCGAACTTTCGCGCTGCGCCGCGAGTCAGTATGATCAGGCCCTGCCGCGCGGTGACAGACTACAAAGCGGGCCACAAGACAGGACACGACCGGCGTGAAGCGCGCACGGACCGGACAGGGCACCAACAGGGAATAAGCGCGGCGCAAAGTTCGTATCGGAGAGAGCGGCCCCCACGACTGCACCTTTCCAACTGAATGAAGACGAGAAGACCATGATGCACGACCGATGGACCCGCCGCGCCCTACTGATGCTGGCGGCGCTCGCACTCACGCTCTCCGGCTGCACGACTTACGTGACGAGCCAGGTGACCGCTTTCTCCGCATGGGACGGCGGCAGCGACGCCACGCGCACCTTTGCGTTCACACGCAGCGCCGAGCAGAGCCAGAGCATCGAGCAGAGCACCTACGAGCAGTTCGTCGCCAACGGGCTCGCTTCGCATGCGTTCCGCCTCGTGGCCGAACCGCAGGCGCACTACCTCGTGGGGCTCGCTTACGGCAGCCGCACCGACACGGTGACGGTTGCGCAGCCCGTGTTCTACAACCCCTGGCCGGGCCCGTACTGGGGCCCCTGGAATCCGTGGGGCGCGTGGGGACCGTATCAGCCCGCCTACGTGAACCAGACCTATCCGGTGTATTCGCATGCGCTCGGCATTCGCATCACCGAAAGGGCGAGCGGCAAGGAGGTCTACAACGTGACTGCGCGCACTTCCGGCGACGATCCGTCGCTCGTGCGCGTGATGCCCTTTCTCGTGCAGAGCGCGCTGGGAAATTTCCCTCTAGCTAACGGCACCGTGACGGAGGTCAAGATTCCGCTAGGCAAGGGCGGCGGCGCACCGAACGAGACCAGTGCGGCCTCGCCTGCAGCGGCGCAGGGTGCCGCAGCTGCGCCCGCCAAATAGGCCCGTCAGAACCCCACGCCCAGAATCGCGAGCACGCCGAGCACGACGAACAGCACCGCCGCAATCGCATGCACGAGCTTCGTCGGCAGCTTGTGGGCGAAGCGGTCGCCGAGCAGGATTGCAGGCACGTTCGCGATCATCATGCCGAGCGTCGTGCCGGCCACCACGCCGAAGAAGTCGTGAAAGCGCGCGGCGAGCGCGACGGTGGCGATCTGCGTCTTGTCGCCCATCTCGGCGAGAAAGAAGGTCACGACCGTCGCGCCGAATACGCCAAGCTGCGAGCGGTTCCCGCTCGCTTCGCCTTCTTCGAGCTTGTCCGGCACGAGAATCCACAGCCCCATGGCGACAAACGAGGCGGCGAGCGCCCAGCGCATCACACCGGGCGTGACGAGCGCGCCGAGCCACGTGCCGAGCGCGCCCGCGCCCGAGTGGTTGACGAGCGTGGCGACGAGCACGCCGAGAATGATCGGCACGGGTTTGCGGTAGCGCGCCGCGAGCACGAGCGAGAGCAGCTGTGTCTTGTCGCCAATTTCGGCGAGCGCGACGGCTCCGGTGGAAACCAGAAAAGCTTGGTTCACGTTGTGGTGGATCCTCGGGCCGTGGTGTGTGCGAGCGACGACCCACGCACCGCCGGGCCCTGTTGCGGCGGTCATGGGTCATCGGTCTCGCCAGGCCCGGGATAAAGGCTGCGTCCGCCATGGCCGCGCAGGCCAAGTCTGTTGACGGACGCCCCCGCGAATTCGCGCGCGGCAAGCGCGGGGTCTTGAGACCGGCGCTGCGGCACTGTGGCGCGATTCGGAGGCGGCTACTCCCCAATGAGGCGCGGATTATACCATGCAGGTTTTCCCTGCAACCCGCGCCGGGCGGGGCTTTCAGCGGTGCGCGCCGTCGCGGCTGTGCACGCGTTTGCCCGCCGCGTACGTCTCGAACACGGCGCGGTCGTCGCCGAGCAGGGCGAGCGCGAACAGCAATTCTTCCAGCGATTCGGCGCGCGCCGTACGCCGCGCGAGCAGCGGCGTGGACTGCGCATCGAGCACGACGAAGTCCGCTTCGCTGCCGGGCGCGAGCGTGCCGATCTTGTCGGCGAGATCGAGCGCGTGGGCCGCGCCCGCTGTCGCGAGCCAGAACATGCGCGTGGCCGTGAGATGGTGGCCGCCCATGCGCGCGACCTTGTGCGCCTCGTTCATGGTTTGCAGCATCGAGAACGAGGTGCCGCCGCCCACGTCGGTGGCGAGCGTCACGGGCATCGACGATGCGCCCGCCTTGTCGAAGTCGAACAGTCCGCTGCCGAGGAACAGGTTCGAGGTCGGGCAGTGCGCGGCAACCGTGCCGGTGTCCGCCATGCGGCGGCGGTCTTCGTCGTCGAGCCAGATGCAGTGGCCGTACACCGCGCGCTTGCGCAGGAGTCCGTAGTGATCGTACACATCGAGGTAGCTGCGATGACCCGGGAACAGTTCCTTGACCCACTTCACCTCATCCGGGTTTTCAGCCACATGGCTCTGGATGAAGATGTCGCCGTGCGCCTTCGCGAGCGCGCCGCACGCTTCGAGCTGCGCTTCGGTCGAGGTGGGCGCAAAGCGCGGCGTGAGCGCGTACATCTGGCGCCCGCGGTTGTGCCAGCGCTCGATCAGCTCGGCGCTGTCGTCGTAGCCCGTTTGCGGCGTATCGCGCAGGAACTCGGGGCAATGGCGGTCCATCAGCACCTTGCCCGCGACCATGCGCAGGTTCTTCGCTTCGCTCGCGGTGAAGAGCGCATCGGCGGACTGCTTGTGCACGGTGCAATACACGAGCGCCGTGGTCGTGCCGCAGGCGAGCAGTTCATCGACGAAAAAGCGCGCCGTGTCCTGCGCCACCGCTTCGTTTTCGAAGCCGCGCTCGGTCGGGAACGTGTAGGTGTCCAGCCACGGCAGGAGGCCCGGCGCGGGCGACGCGATCATGTCCGTCTGCGGATAGTGGATGTGCGTGTCGATGAAGCCCGGCACGATCAGCTTGTCGCGCAGGTCATGGACTGTTGCGCCTTCGCTCACGCGCGACGTGAGCGCGGACCACGCGCCCGAGGCGAGCACGTGGCCGTCTTCAACGATCACGACGCCGTCTTCGTTGAAGACCGCGGCGTCGGACGATTGCGCGGGATCGCCGGTGAACGTCAACAGTTTTGCGCGGTAAGCCGATTGAGTCATGGGAACTTCGTCTCCGATAAATTCAGGTATTCGTCCAATGCATGCCCCGCATGTCGCGCGCCGCTCCTGAAAACGAGGCGCGAGAGGGCCCACGGTCCGGCGCTCGCGCGCTGGACCGGATTCGTGTGACAGCCCGGGCTGGGGCTTGCTGTGCGGACGAGTCCGCGTTTTTGTTCGCGCGTTAGTGCACGCTTTAAGCCGTTGTGCGCTTCCAGTTCGCGTCGAGCTTCGCGATCAGCGCGGCGCGCTCTTCGGGCGTCACGAACGAAGCCTCGAAGCCGTTGCGCAGGATCGTGTACACCTCGTCGTCGTCGAGCTTGAGCGCTTCGATGATGGCGCGGTAGTTCTCGTTGACGTAGCCGCCGAAGTAGGCGGGATCGTCGGAATTGACGGTCACCGCAACGCCTTTGTCGAGCAATTGCTTGAGCGTGTGCTGCGTCATGTCGTCGAACACGCACAGTTTGGTGTTCGAAAGCGGGCACACGGTCAGGGCCACGCGTGTGTCGGCCAGACGCGTGACGAGCGCAGGATCTTCAATGCTGCGCACGCCGTGATCGACGCGATCGACCTTGAGCAGATCGAGCGCTTCGTAGATGTACGAGGGCGGGCCTTCCTCGCCCGCGTGCGCGACGAGCTTCAGGCCCATCGCGCGTGCTTTCTCGAACACGCGCTCGAACTTCGAGGGCGGGTGGCCGCGCTCGGACGAGTCGAGGCCCACGCCGATCAGGCGCGCATGGCGCGCGAAAAGCGGCTGCGCGGCGTCGAAGGTGGCGAGCGCATCGGCTTCGCTCAGGTGGCGCAGGAAGCACAGGATCAGCTTGCTCGTGAGGCCGCGCTTTTCGGCGTCGGCGAGCGCGCGGTCGATGCCCGCGACCACGGTTTCGATCGGCACGCCGCGTTCGGTATGCGTTTGCGGGTCGAAGAATATTTCGGTGTGCACGACATTGTCGGCGAGCGCGCGCTCGCAGTACGCCATCGTCATGTCGTAGAAGTCCTGCTCCGTGAGCAGTACGCTCGCGCCTGCGTAGTAGATGTCGAGAAACGACTGCAGGTCGGTGAACGCATAGGCGGCGCGCAGCGCGTCGATCGAGTCGTACGCGAGCTTCACGTTGTTGCGCTGTGCGAGCGCGAAGATCAGCTCGGGTTCGAGCGAGCCTTCGATATGGATGTGCAGCTCCGCCTTCGGCGCGTTGGCGGCCTTTTCGACGAGTGCCGTTGCGCTCGCGGCGGTGTTGGCGGCGGGGTTGGCCGGGATCGTGATCGTCATGTTCGTTTCGATTCGCTTATGGGTTCTTCAGTGTTTGACATCACGCGGAATGGGTGGCGGGAACATGTGCCGCGCTCGCCAGCTTCGCTGCCTCGATGGCCTGCAGCAGTTGCGCGGCAGCCGAGACGGCGATGACTTCAGGCGACTTGTCGACGATGCCGTCCACGCCGAGCGGGCAGTTCATGCGCGCGATCTGCATGGGGTCGATGCCGCGTGCGGCGAGCCGGTGCTCGAACTGCTTGCGCTTCGTGTGCGAGCCGATCATGCCGAAGAACACGAAGTCGCCGCGGCGCAGGATGCGCTCGGCGAGATCGAGGTCGCGCGAATGATCGTGCGTCATCACGATGAAACTGGTGCCGGGTGGGGCGGTGTCGACGGCTTCGTCGGGCGCGTCGTTGGCGTCGATCGCGACGTTGGGCGCGCCCAGCAGCGCGAATGCCTCGGGCGTCGGAAACGCGGCGTCGCGCTCGTCGACCCACAGCACGCGGCAGGGCAGCGTGCCGAGCACGCGCACGAGCGCCGCGCCCACATGGCCCGCGCCGAACAGCACGACGGGAAAGTCGTTCGGCGCGATCGTCTCGGTGAGGAGCAGTGTGCCGCCCGTTTCCCAAAGCAGGCAGTCGGGCGCTTCCACGCCCGCTTCCGGCTCGGAGAGCATGGCCGGATCGGCTGCGGTGCCTTCGCCCTCGGGGCTCCCGTTCCGCGAGGAGCGGAATGATACGCTACGCACGGTCGACGCGCCTGCCGCGAGGCGGCGCGCGAGCGTGGCGAGCCAGCCCAGATCGGCTACGTCGAGGCGCTCGAACGCGAGCACCACGGCGCCGCCGCAGCACTGGCCGAGGCTCGGCCCGAGCGCGAGGCGCTCGAGTCGCCGCGCGTGCGGCGTGCGCATGCCGTCGCGCAGCACCTGGCGCGCGATTTCAATGGCCTTCCATTCGAGGTGGCCGCCGCCAATGGTGTGGCGGGCCGCTTCGCGCGTGACGATCATCTTCGTGCCGGCCTCGCGCGGCGCCGATCCCTCGACGCGCGCAACGGTGACCAGCACGGCGGCGTCGCCGTGCGCGAGCAGTTGCTGCAAATCGGAAAGCCAGGCTTGCATCTGGCGGTTCTCCCTACGGGGCGGCACGTTGTAGCCTGTGCCGCCAGTTAATTTTCGTGGCCTTGTTTCGACCGCGCCTCACGGTTGGAGCGTGTGAAGCGCCGCGGGTTCGCTCGCTCGCAGCGCTTCCAGCGCATCGAGAATCGCTTCGGGCGTCGCGGGCGCGCGCAGCGGGGCAGCCTCGCGCGCCTCGGGCACTGCCGCGCCCACGGCGTCGCGAATCGCGAGAAAGACCGAGAACGGCAAAAGCAGGGGCGGCTCGCCCACGGCCTTCGAGCGGAACACGGTAGGCTCCACATTGTCGTTGCCGCCGCTGCGATACAGCTTCACGATGAACGCCTCCGGCGTGTCGCTCACCGCCGGGATCTTGTACGTGGACGGCGCGTGCGTCATGAGCCGCCCGTCGCGGTTCCACCAAAGCTCCTCGGTCGTGAGCCAGCCCATGCCCTGGATGAAGCCGCCTTCCACCTGGCCGAGATCGATGGCCGGATTGATCGACTGGCCTGCGTCGTGCAGCACGTCGGCGCGCACGAGCTTCCATTCGCCGGTGAGCGTATCGACGACCACTTCCGAGACCGCCGCGCCATAGGCGAAGTAGTAGAACGGATGGCCGGTGAGCGTGCGCGCGTCCCAATGCACTTTGGGCGTGGCGTAGAAGCCATCGGACCACAATTGCACGCGCTTCATATACGCGAGTTCGACGAATTCTGAAAAAGCGATCGCCTGGCCGTTTGCCCGCACGAGGCCCCCTTCGAACGCGACATTTTCGGGCGCGCCGCCGTATTGTGCCGCCGCGAACGCCGCGAGGCGCGCGCGGATCGTGAGCGCAGCGTCCTCGGCGGCCTTGCCGTTGAGGTCGCTGCCCGTGGACGCCGCCGTGGCCGACGTATTGGCCACTTTCGACGTATCGGCGGCGCTCACGCGCACGCGTGCGAGCGGCAAACCGAGCGTGCCCGCCACGACCTGCGCGACCTTGGTGTTGAGCCCCTGGCCCATTTCGGTGCCGCCGTGGTTCACGAGCACGGAGCCGTCGCGGTACACATGCACGAGCGCACCCGCCTGGTTCAGATGCGGCACGTTGAACGAGATGCCGAACTTGACCGGCGTGAGCGCCATGCCGCGCTTGAGCACGGGGCTCGTGCGG
Source organism: Paraburkholderia sp. J11-2 (assembly GCF_905220185.1). NCBI lineage: Bacteria > Pseudomonadati > Pseudomonadota > Betaproteobacteria > Burkholderiales > Burkholderiaceae > Paraburkholderia > Paraburkholderia sp. J11-2. The sequence continues at coordinate 57,529 of NZ_CAJMYY010000016.1, read as the reverse complement.
TTATACGCGTCGATGGCCGCGCGTCGTTCGCGATAGCGGCTCGACGCGAGCAGATCGTCGGTGAGCGGCGCGAGCACGTTGTCCTCCACGCGCTGGCCGTATGGCGTGACGTCGCGCTCGCCAATGCCGTAGTAGTTCGCGCGCCGCACATCGAGCGGATCGCGGCCAAGCGTCCGCGCGATTTCGTCGAGCATGACCTCCATCACGAGCGCACCCTGCGGGCCACCGAAGCCGCGAAACGCGGTGTTCGACTGCGTGTTCGTCTTGCAGCAGAGCGCGACGATTTCGACGTCCGGAAGATAGTAGGCGTTGTCGAAGTGACAAACCGCGCGCGTGGCGACCGCGCCAGAAAGATCGGCGGAATAGCCCGCGCGCAGCGCGATCTCCACGCGCGTGCCGAGGAGCCGTCCTTCGTCGTCGTAGCCCGCTTCGTAGGTGTAGAGCGCGTCGTGGCGCTTGCCGGTGATCATGAAGTCATCGTCGCGATCCGCGCGCAGCTTCACGGGGCGCCGCAGCTTGTGCGCCGCGAGCGCGGCGACGCAAGCGAACAACGCCGACTGCGATTCCTTGCCGCCGAAACCGCCGCCCATGCGCCGGCATTCGCAGCTCACACGGTGCGCGGGCCAGCCTAGCAGATGCGCGACGACTTGCTGCATCTCGCTCGGGTGCTGCGTCGAGCTATAGACGAGCATGCCCGTTTGCTCTTGCGGCAGCGCGTAGGCCACCTGGCCTTCGAGATAGAACTGTTCCTGGCCGCCCACGGTGAACGTTCCCGCGAGGCGATGCGGCGCCGCGGCGAGCGCCGCGTCGGGCGCGCCGCGCACCAGGCGCAGCGGCGGCAGCACGTAGTGCTGGCGCTTGCGCGCCTCTTCGATACTGAGAACAGGTTCCAGCGGCTCGTAACGAACGACGTCATCGCTTGCCGCAAGCGCCGCGGCGCGGCGCGCGAGTTCGTGGCTCGTGGCGATCACCGCGAACACGGGCTGCCCGAGGTACTGCACGACGTCGCTTGCGAGCACCGGGTCATCGTGCACGACGGGACCGCAGTCGTTTTCGCCGGGGATGTCGGCGGCCGTCAGCACCGCAAGCACGCCCGGCGACGAGCGCACGCGCTCCAGATCGAGCGCGACGATGCGCGCGTGCGCATGGCGCGCGAGGCCGAGCGCCGCGTGCACGGTGCCGTGCAATTCGGGGATGTCGTCGGTGTAGCGCGCCTCGCCGCTCACATGGGCGTCCGCCGACTCGTGCGGCAGCGGCGCGCCGAGCGCGTGTTCGTGTGCGTGCTCATCGCGTTGTTCCTGGCGCATGACGAGCGGTTCGGCTTGATCGTTCATGGCGTGACTCCGGCGGTTGCGCTGTCCTGATCATCCCGGCCATCGTCGTCGCCTTCGGCGAAGGCGAACGCGTTGACGTCACACAGCGCGAGCGGCGCATCGTCGCGCGTTTCGAGCCAGCAGCGCCACAGCAGGTTACGTGCGACCTTTAGACGATACGTGCCGCTCGCGCGCATGTCCGTGAGCGGCCGATAGTCGGTGGCGAGCGCTTCCATCGCGCGCTGAACGCTGGTTTCGTCCCAGCGTGCGCCGCTAAGCTGCGCCTCGGCGAGCGCGGCGCGCTGCGGGATCGCGGCCATGCCGCCGTAGGCGATGCGCGCGCTCGCGAGTGTGCCGTCCTCACGCACGTCGAGTGCAAACGCGGCGCACACCGCTGAAATATCCTGGTCGTAGCGCTTCGAGACCTTGTAGGTGCGAAAGCGCAGAGTCGGCGCGGGGCGCGGCACGCGGATCGCTTCGACGAATTCGCCCGCTTCGAGCGTGTTCTTCTGATAGCCCGTGTAGAACGCCGCGAGCGGCAGCGTGCGCACGCGCGCCGCGCGGCGCAGCACGAGCGTGGCGTCGAGCGCGAGCAGCGCGGGCATCGAGTCGCCGATCGGCGAGCCGTTCGCGACGTTGCCGCCCAGCGTTCCCGCGTTGCGAATGGGCAGCGAGGCGAAACGCGCCCACAGTTCCGCGAGTTCCGGGTAGTCGATGGCGAGCGCCGCGTAGGCTTCTTCGAGCGGGACCGCCGCGCCGATCGTGAGCGTCTGGGCGTCGCGCGAAACGCTCTTCATTTCCTCGACGTTGCCCGTGTAGATGAGGTCGCCCAGCTCGCGAAACTGCTTGGTGACCCACAGGCCGACATCGGTGCTGCCCGCCAGTACGCGCGCGTCAGGATGCGCGGCACGCAGCGCCGCGAAGGCTTCGAGCGTGCGCGGCGAGTAGAAGGTGCTTTCGCCGTGTGCGGCGCCCCGCACATCGGGGCCGTGATATTCGAACGTGCGGGTGCGCTGCAGGGCCCGCAACTGGGCTTCGACGCGAGTGCGATCGAGCGCCACGCGCGGGTGACAGGTTTCGTCGAACATGCGCAGCGCCGCTTCGATGATCGGCCGGTAGCCGGTGCAGCGGCACAGATTGCCCGAAAGCGCTTCGTTGATCTCTTCGCGAGTCGGCAGGCCTGCGCCGGCGGGCTGATTCTCGTAGAGCGCCCACAGGGACATAACAAAGCCCGGTGTGCAGAAACCGCACTGCGAGCCGTGGCAATCGACCATTGCCTGCTGAACCGGGTGCAGCGCGCCATTGGGCTGGCGCAGATCTTCGACGGCGTAGAGCGCGCGGCCGTCGAGGGTAGGCAGGAACTGGATGCAGGCGTTGACGGCCTTGAGCACGAGACGGCCTTCGCCGTCGAGTTCGCCCATGACGACGGTACAGGCGCCGCAGTCGCCCTCCGCGCAGCCTTCCTTGGTGCCGCAGGCGCGCAGATCCTCTCGCAGATGCTGAAGCACCGTGCGCGTGGGAGGCAGGCCGCGCACTTCGTGCACGGCGCCTCGGTGGAGGAAGCGGATGGTTTGCGTTGTCATGGTGAACCCGGGGACATTGCGGATCAGGCGCGCGTTACGAGAGGGGCGCGCCAACACCGGCCTCGCGCACGTAGATCGCCATCCAGTTCCGAAGATAGCACCGCTCGCCGCAGGAAAGTATTTCCCCCGCTAGATGGGGGTTATGTGACTTGGGTCATGAAGCCGTCACGGCGCGTATGGCGGTGCGCAGCCGTTGCATGCGGCGAACGCGCCTGGATGGCCGGGATGATGCGGGAGTCGTGCGCGATTCGATGTTGCTGCGCAAAGCTAGCGCTCGAATCGCGCTGGCGGGGCGCGCCGCCCGATGGTTGGGCGGCGGATGAGGCGCGGGAGTTTGGGCGGGCGCGGGCGCGCCGTGCCCAATAGCCGGTTAGCGGCGGATGCCGGGCCACGACACCTGGCGGCGCCGGTTGCGCCACAGACTCAAGGTCACCGCCAAAAACGCGACGATGAACGCGAGCAGCGCCCACATCGGCATGGTCAGGCCAAGCGTCGCCGGATAGGTGGTTTCGCAAAGGCCTTGCACCTTGAACACGCCGGGCAGCCAGTGCGCGAACGGCAGGCTGTCGACAATGGGCTGCAGCGTGTCGAAACCGCAGCTGTAGCTCGGGAACGCCTGCACCCACACGAGCTTCGCGGCCGCGACCGCGCCGCCTGCCGCCGAAAGCGCCACGAGCGCTTCGAGCACGCGCACGCCGCGCCAGCTCGTCATGCGCGCGCCGAGAAAGGCGAAGACCGCGATGAGGACCAGGAAATAGCGCCCCAGGATACACAGCGGGCAGGGGTCCTGATGCTCGACATACTGGAAGTACAGGGCGCCGGCGAGGAGCGCGAGGCAGATCAGGCCAAGGAGGACCAGCAGGCCGCGCTCGCGGCGCAACAGCGCGTTATCGTCGTTCATGAGGCTCGTTTATTGGCTCGTTCGTTCGGGTTGTCTGGCGCAGCGACCTGGCGGTTTCTGGCGGCTGCGACGGCGTGACGGGATTCTAGCGCGAAGGTCGCGCGCGGCGCGGACGTGTCCTTGCTCGCGCGCAGCGGTTGTTTTGAGCGACTGGCGCTCAGGTCAGCGTAGCGGTGCGAGCACCGCCTCGACGCCGCGGCCAATGGCGAGCAGCGCGTCGTCGTTGTCGGGCGCGGCGGCAAGCATCAGCCCGACGGGCGCCGCGCCATAGTGATGGCATGGCAGCGACAGCGCGCACGCATCGAGGAAGTTGAACGCGCTCGGATTGCGCAGCACGAGCGCGTTGGTGCGCGCGAAGACATCGTCGTCGGCGGTGAGCGGCGCGACGGGCGGCGGCGCGATCGGCACGGTCGGCGCGATCACGACGTCAAAGCGCGACCAGAGCGTGGCTTGGGCCTCCTCCATGACCGCCGCGCGCGCGGCGATCAGATCCAGATAGTCGGCAGCCGTAGCGTGTTCGCCCTTCAGGATGCGCACGAGTACGCGAGGGTCGTACTGATCCCGATGCTTCGCAATCAGCTCGCGATGCCACGCATACGCCTCCATCGGCGAGAAGCCGATGCGGTTGATTTCGCCGAAGCGCTCGAAAGCGGCAAAGCGGACTTCGCTCACGATCGCGCCGGCCGCATCCAGATGCTTGAGCGCCGTATCGATCGTCTCCGCGACTTCGGGGTCCACGCCGTCGGTGACATAGTTGGTGAGCACGCCAAGGCGCACGCCTTCGAGGTGGCGCGCGGCCGGCACACGCGGCGCGAGCCCGGCGAGCACGCGGTCCACGAGTGCGCAGCATGCCACCGTGTTGCCGATCGGGCCGAACGAGTCGAGCGTGGGGGAGAGCGGTACGCCGCCCGTTTTCGGAATGCGCCTCGCGGTGGGTTTGAAGCCCGTGAGGCCGCAGAACGCGGCGGGAATGCGGAGGGAGCCGCCGGTGTCGGTGCCGAGCGCGGCGGCGGCCATGCCGTCCGCGACCGAGGCCGCCGCGCCCGAGGACGAGCCGCCCGCCACGCGCGCGTCGCCCGCCACACCGCGATGCCAGGGCGAAAGCGGCGTGCCGTAGTGCGGATTCAGGCCGAGCCCCGAGAACGCGAACTCGCTCATGTTGGTCCGGCCGACCAGCACCGCGCCCGCGTGGCGCAGCCGCGCGACGGCGGCGGCGTCCTCCTTGGCTGGCGCCGCATTCGCGAGCGCCGTGGAGCCGGCGCGCGTGACTTCGCCCGCCACGTCGAACAGGTCCTTCACCGAGACGGGGATACCCGCTAGCGGCGACAGCACCGTGCCGGCCGCGCGCAGGCGGTCGAGTGCGTCGGCGGCGGCGCGCACGCGCTCTGCGTCGACGTGCGTGAAAACAGTTGCGCCCTGGCCCGCCGGGTCGGCGATGCGCTCGAGTGCGGCTTCGGCGAGCGCGCGGCTCGTCGTGCGGCCTGCGGCGAGATCGGCGCCGAGTTGGGCGAGGGGAGGGAACGGCGTGAAGGTAGTGGATGCGGATGTCATGGCGGCAAAAAATTCGGTCGGTGCGCGGCGGCGCGGGCGGGCATTGCCTGCGAGGGTCGCATCATTGTAGGTCGGCTTTTTTCCTTGCGTGCGATTTGGCTCACGCCGTGCATCGGGTAACATGCGGAGATTCGATAGCAATTTGTAAGGAAAGACCTTCATGCATCAGGGAATCGGCTTCATTCAGGATCTGGCAGTCGTGATGGCGCTCGCGGGCGTTGTCACCGTGCTGTTTCATCGCCTGAAGCAGCCGGTCGTGCTCGGCTATATCGCGGCGGGCGTGATCATCGGGCCGTACACGCCGCCGTTCCAGCTCATCCACGACGAGCAGACCATCCAGACGCTCGGCGAGCTCGGCGTGGTGTTCCTGATGTTCTCGCTCGGGCTCGAGTTCAGCCTGCGCAAGCTTTTCCAGGTGGGCGCGACCGCCATCGTCGCGGCGCTTTCGGAAATCGTCCTGATGCTGTGGATTGGTTACGAGATCGGCCGTGCGTTCGGCTGGGCCACAATGGATTCGCTGTTCCTCGGCGCGATTCTCGCCATTTCCTCGACGACCATCATTGTCAAAGCGCTCTCCGATCTCGGCGTGAAGCGCGAGCCGTTCGCGCAGCTCGTGTTCGGCATCCTGATCGTCGAGGACATCCTCGGCATTGCCATGCTCGTGCTGCTGGGCGGCATTGCGCAGACGGGCGAACTCTCGCCGGGCATTGCGCTCATCACGCTCGGCAAGCTGCTGCTCTTCATGCTGGTCTCGCTGCTCGCGGGCATTCTGATCGTGCCGCGCGTGCTCGGCTACATCGCGCGCGTGGGCAACGACGAGATGCTGCTCGTTTCGGTGCTGGGCTTTTGCTTTGGCTTTTGCCTGCTCGTCGTGAAGCTCGATTATTCGATCGCGCTCGGCGCCTTCCTGATCGGCGCGGTCATGGCCGAGTCGCGGCATCTGCATCGCATCGAGCATCTCGTTGCGCCGCTGCGCGACGCGTTCTCCGCGATCTTCTTCGTGACGATCGGGCTCATGCTCAACCCGCTCGTGCTGGTCGACTACGCGTGGCCGATCGCCGTGATCTCGATTGCCGTGGTGCTCGGCAAGCTCGTGTCGTGCGGCCTCGGCACCTTCCTCGCGGGCCGCGACGGACGCACCGCCATGCGCGTGGGCATGACCGTCTCGCAGATCGGCGAGTTCTCGTTCATCATCGCCTCGCTCGGCCTCACGCTGAAGGTGACGAGCGGCTTCCTCTATCCGATCGCGGTGACGGTCTCGGCCATCACGACGCTCACCACGCCTTACCTCATCCGCATTGCCGACCCGCTCTCGCAGCGTCTCGCGCGCGCCATGCCGCCTGCCGTCTCGAACGTGTTCGGCATGTACAGCCAGTGGCTGCGTTGCCTGATGCCGCGCTCGGACGGGCCCACGATCTTTTCGCTCACCAGGCGCATCGTCGTGCAGATTGCCGTGAATCTCGCGCTCGTCTCGGCGATTTTCATCGGCGTTTCCTATGGCGCGCGTTACGCGGCGCCGTTGCTGGCGCAGTGGATCGGCGACGAGCGCATCCAGCGCGTCGTGCTCTGGAGCGCCGCGCTCGTGCTCGCGATGCCGTTTCTCGTCGCGGTATGGCGCAAGACGCAGTCGCTCGCGCTCCTGCTCGCCGAAGTGAGCGTACAGCCGGAGAAGGCGGGGCGCTTCACGCGCGCGATCCGTCATGTCATTGCGGAACTGGTGCCCGTGGTGTCGATGTTCGGCGTGTTCCTGCTCGTGGCGGCGCTTTCGGGGACGATCCTGCCGCCTACGGGTTTCCTCATCGGCGTGCTGGTGTGCGCCGCGGCGCTCACGATGCTGCTGTGGCGCTGGTGCGTGAAGATCCATGCCTCGATGCAGATTGCGTTGCGCGAGACCTTCGACGAACGGCCGGATGCCTGACCTCGCCATTGCGAGCAAAGGCTTCGCAAGTGGCGCGCCTCGCACGCCGGTTTGAGCCGGTTCATGTGTGACGGGATGTGAGCAATTGTGCACGGGGGTGGCGGCGATGTGCCGCGCGACGGATAATCGAACCTTGTTCATTCGTTCGCGCGCCGCGCGCCTGACCCCACGTCATGAGCGATAACAAATCAGACCATCCCGAGGTCCCTGACGGCGCAAGCCGTCCTGCCGATGCCGGTCCTGCCGGCGCCCCCTCGTCCTCTCCTCCCGCCGGCTCTCCTGGCGCTTCTGCTGGTTCTCCCTCTGCATCGACCGCCGCTTCACCTTCAGCTTCGCCCACTGGGGAAGCCGCGCAACGCGCTTCGACCGATGCGCCCGAAAGCGCTTCGGCCGTCACGCCCGGCGAGTCGCCGAAGCAGGCGCCGGCCGGCACCACGCCGAGTATCCCGATCGAGGAAACTGCCGAGGCCGGCAAGTCCGCGCCCGCGCCGGCCCCGCATACCGAACCGGCAAGCGCTGACGAGGCGGCAACGTCTGCTGCGCCGCAACGTCCTGGTGCTGCGCCTGCGGGCTTCGGCCAGGCGCCCGACTTCTCGGCGCATCACCCTCCGCCGCCCGGCGCGATTCCGCCGGAACCGCCGCGCTATTTGCGCGCGAGCGATTCGGCTTGGGCGATCTTCGGCCGCATCGTCGCCGCGCGTGCGCGGCAACTGTTCGATCGCGCCGGTCAGCGCATTACGCAGCGCACGCTGCGCATTGGCGTCTCGGCGCGGATCTTCCACCCGGAGCCGGGCGCACAAGGGCTGCGCGGCAAGACGCTGCAATACCTCGAGGAATCGATCGCACACTGGGTGATGTCCCGGGGCGTCATCGTGTTCATGATCCCGACGGTCGGACACGAGGGCATGCTGCATCCGAGCAATATCCGCTTGCGCGATTACGCGAAGCATCTCGACGGTCTGCTGCTCCAGGGCGGCGCTGATGTCTCGCCGCAGACGTATGCGGAGATCTCGCCACGCCCCGAATGGCCGGGCGACCGCGTGCGCGACATGTACGAGCTCGAACTGCTGCATGAATTTGTCGAGTCGGGCAAGCCGGTGCTGGGCGTGTGCCGTGGCTGCCAGCTCATCAACGTGGCGTTTGGCGGCACGCTTTATCAGGACATCGCGTCGGACGTGCCGACGGCCGGCGTGCACGTGAGCGAGCATTACGACCAGCATCGCCACGCGGTCACATTCCCGGAGGGTTCGACGTTCGCGTCCATGTTCCCCGGGCGCCGCGAGGCCATCGTCAACTCGATTCACCATCAAGCCGTGAAGAACCTCGGACGCGACCTGACCGTCGAGGCTGTTTCGGCGGGCGACGGGCTCATCGAGGCGGTGCGTTACCGGCGCTCGCCGTTCGTCGTGGGTGTGCAGTGGCACCCCGAATTCCATCGCGCGGGCGGCGCCGAACTGCTCGATTGCACGCCGCTGCTCGACACCTTCTTGCGAGCCGCGCGCGAAACGCGCTTTTGATTGCAAACCACGGGCGAAACGCAACGCGTCAAAGCAACCCGCAGCAACCCCGCTCAGGCCGCGCGCAACTTGCGCGCGGCCTTTTTATTTCGCTCATCTGCTTCGGCGTCCTACGCGCCTTGCATCCTTTCTGTTCTTGATCGGCGTGCTTCCTACGTAAGATTCGTCCTAATCTTCCGATTCCACTGCTTATCCAAAATTAAACGTCGTTTTTGAGATTTCCCGGCGGCGATAATGAAGGGTTACTGAGAATCCTGAATGGAATAGGCAGGTATGAAGCACTCAATCACGTTGCGTCGTGTGATGCTCAGCGCCGCAGCGCTCATGCTGCTCCAGCAGGGCACGACAGCATGGGCCGGCATGCCGGCCGACGCGGCGAATGCGGCGAACGCCGCCGACATGTCTGGCGCAGCCGCAGAGCGTGTGCCGCTGGCGGGTAGCCGCCCCTCGCTTGGCAGTTTGACGCCGCAGCCAGCCGGTGCGTTGCCGCCGTCGAGCGGTATGGCCAACGCGGGTGAGCAGGCCAGCGCCGGCGCCGTGCAAGGCGACGTTGCCACGCTTATGCAACTGATTCACGACGCCCAGCTCGTTGAACTGCGTACGACCTATAACGCGAGCTATGGCGCGAGTCTCTTCTTCTATCCACCGGAGATGACGTACTACGTCGTACTGTTTCAGGACAAGCACTTCTGGCGCGTGATCCGTTCGCAGGACGAAGCACGTGCAGAGGCGATCTATGCAGACTTCGTGCGCCAGACCGAGCAGCTTTCCCAGGTAGAAATACGCCGTACGGAGCTCGAGGCGCAAAAGGCGTTCATCGAGCGCGTGATCGCGATGTCCGAAGAACGCGCGCGCCGTCTGCAGGCCGATCTTGCCATCGCGCGCACGCAGCAGGCGCGAGTCGACGACTACCAGCGCCAGGCGCAGGGCGACGCAGCCGCGCTCAATGCACAGAAGGCACAGGCACAGGCGCAATTGCGCGAATTGCAGAGGCAAGTGGACGCACTGCAGCGCGCAACGGAGGCAGGACTGCCCGGGGCGCGGCGCTGAGCGTTGCGGGGCGGCTTTTCGCCCTACTGGCGGAGCCCCTTTCCTGCAAACAACAAAAAAGCCCGGCAACTGCCGGGCTTTTTCTATGGTGTAACGGAGGGCGGATCGGCGCATTAATTACTTTGCGAATCGGTCCGGCACCTCGGTGATACGGCGTTGCGAAACGTGATTCACCCATTCCGTACTGTCGGCAGGCACGGCAGGCGAACTCGATACGCGTGCCGGCGCGTAGGTTTTCGCATAGGAAAGGATGGACGCGTATTCATCCGCGGGATTCGCGCCGGTTTGCCGTGGCGAATAGCCTTGCGCTTCCGAGTAGGCGCCATGCGTGCGATGCGACGTCACCGGAGCGGCTTCACGATATGGCGCAAACGCGCGGATGTCGCGGCGCGGGCTCGTACCGCGTTCTGCAACGCGCTGACCGCTGCCGCGCTTGACTGCAAGCACGTTGCCGCGCGTTTCGCGCTGGACCAGTCTCGCGGCCGATGTGTGCTGCGTGCGCGCTCGCGCGGCGAAATCGGGTTTCGCGTGTGCTGGCACCACGGCCTGCAAAGGCGTGCGAGTACCGACGACGGTCGTTTGGGACGCCTGCGCGAGCACAGCGACCGGCGCTTGCACCGGCTTCTCCACCGAGCGAGGCAAGATCGCGCCAGGCGTCGGTGCAGGAGGGCTCGTCAGATTCACTGCCTCGGAGGTAACGCGCTCGTGCTGTGTGCGCGCTTCGGCAAGGCGCTGCGACGTGTCTTGACCCGCGCTCGCAGTGGGGCGTGGGCTCGTGTTGCCGGTTGCGCCTGTTGAATCGTGCGGTGCATGACTCGCCACGATCCATGCGAGCAGTGCGGCGCCGCCAATCGCAACCGCGCCGCCAGTGAGCTTGCGTTGCTGAAACGGCGGTATGTGGTTTGGCGTGTGGCCTGGCGAAACTCCAGGCATGCTCCGCGCGTTTGCAGCGCGCCCGGCTGGCGGATTACCGGCGGCTTCCCGCGCGACGGACCCCATGGAAGCAGCCGGCGCGACAGGCGCAGCAACGGGCCTGGGCGGCGCAGCGGGCCGGTGATTGTTGCCCCAGCCTACCGCGGCACGAAATGCCTCGGCGCTCAGGCAAACCGTGCGCATGATGGCCGCGTAGAGCGCGCGCAGTTCAGTGCGCAGACTGAAATGCGGAGGCGTTAGCGCCCATTCCCGGCCAAACGAAGCGGGCAAGCGGGCAAGCGGGCGAATGTGCGGCAACGCGAGCGCGCCTTCGACCTGAACGAACGGAAATGTGGACATCGTCTCTCGCAACCCTGATTTGGCGACGGCGCCGGGCGGCAATGTCATCGGCGGCGCGCGTTGATGGGCCGCCTGCGGCGCGTGTAATTAAACGGATGGCGCTGATGATGACCGTCACCATTCCGCTCTTCTATCGGAAATGTCTGAAAAGCCGGAGACCTTTGCGCCAGGCCGCGGGTGCGTCTTACGCGCCGTTGAGCCTGTACACGTAACGCAGCGCTGTGATGTCGATACCGCCCATGCGGTCGGGTTCGGAGCCCGAATAGGTCCAGCCCTGGCGCTCGTAGAACGTGATCGCGGGCGTGTTGCCGTCGAGCACGTACAGGTAGAGCTGCGTCTCGCCCTGGGCGCGCGCCCAGTCCTGCGCAGCACGCATGAGCCGCTTGCCCACGCCGATGCCCTGATGCGCCGGCAGCGCATGCAGATTGTCGAGCAGCACGCCCCACGGGGAGCCCGGCTGGCGTTCGACGCACACGAAGCCCACGGCCGCACCTGATGCCAGCTCGGCGATCAGAACGAGACGCCGGTCGCCGCCTGGGGCTTCCATGCGTGCGCGCCAGTAGGCCGAGCGCTCGGCGTCGACTTCGCGTTCGAGAAATGAGGCGGGCAGCAGCGCGCGATAAGTGGCCTGCCAGCTTGCGGCGTGCATGGCGGCGAGCAAGGGCGCATCGGCAACGGTGGCCGGGCGCAGTGTGAGGGTGGGGATTTGGGTCATGCGGATGGATGACGTGTGGACGTCCGGATCAAGGCGCGCGTCGGGGGCCGCGTGCCGAGCCCTGCTGCAAAGTATTGTGCCCCAACCGAGGGCACTCGCGGCAGGCTCGCCAAATATGAAAGCGCATAGAACGGAAAAAGTAATAAATATGAAAGATATGGCGATCATTGACGCTTTTTGCTGGCCTCTTTTAAGGAAATGCCCGAATATCTGACTCCCGGCGCGTACCGCACAATAAAATGCCCGCGCGCGCGCCCGCGCGACCCTCGCTTTACCGCAGGTGATTGTTTTTCACTGTCCCGCGAGCCGCATTGGCTTCCCGGACGGTCTCTTCAGAGAGTGTCATGTCTACCGCGTCCCACGCATCCCCAAGCGAATCAAAATTCCGGACCGTTTTCCGCGTCGTCAGCGGCAACTTCCTGGAAATGTACGATTTCATGGTCTACGGCTATTACGCCTCGGCGATCGCCCGGACCTACTTCCCGAGCGACAATGCGTTCGCTTCGCTGATGCTCACGCTGTCCGTCTTCGGGGCGGGCTTCCTCGTGCGTCCGCTCGGCGCCATCATCCTCGGCGCGTACATCGACCATCACGGCCGCCGCAAGGGCCTCATGCTCACGCTCGGCCTGATGGCGCTCGGCACGCTAGCGGTCGCCGTCGTGCCCGGTTACGCAACCATCGGCATACTCGCGCCGGCGCTCGTGCTGGTCGGGCGCCTGCTGCAGGGCTTCTCGGCGGGCGTGGAACTGGGCGGCGTATCGGTTTATCTCTCCGAGATCGCGACCAAGGGCAACAAGGGTTTTTATGTTTCGTGGCAGTCGGGCAGCCAGCAGGTCGCCGTGGTGTTCGCCGCGCTGCTGGGCGTGCTGTTGCATCGCCTGCTGCCCGTCGAGCAAATGACGAACTGGGGCTGGCGCGTGCCGTTCCTCATCGGCTGCCTGATCGTGCCGTTCCTGTTCATCATTCGCCGCTCGCTCCAGGAAACGGAGGAGTTCGCGAAGAAGAAGCACCGTCCGTCGATGGGCGAAATCATGGCGTCGATGGTGCAGAACTGGGGCGTCGTGATCGCCGGTATGGGCATGGTCATCATGACCACCGTGTCGTTCTATCTCATCACTGCCTACACGCCAACCTTCGGCAAGGAAGTGCTCCGCCTGAACGAAATCGACACGCTGATCGTGACGGTCTGCATCGGCTTGTCGAATCTGTTCTGGCTGCCGGTTTCCGGCGCGGTGTCGGACCGTATCGGCCGCCGCCCGATGCTGATCACCTTCACCGTGCTGACGATCCTCACCGCGTATCCGGCGGTGCAGTGGCTCGTGGTCGAGCCGTCGTTCGGCCGCTTGCTCACCGTCGAACTGTGGCTGTCGTTCCTCTATGCCTGCTACAACGGCGCGATGGTCGTGGCGCTCACGGAAGTCATGCCCGCCGACGTGCGTACCGCCGGGTTCTCGCTTGCCTACAGCCTCGCGACGACGGTTGGCGGCTTCACGCCGGCGATCGCGACTTACCTCATCCACGTGAGCGGCAACAAGGCTGCGCCGGGGGCGGTGATGGGCGTGGCGGGCGTATGTGGCCTCATTGCGACGCTCGTGCTCTATCGCACGCCGGAAGCGCGCAATCAGTACAAGGCGGCTTGATTGGGTGAAGCAGTAATCTCGCAATGCCAGCAATAAAAAACGGGGCGCTTAGGCGCCCCGTTTTCTTTGTGCCGCGTGTTGCGCTGATTACGCGTCGCGCAATTCACGCGCGACCGTTTCCACGACGTCCGCCCATGCGTGCGGGCGCGGCTGGCGCACGAGCCGCGCGCGCGGGTACCAGGGGCTTTCGTCGGTATCCGCGAACCAGCGCCAGTCGGCGGCGAACGGCAGCATGGCCCAGAGTCTGGCGCCAAGCGCGCCCGCCAGGTGGGCAATCGACGTGTCGATCGACACGACCGCGTCCAGACGTTCGATGACCGCCGCGGTATCCGCGAAATCCTGCAGCTTGCCGCCAAGACGATGGATCGAGCGCGAGCGCGGATGGGCGTCGAGCGCCGCGTGTTCGGCTGCGCTGAGTTCGGGCTGCAGCACGATCCAGTCGATACCGTCGAGTGCAAAGAGCGGTTCGAGCGCGGCGAGCGCAACGGCGCGGTTCTCGTGCTTCTGGATGCGTCCGGACCATGCGAGTCCGATCTTGCGGCGCGCCTGGCCGCCCAGCGAGCCGCGCCATTTACGCCCGTAGGCGGGACTGGCGTTGAGGTAGGGCGTGCGCGCGGGCAGCGTGTCGATGCTCGTGCCGAGCGCGAGCGGCAGCGAGAGGAGCGGGCAGTGCAGGTCGGCGGCGGGGCGTGGCGCGCCTTGCTCGATGAGCGTGACGCGCCAGGCTTCGGCGGCTGGCGCGATGAGCGGAACGAGCGCGCGCTGCACTTCGAGCACGACGCGCGCGTTGCCTGATTGCGCCGCGGCCGCCGCGACGAGCGGCACGAAGCGCACGAACTGAAGCGTGTCGCCGAAACCCTGTTCGGCCTCGATCAGCAGTGTGCGCCCGTTCAGGGGCTCGCCATGCCAGCGCGGCAGCGTGTCTTGCGGCGTGCGGGGCGCAATGGATGCCGCCCGTGCGTCCACTGGTGGGGGCAGCGCATAGCCTGCGCCGCGTGGTGCATTGGCATGCGCCTCGTCGCGGGCGGCCGGATCAAGCCGCCATTCGTATTCGGGCAGTCCACGCCGGAAGTCGCCGAGCGTGAGCCACGTGAGCGCGCGATTCAAATGCGCGGCGGCCAGATCGGGGCGCACGCGCAGCGCTTCGTCGAAGGCGCGCAGTGCGGCCGCATGCCGGCCGATTGCGTGATGCGCCACGCCGAGCGCGAGCCAGGCGAGCGCGAATTTCGGATCGAAGCCGATCGCCCGCTCATAGGGTCCGATGGCTTCGTCGTGGCGGCCGAGCGCGGCAAGCGCATTGCCGAGCCCGAAGAGGGCCGGCGGGAAGTGGGGCTGCAGCGACAGCGCCGTTTCGAAGGCGGCCACGGCTTCGCGGTGATGGCCGGTCGCATCGAGCGTGTTCGCAAGATTGAAGTGTGCGGCGACGAAGCGCGGCTGCACGCGCAGCGCCTTCTGGAAATGTTCGATCGCGCTCGCGCTGTCGCCAAGGGCGTTGAGCGACATGCCGAGGTTATTGTGCGCCCCCGCGTGGCCGGGGCGGATCTTGAGCGCGCGGCGAAACGAGTCGGCGGCTTCGGCATGGCGGCCGAGCGCGTGCAGCGCGTTGCCGAGATTGTTGTGCGACGAGGCGTCGCCGGGCTGCAGACGCACGGCCTGGCCGAACGCGTACATCGCGTCCTCGTGGCGGCCGATCGCCGCGTAGGCGTTGCCGAGGTTGTAGTGCGCGAGCGCAAAAGCGGGCGCGAGCGTGAGGGCGTTGCGAAAGCGCTCGATCGCGCCCTCGAGTTCGCCGAGCGCCTTCAGCGCGTTGCCCAGATTCAGCTGGAGCGCGGCGTCGTCGGGGCGCAAGGCGACCGCGCGGCGCACGAGGTCCGCGGCTTCGGCGTGCTGGCCTCGCTGATGCCGTAGCACGCCGAGCAGATGCAGCGCATCGACGTGCACGGGATCGGCGGCGAGCGTCGCGCGATAGTCGCGCTCGGCGTCGTCCAGCCGGCCGTCGCGATGTGCGGCGTACGCGCGGACAAAAAGCTGTTCCATGACTGAAGAAGCAAAACGATCGAGACACAAAGGCGGCATTTTCCCACACTCGCGGACCTGCTCCCGAAGTTCGCCCGAGTTTGACGGGAATCCGTTGCTGAACTAACATATGAACACCTGTTCATATGTATTGTATGTAGCCATGACCCCAGTTTCCGACGACGAGCGTGTCGTCCCGCTCGCCGACCTGTTCCGTTTGCTCGGCGACGCTACGCGCTTGCGCATCGTGCTCGCTTGCGTCGAGGGCCGGCTTGCCGTGGGGGCGATTGCCGACGCGCTCGGTTTGTCGCCTTCGCTCGTGAGCCATCATCTGCGGCTCCTGCGCGGCGCGCGCATCGTGCGCGCCGAACGCGAGGGCAAGCAGGTGTTCTATGCCGCCGCGGACGCGCATATCAGCGCGATGATCGCCGGCATGCTGGAACACGTTGCCGAGCCTTCGGCGCAATGGCAGGAGGGCGCATGAGTGCCGCCGACCACGAGCATGCGCATGACGCCAAAGGCGCAGGGGAGCACGAGGACAAGGGCGAGCATGGCCACGATCATGCGCATCACGACGCCGGCGCGCACGACGCTCACGCGGCGCAAGGGCACGGCCATCAGCACCATCATCACGCACCGGTTGCGGGGCATGGCCGCGCGTTCGCCATCGCCGTCGCGCTGAACGTATTCATCGTCGTCGTCCAGACGGTGTACGGCGTGCTTGCCCATTCCACCGCGCTGCTCGCCGACGCCGGCCACAATCTCTCCGACGTGCTCGGCCTGTTGCTCGCCTGGGGCGCCGCGTGGCTCGCAACACGCCGTCCGTCCGCGCGCTTCACGTTCGGCTTTGGCAGCTCGTCGATTCTCGCCTCGCTCGCCAACGCCGCGTTGCTCCTTCTCGCGTGCGGCGCAATCCTCGCGCAGGCGGTTGGGCGCCTGCTCCATCCTGCGCCGGTCGCGGGCTTCGACGTGTTCGTCGTGGCGACCATCGGCATGGTGGTCAACGGCTTTTCGGCGTGGCTGTTCATGCGCGGGCAAAAGGACGACCTGAACATTCGCGGCGCCTTCCTGCATATGGCCGCCGACGCCGGCGTGTCCGCCGCCGTGGCCGTGAGCGGTCTGGTGATTCTCGCGACCGGCCGCAGCTGGATCGATCCGCTCATGTCCATCGCGGTCGTGCTCGTGATCGTGTACGGCACCTGGGGGCTGCTGCGCGAGTCGGTGCGGCTCGCGCTCGCCGCAGTGCCCGAGAACGTCGACATCGTGCGCGTGCGCAGCTTTCTCTCGCAGCAGGAAGGCGTAGTCGATGTGCATGACCTGCATGTCTGGGCGCTTTCGACCACGGGCTGTGCGCTCAGCGCGCATCTCGTGATGCCGGCGGGGCACCCCGGCGACGCCGCCCTCGATCGCATGGTCGAGTCGCTCGAAGTGCGCTTCGGCATGCGGCACGTCACGCTACAGGTCGATCTCGGTACGAGCGAGCATCGCTGCGCGCTGGACATGCCGCGCGCCGCGCACAAGCATGCGCACGGCCATCCGCACGCACACTGAAGCGCGGCAATTTGCAGCGCGGCGTGCCGAGCCGTCCAGGCTGCTTTTGATGCGCTGCCGCGCGACCGCTTAAGGCGCGGGCGATACACTACGTATCGTGTCGAGCGCATGGAGGTCTGCATGGCCGTGGCTTCTTCTCTCGCGCCCGTGCTTATCGTGGGCGCGGGGCCCACCGGGCTCGCCGCCGCGATGAGTCTTGCGCGCGCGCATATTCCCGTGCGGCTGATCGATCGCGCGCCGCAGCCAGGACGCCACTCGCGGGCGATCGGCATTCAGGCGCGCACGCTCGAACTGTTCGAGCAGCATCGCGTCGTCGAGCCATTTCTCGAGCTTGGCCACCGCGCGCATATCGCGAATCTCTATTCGAACGGCCAGCGCCGCGCGCGGCTCGACTTCGATCCGCTCTTCACGCGTTATCCCTATTTGCTCTTCATTGAGCAGACCGTTACCGAGCGCATTCTCGCCGGGCATCTCGCGACGCTTGGCGTGGAGATCGAGCGCGGCTGCGAGTTGCTGGAGTACACCCAGGGCTCGGCCGGTGCGAGCGCGGAAGTGCGGCGCCCCGACGGCCGCGTGGAGTCGCTGCGCTGCGCTTATGTGATTGCCGCCGACGGCGCGCATAGCACGGTGCGCCATCGCCTCGACATGAAGTTCGACGGCGAGACGATGGCGCAATCGTTCCTGCTCGCCGACCTGAGCGCGAGCACGCCCTGGTCCGACGACGAATTCCACATCTTCGCCTCGGGCGATGGGCTCGCCGCGCTTTTCCCGTTCGGCCACGGCCGCTACCGCCTGATCGCCGATCACAAGGCGATGCTGCCCGCCGCGCCGGAAGGCACGATCCCCGTGCCCACGCTGGAAGAATGCCGCGAGATCATCCAGCAGCGCGTGCATCACCCGGTGTCCGTCTCGGACATGGGTTGGGCCTCCTACTTCAGCGTGAACAGCCGCATGGTGCGGCAACTGCGCGTGGAGCGCACCTTTTTTGCCGGCGACGCCGCGCACGTACACAGCCCCGCAGGCGCGCAGGGCTTGAACACGGGCATCCAGGAAGCCTTCAATCTGGGCTGGAAGATCGCGCGTGTGCACGCGCGCGGCGCGCCCGAGCGCCTGCTCGACACCTATCACGCGGAGCGTTATCCGATCGAGCGGCTCGTGCTGCAGCAGACGAGCTTCATGACGCAACTGGTGGAGGCCGATCACGGCCCGCTCAAGCTGCTGCGCGAGCGCGTGATGCCGGCGCTCGTCGCGCTCGGGCCGCTGCGCGACGCGGCGCGCCAGGCGGTGAGCGAGCTGTCGATCCAGTATCGCCGCAGCCCGCTTACGCTCGAGCGCGTGCTGGACGGCGGCCCGCGCGCGGGCGAGCGCGCCCCGGACGCTTTCGTGCGCGTGGTGGACGGTCCGCTAGGCAAGGCGCCGGGCAAGGGGCGCATCTTCGATCTGCACGACCCGGCGTGTTTCTCGTTGTTCATGCTCGTCGAGGGCGATGCCGATACTGCAGGCGCGGCGGCAAGAAACGGCGAAGAAGCGGGCGCTACGCTCAAGCGTTTCGCCGAAGCCGTCGAGCGGCTCTTTCCGCAAGCGCTGCGAGTATGGTGGATCGCCGATCTCGCCAACGGCGAGACGCCGCTGGCGGGCGAGGGCGCGGCCTCGCTAAGCGAATCGTACGGGCGCACGCGGCCCGCGTTTTATCTGGTGCGGCCCGACGGCTATATCGGTGCGCGGGGGCGTCCCGCGTCGGACCTCAATGCGTTGCTGCGCCACTGCGAGACGTGGTATGCGGCAGCGGGATTCGCACAGGCGCCGCCGGTCTGAGCGAACCGGCGGCGCCGTGCGCGTGATGCAATGGCGCTGGCCTGGCTGGTACAGATCAAGCCGCCGCGGGCATCAACGCCTCGCGATGCTTCGTGAGCGAGGCGAGCACGATTTCCGTGAAGCCCGCTTGCTCGCCTTCGCCATCGAGTGCCGCGAGCAGCGTGCGGCGCATGCGCGGCTCCCAGAACTTGCGGATGTGCTCCGCGATGCCCGTGAGCGCTTCTTCGCGATCGGGCAGCGAGTCGAAGAACATGCCTATCTGGTTCGCCATTTCGATCAAGTGATCCGCTTTCATCGCTTTATTTCCCTGAGGTTGTAAGCGGTTCGCGCTTGCTCAGCAGCTCGAGCTGGGTCGTGTTGAAGCGCGAGTATTCGCGCTGCCATTCCGAGGGCTGCTGCACGTGGCTGACCTGCACCGCCGTCACCTTGTATTCCGGGCAGTTCGTGGCCCAGTCGGAGGCATCGGTGGTGATGACGTTCGCGCCCGATTCGGGGAAGTGGAACGTCGTGTAGACGACGCCCGGCTGCATGCGCGTGCTGACCTTTGCGCGCAGCACCGTATGCCCCGCGCGCGATTCGATGCCCACCCAGTCGCCGTCGCGAATGCCGCGGTCTTCGGCGTCCACCGGATGGATCTCGAGGCGGTCTTCTTCATGCCAGCGCGAATTCTCGGTACGGCGGGTTTGCGCGCCCACGTTGTACTGCGAGAGGATGCGGCCCGTCGTGAGCAGGAGCGGGAAGCGGCGCGTGACCTTCTCCGGCGAGGCGATGAACTTCGTGATGACGAACTTGCCCTTGCCGCGCACGAATGCGTCGATGTGCATGATCGGCGTACCATCGGGCGCTTCCTCGTTGCACGGCCACTGGATGCTGCCCATCTCGTCGAGCCGCTTGTACGAGACGCCGTGGAACGTAGGCGTGAGGCGCGCGATCTCGTCCATGATCTGCGAGGGATGCGTGTAGCCCATCTCGTAGCCAAGGGCGCGAGCGAGCAGGATCGTCGCTTCCCAGTCCGAGTAGCCGGCGACAGGCGGCATGACCTTGCGCACGCGCGAGATGCGGCGTTCGGCGTTGGTGAACGTGCCGTCCTTCTCCAGGAACGACGAGCCCGGCAGCAGGACGTGCGCGTATTTCGCCGTTTCGTTCAGGAAGATGTCCTGTACGACGATGCATTCCATCGACGAAAGCGCGGCCGCCACGTGCTGCGTGTTCGGGTCGGACTGGACGATGTCCTCGCCCTGGCAGTAGAGGCCCATGAAGGTGCCGTCGAGCGCCGCCTCGAACATGTTCGGAATCCGCAGGCCCGGCTCGCTTTGCAGCGCGACGTTCCAGGCGTCTTCGAACAGCGCGCGCGTCGTGGCGTCGCCCACGTGGCGATAGCCCGGCAGCTCGTGCGGGAAGGAGCCCATGTCGCACGAACCCTGCACGTTGTTCTGGCCGCGCAGCGGATTCACGCCCACGCCTTCGCGGCCGATGTTGCCCGTGGCCATCGCGAGGTTGGCGATGCCCATCACCATGGTCGAGCCTTGCGCGTGTTCCGTGACGCCGAGGCCATAGTAGATCGCCGAATTGCCTTGCTGCGCGTAGAGACGCGCGGCGGCGCGAACCTGCTCGGCCGGCACGCCGGTCACTTCGGCCATGGCTTCCGGTGAGTTTTCCGGCAGCGAGACAAAGTCGCGCCATTGCTCGAACGCGCGCGTTTCGCAGCGCTCGGCCACGAACGACTCGTTCACGAGCCCTTCGGTAACGATCACGTGCGCGATCGAGTTGACCATCGCGACGTTGGTGCCCGGACGCAGTTGCAGGTGATATTCGGCCTTCACGTGCGCGGTATCGACGATATCGATGCGGCGCGGATCGACAACGATCAGCTTCGCGCCCTGGCGCACGCGGCGCTTGAGCCGCGAGCCGAACACGGGGTGGCCGTCGGTGGGGTTCGCGCCGATCACCATGATCACGTCGGAGTGATCGACCGAGGCGAAGGTCTGCGTACCCGCCGACTCGCCGAGCGTCGTCTTCAGGCCATAGCCCGTGGGCGAGTGGCACACGCGTGCGCAGGTATCGACGTTGTTGTTGCCGAACGCGGCGCGCACGAGCTTCTGCACGAGATACGTTTCCTCGTTCGTGCAGCGCGACGACGTGATGCCGCCAATCGAATCGCGCCCGTGCTTCGCCTGGATGCGGCGGAACTCGCTCGCGGCGTAGTTGATCGCTTCGTCCCAGCTTACTTCGCGCCACGGATCGGTGATCTTCGCGCGGATCATCGGCTTCTTGATGCGGTCCTTGTGCGTGGCGTAGCCCCAGGCGAAGCGGCCCTTCACGCAGGCATGGCCTTCATTCGCCTGGCCGTTCTTGTGCGGCACCATGCGCACGACTTCGTTGCCCTTCATCTCGGCCTTGAGCGAGCAGCCCACGCCGCAATAGGCGCAAGTCGTCACGACCGAATGTTCGGCCTGGCCCAGCATCACGACGGTTTTTTCCTGCAGCGTGGCGGTCGGGCACGCGGCCACGCAGGCGCCGCACGACACGCATTCCGAGTCCATGAACGCTTCGCTCGCGCCGGCGGCGACACGCGATTCGAAGCCGCGCCCGGCGATGGTCAGCGCGAACGTGCCCTGCGTCTCTTCACACGCGCGCACGCAGCGATTGCAGACGATGCACTTCGACGGGTCGTACGTGAAGTACGGATTCGATTCGTCTTTCTTGTCTTTCAGGTGATTCGCGCCGTCAAAGCCATAGCGCACTTCGCGCAGGCCCGTGACGCCCGCCATGTCCTGCAGTTCGCAGTCGCCATTGGCGGGGCAGGTGAGGCAGTCGAGCGGGTGATCGGAGATGTACAGCTCCATCACGTTGCGGCGCAGCTTTTGCAGCTGATTGCTTTGCGTGCGCACCTTCATGCCCGCTTCGACGGGCGTCGTGCACGAAGCGGGGTAGCCGCGGCGGCCTTCGATTTCCACGAGACACAGGCGGCACGAACCGAACGGCTCGAGCGAATCGGTGGCGCACAGCTTGGGCACGTTGACGCCGGCCTCGATGGAGGCGCGCATCACCGAAGTGCCGGCCGGCACCGTGACGGACTGGCCGTCGATTTCGAGCGTGACGTCGACGTCGGCGTGGACGAGCGGCGTGCCGAAATCGGTGTCGTCGAAGGGCGAGCGTTGCTTCATTGCGGCCGATTTGCAGGCGCAATTGCCGGAACCGCAACCACCGGCTTGGGACATGAGCGTGTCGGACATGGTGGTTCCTCGTTCAGGCTGCTGCTGCCGGAGCGGCAACAGGTTCGAGACCGAAATCTTCAGGGAAATAGTTGAGTGCGGAGATCACGGGGTAGGGCGTCATGCCGCCCATTGCGCAGAGCGAGCCGGACACCATCGTCTCGCACAGGTCGCGCAGCAGCGTGACCTGCTTCTCCGACGTGTCGCCCTTGCGGATCTTCGCGATCACCTCGACGCCGCGCGTCGAACCGATGCGGCACGGCGTGCACTTGCCGCACGATTCGAGCGTGCAGAACTCCATGGCGTACTGGGCGAGTTCGGCGAGATTCGACGTATCGTCGTGCACGACGAGGCCGCCGTGGCCCACGACCGCGCCGACGGCCGCATACGCTTCGTAGTCCATGGGAATGTCCCACTGGCTCTCGGGCAGATACGTGCCGAGCGGGCCGCCCACCTGCACGGCGCGCGCCGGGCGGCCGCTGGCGGTGCCGCCGCCGTAGTCGACCATCAGCTCGCGCAGCGTCACGCCGAACGCAAGCTCGACGAGGCCGCCGCGCGCGATGTTGCCCGCGAGCTGGAACGGCAGCGTGCCGCGCGAGCGGCCCATGCCGAAGTCCTTGTAGAACGCCGCGCCTCTCGCAAAGATGATCGGCACCGTGGCGAGCGTAATGACGTTGTTGATGACCGTGGGCTTGCCGTAGAGACCGGAGAGCGCGGGCAGCGGCGGCTTGGCGCGCACGATGCCGCGCTTGCCTTCGAGCGATTCGAGCAGCGCCGTTTCCTCGCCGCACACGTAGGCGCCCGCGCCCTTGGCCACGAACAGCTCGAAGCGCTTGCCGCTGCCGAGCACGTCGTCGCCGAGCCAGCCCGCCGCACGTGCGCGCTGGATGGCTTCCTCGAGCGCCGCGATCGAATGCGGATATTCGCTGCGCACGTAGATATGGCCAACGGTGGCGCCCACCGCGATGCCCGCGATCGCCATGCCCTCGATCAGCACATACGGGTCGCTTTCCATGACGAGGCGGTCCGAGAACGTGCCCGAATCGCCTTCGTCGGCATTGCAGACGATGTACTTCTGGTCGGCTTGCGCATTCGCGACCGTGCGCCATTTGATGCCGGCCGGGAACGCGGCGCCGCCGCGGCCACGCAGGCCCGATTCGACGAGCGCTTCGCAGATCGTGGCGCCGGTCATCGTCAACGCATTGCGCAATCCTTCGAGGCCGCCGTGGGCGACGTAGTCGTCGGTGGAAAGCGGGTCGGTGATGCCGATGCGCGCGAACGTGAGGCGCTGCTGTTTGCGCAGATACGGAATCTGCTCGACGAGCCCGACGCTGCGCGCGTGCTGGCCGCCTTGCAGGAAGCCGGCGTCGAAGAGCGCGCCCACTTCATCGGGCTCGACGTTCGCGTAGCCGACGCGGCCGTCGGGCGTTTGCACTTCGACGAGCGGTTCGAGATAGAGCAGGCCGCGCGAGCCGTTGCGCACGAGTTCGATGCTCGCGCCGCGCGCGGCGGCTTCACGTTCGATGGCTTCGGCGATGGCATCCGCGCCGAGCGCGAGGGCCGAGGAGTCGCGGGGTACGTACACGCGTGTCATGCGGCCTCCTCGGTGCGGGCGACCGCCGTCATGGCGGCGGCGAAGAGCTTGTCGAACTTCTGCGGGGTCACTTTTGCGTGCAAGGTGCCGTTAATCATCATGGCAGGCGAGAGCGCACATTGGCCGAGGCAATAGACGGACTCCAGCGCGACCGGACCTTCGTGGGCATGCGCGTGTTCGGCGTCGTGGCCGTGCTGTCCGAACCGGCAGCCGGTATGCGCCTCGACGTGCTGCGCGAGCGCTTCGCTGCCCATGCTGCGGCACGCCTCGGCTCGGCACAGCTGGACCGTGACCGGCGCGGGCGGCGCAGTGCGGAAGTGGTGGTAGTAGGTGATCACGCCGTGCACCTCGGCGCGCGAAAGACTCAGCGCCTTCGAGAGCGGCACGACCGTGGACGGCGGCACGAAGCCGACGTCGTCCTGGATCGCGTGCAGGATCGCAAGCAATGTGCGGCCCGGTTGCGCGTGACGCAGGACGAGATCGTCCGGCGTGCTAACAGCTGTCTCTTCCATCATGGGGCTTCTCCTGGGCATATATGCACTTGTTATTCATAAAGTGTGCATCTATGCTGCGGTTGTCTTGTTGTCTGACCGAACAATAGGCCCGTGGAAAGGCGGACGCAATAGGAAGGAGCATTTCATAATGATCAAGGTCGAGTGCCATGCGCAGCTAGTCGTGCGCGACGCGGATGGCCGCGAGGCAAGCCTGACGGACGTTGTGCCGTTGCTTGCGCTTGTCGCGGAAGAAGGAAGCATTGCGCAGGCCGCGCAGCGTAAGGGTTTGTCCTATCGCCATGCGTGGGGTGTTTTGCGCGAAGTGGAGGAGCGCCTGGGCGGCGCGCTGATCGCGAAAGCGCGCGGCCGCGGCTCCGTGCTCTCCGAACTGGGCGAGGCTGTGCTGCGCTCGCAGCGCCTGTGCGGGGAACGCCTGCAGGGTAATCTCGAGGCGCTGGCAAGCGAGGTGGCGAGCGACCTGAACCGCTGGCTCGCGCCCCACGCGCAGGATCTGCGCATCCACGCTTCGCACGGCTATGCGGTGGCGGCGCTCGTGACGGCGCTCGTCGCCGACCAGGTGCCCGTGGAGATCAAGTACCGCGATAGCGTTGATGCGATCACGGCGCTCGCGCGCGGCGAATGCGATTTAGCGGGCTTTCATTTGCCGCGCGGCGACTTCCGCGCCGCGTGCGCCAACGCCTACCGGAGCTGGCTCGACCCGCAGCGGCACGTGCTCATCCATTTGACGCAGCGCAAACAGGGGCTCTTCGTCGGGCGCGGCAACCCGAAGCACGTCAAGGGCCTGGCCGACCTCGCGCGCGGCGATATACGTTTTGTGAACCGGCAGCCGGGCTCGGGCACGCGCATGCTGATCGACCTGCTGCTCACACGCATTGGCGTCGATCCCGAGCGCGTGAACGGCTATGCGTCTTCGGAGCTCACGCACTCGGCGATTGCCGCGTTCGTGGCGAGCGGCATGGCCGACGTGGGTTTCGGCGTGGAGCCGGCTGCGCACCACTTCGGCCTCGATTTCATTGAAATCGCCGACGAAGACTACTATTTCGCGTGTGATCGCGGTCATCTCGCGCACGAGCCGCTGGCGACGGTTCTGTCGTTGCTGCGCGGTGCCGGGTTCCGCGCTTCGGTTGCCCAGCTCGAAGGGTACGATCCGGCCGCGTGCGGTGACGTCGTGGAACTCGAAGCCGCATGGGGCGAGCCGCGGGCGTTGTAATAGAAGGCAACGTATTCGTCGGACTACGCTGCAGACTGCGGCGCTTTTTGTGATACTTTCAGTTCGTATTCGCTCTCACGTTTCAGATGCGCGTTCGTCGCGCCGATCGACCATGAAATTTGTCCTCAAAGTTGGTGCTGCCGCCGCTACGGCCGCGGCGTTGTTGGCTACGTTCAACCTCGCATTCGCGCAGAACTCGCCGGGCGTCCCCGGCGGCATTCTGAGCGATCAGTTCAAGTTCAACGAGCATCCGCAAATGCAGTACGCCGCTTCGGCGCCTTCGGAAAAGTATCAGCATGGCAAAGCGTCCGCTGCACGTAAGCGTGGTGATCTGGGTGATCCGAACGGCTGTAATCTGCAGTGCCCGCAGGACAATTAATGGCGTAAGGGCAGTGGCGGCAGTCGCGCCGCTTGCGGAATAAAAAACTCGCGAGGCCCGAACGGGCCGTCGCGAGTTTTTTTGTTTGCTCTTTGCCGGGTTGGGTTGGCTGGCGGCGGGAATCCGTAAAAAGCAAAAAGCCCCGACAGCCTTGCGGCGCCGGGGCTTGAGTCCGTTCGTCGTGGACGACCGGAAATATCTGGTGGAGCCGGCGGGAATCGAACCCGCGTCCAGAAGCAGTCCATAACCAGTTCTACATGCGTAGTTCTGTCATTTGATTTAACCGCAGCGACGCGGACGAACACGCTGCGCTACGGCGATTCACTAGATTTTCGACCTTGGCGTCGTGACGCCGACAAGGCTTAACTGACGTAAATGACCTCTGGCGGTATTGCTACCGGTCTTGCGACGCTAGCCCGTCAGTAAGCTAGGCAGAGGACGGCGGCCCTTAGGCTGCCAGTGCGAACGTATCGTCGTTTGCAGTTACGTTTTTCCCATTGATTAACGAGGTGACGGGTCCTCGGCATGCCCTGATTACTTCATAACCCCTGTCGAAACCAGGTCGGCCCCAGAGGAAAGAACAATTATCACATAGTTCGCCATATGAGGCGAACCGCGCCCGGTTCAAGGGGGCGCGGGGCTGTCTGCGCGCAAAAGCCGCTTCGGCTTCGACGCCGGTCTTCACGTTGCCTCAGGCCGGATTGCCGATGTGCTGGAGCAGAGCGAGCAGCGTCGCCGTGGTGTCGGCGACATATTGCGCATTCCACTGCGAGGGCGGCACGTCGTTGCCGCAGTAGCCGTAGGCGGCGGCGATGGTCGCCATACCCGCCGCGGCGCCTGCCTGCACGTCGCGCAGATCGTCGCCGACATACACCACGCGCTGCGGCGCGATGCCGAGCGCCTCGGCCGCGTGCAGCAGCGGCGCCGGATGCGGCTTGGAATAGGGCGTGGTATCGCCGCTCACCACGCAGCTTGCGCGCGTGTCCAGATGCATCAGCTTCACGAGCGGTTCGGTGAGACGTGCGACCTTGTTCGTCACGATGCCCCAGCGCACGCCGCGCCTGTCGAGGTCGTCGAGCACGGCGTCGATCCCGGCGAAGAGCGCCGTCTCGACGCGCAAATTCGCCTCGTAATTGGCGAGGAATTCCTCGCGCATGGCCGCGAACTCGCGATCGTCGGGGCCGATCCCGAACGCGCCGCCGATCAGGCCGCGCGCGCCGGCCGAAGCGAGCGGACGCAGCTTCTCGAGCGGCGCGGGCATGAGGCCGCGCGCGTGGCGCATCTGGTTGACGGCGGCGGCGAGGTCGGGGGCCGTATCGGCGAGTGTGCCGTCGAAGTCGAACAGCACGGCGTCGCAGGTGGCGAGCGCTGCGGCGCTGACCGCGGCAGATTGGGCGTTCGTGGGTGAGTTCATGTCTGGAAGCGATGGCGCGGCGCGCCCGTGTGCAGGAAATGCCGCCGGAGCAGGGTGGTCCGGCGGCGCCGATCGCGCAAGCGCCGTCAGGCGTCGCGCCGGCAGGCGATCATGTAATTGACGCTGGCGTCGTTCGAAAGCGCGAAGTGCCGCGTGATCGGGTTATACGTGATGCCCTTGATTTCGGCGACACGCATGCCGGCGTCGCGCACGAACGCGGCAAGCTCCGAGGGGCGGATGAAACGCGCGTAGTCGTGCGTGCCTTTGGGCAGCATCTGCGCGATGTATTCCGCGCCGATCACGGCGAGAAGATACGACTTCACGTTGCGATTGAGCGTTGAAAAGAACACCCAGCCGCCAGGCTTCACGAGCGTTGCGCAGGCCTTCACGACCTCGGCGGGCTCCGGCACGTGTTCGAGCATCTCCATGCAGGTCACGACGTCGAACGACGCAGGTTCGCGTGCGGCGATCGCTTCGGCGGCGATCAGCTCGTAGTCCACCGTCACGCCGCTTTCGAGGCTATGCAGGTCCGCCACGCCGAGCGCCTCGCGCGAAAGGTCGATGCCTTTCACGGTCGCGCCCAGCCCCGCCATCGATTCGGAGAGGATGCCGCCGCCGCAGCCGATGTCGAGCACGCGCTTGGACGGCAGGTGCGCATGACTGTCTATCCAGCCAAGGCGAATGGGGTTGAGTTCGTGCAGCGGCTTGAATTCGGCGTTTGGGTCCCACCAGCGATGAGCGAGATCGCTGAATTTCTGCAGCTCGTGGGGATCGGCATTCGTCATGTCGTGGCAGCCTGAAGCGCGGTGCGGGTCAGAAAGAATAAACCCCGAGTATATCTGTGGGTGCACAGGGCGGCCAAATGCCACGCTGTGCCGTAAATCTTTCCAAAACGATAAAGCCGCGCAGAGTCAGGCGAAATGAAAGAAGGGAAAAAGGAGGAAAGCGCTCGGGATAAAAAAAGCCCCGCCGAAGCGGGGCTTTTGAGACTTGCGGTCGAAAGCTCGCGATTACTGCTTTTGCGTGCCGACGACTTCGACTTCCACGCGACGGTCCGGTGCGAGGCAGGCGATGAGAGCCTTGTGGTTCTTCTGGTTGCAGCCCGTCGTAACCGGGTTGCGCTTGCCCTTGCCTTCCGTGTAGATACGCTCTGCCGGAACGCCCTTGCTGACCAGGTACGACTTCACGGCTTGCGCACGGCGCAGCGACAGACGGTCGTTGTAGGCAACCGAGCCGATACGGTCGGTGTAGCCCGTCGCGACGACGACTTCGAGGTTCAGTGCCTGGATCTTGCTTGCCAGGTCGTCCAGCTTTTCCTTGCCTGCCGGCTTCAGGATCGCCTTGTCGAAGTCGAACAGGGCGTCAGCCTGGTACGTGATCTTCTGGCTGGTGATGGCCGGAGCGACCGGAGCGACCGGCGGCGTCGGTGCCTGGGCGACCAGGGCGCCATCGCACTTGGCGTTGGCGGTGGCCGGCGTCCAGAATGCATCGCGCCAGCAAAGCTCGTTCGTGCCGTTCATCCACACGTATTCGCCGGTACCATTCACCCAGTTGTCATTGACGGCTTGTCGCGACGCCGGCACCGATTGTGCCTGAGCGGATGCAGCCACAACTGCGGTAGCTGCAATGAACGCGAGCTTTGAAAGTTTATTCATATTTCTCCTCTCGAAATTGAGATTACCGCAGGTTTACTGCGAGCCATATGACGAAGACAAGTCATACATTGCTCGAAGTATAACATTGGCAAGTTGTGGGGAACGCTTTGCGTTGTGTAGACTTCGAGCAGTGTCTAACTTTGTGCGTTGGCATTTTGCCATATCGTTCCCCTCCGACGATAAAAAAAATCCGCCCCTTTCACTGCGGCTTGTCGAACGTGGTACGCCCGCAACAAAAAAGTTCCCGTTATTTTACCTGGTAGTGCGCCTGGGTAGGCGGGCTGTCACACATTGTTATCCAAATCGCTGGCGGTGCATCTGATTCCGGTTCGCACTGCGGCGTTTGCGCCACGCTCAAGGCGCTTTTGAGCGCTTCGGCGCCACTCCTCTAATAGGTATACGCAGGCGGCGGGCGAGGGTGTCGTGCATGGTAGAATCGCGTGATGCGCTGCGTCCGCGGCGTCCATGCGACAGCTGGGCGTCTCGCGGTGGCCGCGGCGACCTCCGTCCTTCCAGTTGGGGCGAGGCGCTAGCACACCGCGTGCCCAAATAAGACATCGATAATGGATCAATTCGCCAAAGAGACTCTGCCAATCTCCCTCGAGGAGGAAATGCGCCGCTCGTATCTCGATTACGCGATGAGCGTGATCGTCGGGCGGGCACTTCCGGATGTTCGTGACGGCCTCAAGCCCGTCCACCGGCGCGTGCTCTACGCAATGCACGAGCTGAATAACGACTGGAACCGCGCTTACAAGAAGTCGGCGCGTATCGTCGGCGACGTCATCGGTAAGTACCATCCGCACGGCGATACGGCCGTCTACGACACCATCGTGCGTATGGCGCAGGACTTCTCCCTGCGCTACATGCTGGTCGACGGCCAGGGCAACTTCGGCTCCATCGACGGCGACAACGCCGCCGCCATGCGATACACCGAAATCCGCATGGCGAAGATCGGCCACGAGCTGCTGGCCGACATCGACAAGGAAACGGTCGACTTCGGGCCGAACTACGACGGCAGCGAAAGCGAGCCGCAGATCCTGCCCGCGCGCATTCCGAACCTGCTGATCAACGGGTCGTCGGGTATTGCGGTCGGCATGGCCACGAATATTCCGCCGCACAATCTCAACGAAGTTGTCGACGCTTGCCAGCACCTGCTGAAGAGCCCGCACGCGACGATCGACGAGCTGATCGAGATCATCCCCGCGCCCGATTTCCCGACCGCCGGCATTATTTATGGCGTCGCCGGCGTGCGCGACGGCTATCGCACGGGCCGCGGCCGCGTGGTGATGCGCGCGGCTACGCACTTCGAGGAAATCGATCGCGGTCAGCGCATGGCGATCATCGTCGACGAGCTGCCGTATCAGGTGAACAAGCGTTCGCTGCTCGAGCGCATTGCCGAGCTCGTCAACGAGAAGAAGCTCGAAGGCATTTCCGATATTCGCGACGAATCGGACAAGAGCGGCATGCGTGTCGTGATCGAGCTCAAGCGCGGTGAAGTGCCCGAGGTCATCCTCAACAATCTTTACAAGGCGACGCAGCTGCAGGACACGTTCGGCATGAACATGGTCGCGCTGGTGGACAACCAGCCGAAGCTGCTGAACCTGAAGGAAATGCTCGAGCATTTCCTCTCGCATCGCCGCGAAGTGCTCACGCGCCGCACGGTGTACGAGCTGCGCAAGGCGCGCGAACGCGGCCACGTGCTCGAAGGTCTCGCCGTTGCGCTCGCGAACATCGACGACTTCATCGAACTGATCAAGGCCGCGCCCACGCCGCCTATCGCGAAGCAGGAGTTGATGAACCGCTCGTGGGATTCGTCGCTCGTGCGCGAGATGCTCACGCGTGCGGAGCAGGACAACGCGGCCGCGGGCGGGCGCGGCGCCTACCGTCCGGAAGGGCTGAACCCGCAATATGGTATGCAGGCCGACGGCCTCTACCGTCTGTCCGACACGCAGGCGCAGGAAATCCTGCAAATGCGCCTCCAGCGCCTGACTGGCCTGGAGCAGGACAAGATCATCGGCGAGTACCGCGAAGTCATGGCGCAGATCGCCGACCTGCTCGACATCCTTGCGCGTCCCGAGCGTGTAACTACCATGATCTCCGACGAACTCACCTCGATCAAGAGCGAATTCGGCGATGCCCGCCGCTCGAAGATCGAGATGAACGCCACGGAGCTCAACACCGAAGACCTGATCACGCCGCAGGACATGGTCGTGACCATGTCGCACGCCGGTTATGTGAAATCGCAGCCGTTGTCGGAATATCGAGCCCAGAAGCGCGGAGGTCGCGGCAAGCAGGCGACCTCGATGAAGGACGACGACTGGATCGACACCCTCTTTATCGCCAACACGCACGACCACATTCTGTGCTTCTCGAATCGCGGCCGCGTGTACTGGGTGAAGGTGTATGAAGTGCCGCAAGGCTCGCGCAACTCGCGCGGCCGTCCGATCGTCAACATGTTCCCGCTGCAGGACGGCGAGAAGATCACGGTCGTGCTGCCGGTCAAGGAGTTCTCGGCCGACAAGTTCGTTTTCATGGCCACCGCGTTGGGTACGGTCAAGAAGACGCCGCTCGAAGCGTTCAGCCGCCCGTTGCGCAAGGGTATTATTGCGGTCGGTCTCGACGACGGCGACTACCTGATCGGCGCCGCGATCACCGACGGCGAGCACGACGTGATGCTGTTCTCCGACGCCGGCAAGGCCGTGCGTTTCGACGAGAACGACGTGCGCCCGATGGGCCGCGAAGCGCGCGGTGTGCGCGGCATGCAGCTCGAAGACAATCAGCAGGTCATCGCGCTCCTCGTGGCAGGCGACGAGCAGCAGTCGGTGCTCACCGCGACCGAGAACGGTTACGGCAAGCGCACGCCGATCACGGAGTACACGCGCCATGGCCGCGGCACGAAGGGCATGATCGCAATCCAGACTTCGGAGCGTAACGGCAAGGTGGTTGCGGCCACACTCGTCGACCCGGAAGCGCAGATCATGTTGATCACCACCACGGGCGTTTTGATTCGCACGCGCGTGTCGGAAATTCGCGAAATGGGCCGTGCAACGCAAGGTGTTACACTCATCAGCCTTGACGAAGGGACGAAGCTCTCCGGACTCCAGCAGGTCGCCGAAGCAGACGCAGAGGCGGACGCCGAAGGTGAAGGCGAACCGGGCGAAGGCGAAGAGTGATGCTCCATCCAGGCCCGCAGAAGTGCGTTCAATCGATGCGCTTACGCGGGCTTTAAGGTGGGTTTCAGCGAACCTTGTTAGTGTCAGCTAAATGAATGGTGTGCCGGGCGGACCGGCCGGCGGGCGCACAACGCAAATGAACGCCAATGCGGCGCCCCGCAGTCCGCGCGGCAGTGCAAATCGATTAATTTCTCAAAGGGAGTAATGATGCAAAAACGATTCAAGCAGGTGATGTTGCTGGCCGCTCTCGTGCCGACGTTTGCCATGGCTCAGGCGCTCCAGAACCAGGCGCCCGCCCCCCAGGCACCGGCAGCGGCTGCAGCACCCGTCGATCCGGCCAAGCAGGCCGCGATCAAGGACCTGCTCGACGCGATCGACGCACAGAAGCTCGTCGGCGCAATCGGCAACAGCGCCCAGATGCAAGCCAAGCAGCTTGTCCCGGCAATCCTGTCGGACGCGCTCTCGGAAAACAAGACGATGACGGACAAGCAGAAGCAAGCTGCCGTCCCGTCGCTGCAGAAGAACGCCGTGCCGAAGCTGGTTGACTCGGCAGGCCAGGTCTTCGCGACCGACTCGTTCAAGCAGGACGCCATGCAAGCTCAGTACGACGCGTATGCGAAGTACTACAGCACGCAGGAAATCAAGGACCTGACCACGTTCTACCGCAGCCCGACCGGCCGCAAGTTCATTCAGGTTCAAGACCAGGTTGGCCGCGACGTCGTGAACAGCCTGATGCAGAAGTACATGCCGCAGTCGATCAAGGCAACGCGCGACCAGGCCGACAAGGAAGTCGCTTCGGTCAAGGCTGCCAAGTAAGCCTTCCGGCATTACGCGCCCTCCGGTTCGTCGCCATGAAGTACGGTAGCGGGGCCGGATTGGCCGCGTAGGCCGGGAAACCCACCGCCGCGCCACGCGTGGCGGGTTCCCGGCGACAATGCGATAATGGTCGTTTGCGCGATAAGCGCAAGCGGCCATTTTCTTTTTCTGGCGTGTTTTCCGGTGGTTTTTGCCACAACGCCTGCCTCGGGGATCCTTTTTACGATGCGCGTCTACAACTTCTCAGCCGGACCGGCAGCGTTGCCAGAAGAAGTCCTGCGTCAGGCCGCCGACGAAATGCTCGACTGGCACGGCAGCGGCATGGGCGTGATGGAAATGAGCCATCGCGGCCCGGAATTCATGCAGATTCATGCCGAGGCGCTGCTCGATCTGCGCGAGCTGATGCAGGTGCCCGCCAGTCACCAGATTCTATTTCTGCAGGGCGGCGGCATTGGCGAGAACGCGATCGTGCCGCTCAACCTGTTCGGCTCGAAGCCGCGCGCCGACTTCGTCGTGACTGGCTCGTGGTCGCAGAAGTCGCAGAAGGAAGCGCTCAAGTACGGCGAGGCGCACATTGCAGCGACGGGGCGTACCGAGGCCGGCTTCACGCATTCGCCGCCGAAGAGCGAGTGGAAGCTTTCCGACGACCCCGCTTACGTGCACCTGTGCACGAACGAGACGATCGACGGCGTCGAGACCTTCGAGATTCCCGACCTCGGTGACATTCCGCTCGTGGCTGACGCCTCGTCGCACATCCTGTCGCGCCCGATGGACATCGCCAAGTACGGCGTGCTCTACGGTGGCGCGCAGAAAAATATCGGCATGGCGGGCGTGACGGTCGTGATCGTGCGCGAGGACCTGCTCGATCGCTCGATGCCGATTTGCCCGTCGGCGTTCGAATGGAAAACCGTGGCCGCGAACAATTCGATGTTCAACACGCCGCCGACCTATGCGATCTATATCGCGGGCCTCGTGTTCAAGTGGCTCAAGCGCCAGGGCGGTCTCGAAGTCATCGAGGCGCGCAATGTGGAAAAAGCGAAGCTGCTCTACGACACGATCGACGCAAGCAGCTTCTACATTAACAAGGTGGAGCGCCGCGCGCGCTCGCGGATGAACGTGCCGTTCTTCCTCGCCGACGAAACACGTAACGCAGATTTCCTCGCCGGCGCCAAAGCGCGCGGGCTGTTGCAGCTGAAGGGCCACAAGTCCGTCGGCGGCATGCGGGCATCGATTTACAACGCGGTGCCGCTCGAGGCAGTGAAGGCGCTGGTCGAGTACATGAAGGAATTCGAGGCGAAGCACGCGTAAGCGCGCCTCGCTCACCGAGCGAAGCGGCGCCGCGCGCATCCTTTCAGATTGCCGGTTTTACGCATGGACGACGAACTCAACTCCCAACTCAAGCCGCTGCGCGAACGCATCGATGCGATCGACGCGCAACTCATCGCGCTCCTGAACCAGCGCGCCTCGGTCGCGCTCGAAGTGGGCGAGGTCAAGAAGCATTTCAACGCGCCGGTGTTTCGCCCGGAGCGCGAGCTTCAGGTGATCGAGCGCCTGCAGAACATGAGCGACGGCCCGCTCGGCAACGATCACATCAGCGCGATCTGGCGCGAGATCATGGCCGCGAGCCGCTCGCTCGAAAAGACGATTTCGGCCGCGTTCCTCGGCCCGGTCGGCACCTATAGCGAACAGGCGATGTACCAGTACTTCGGTCAGTCGATCGAAGGCCTGCCGTGCCCGTCGATCGACGAGGTGTTCCGCTCGGTCGAGGCGGGCGCCGCCGAGTTCGGCGTCGTGCCGGTCGAGAATTCGACCGAAGGCGCCGTTTCACGCACGCTCGACCTGTTCCTCGAAACGCAGCTCGTCATTGGCGGCGAAATCGCGCTGCCGATTCAGCACAATCTGATGACGCTGAGCGGCAACCTGAACGGCGTGAAGCGCGTGTGCGCGCACCCGCAGGCGCTCGCGCAGTGCCAGCACTGGCTGACCGCGAACGCGCCGCAGCTCGAGCGTCAGCCGGTGTCGAGCAATGCGGAAGCCGCGCGTCTGGCCGCCGCCGACCCGACGGTTGCGGCGATTGCCGGCGACCGCGCCGCCACGCACTACGGTTTGCTGATCGCCAACGCGCTGATCCAGGACGACCCGCACAACCGCACGCGCTTCGTGATGATCGGCAAGCAGCCGGCGGGCGCGACGGGCCGCGACCAGACCTCGATGATTGTTTCGGTGAAGAACGAGCCGGGCGCGGTGTACAAGCTGCTCGAACCGCTCGCGCGCCACAGCGTGTCGATGACGCGTTTCGAGTCGCGGCCGGCACGCCTTGGCAGCACGTGGGAGTACTACTTCTACATCGACTTCGAAGGCCATCGCGACGAACCCGCCGTGGCCGCCGCGCTCGACGAACTCAGCAAGAAAGCCGCGTTTCTGAAGATTCTCGGCTCGTATCCGCGCGCGCGCTAAAGCGCGGAAGGTGCGGGCGGCCCACCGCCGAACGCCGCCCAATCGCCGCCCGCCGCATGAGGATGCCGGGCGGCGCGCCTTTCCCGATCCGTCCCAACCGGCCGTTGTACGCCCGGCGCCTTGAGCCCTGGAGAGACGCATGACCACGCAATTCGGCCCCTCGTATGTGCGCGCAATCGCGCCTTACATCGCCGGCAAACCGATTTCCGAAGTCGCCCGCGAGTTCGGGCTCGACGAGGCGCGCATCGTGAAGCTCGCGTCGAACGAGAATCCGCTCGGCGTGCCCGAGTCGGCGCAGCGTGCGATCGCGCAGGCCGCGAGCGAACTGGGCCGCTATCCGGATTCGAACGCGTTCGAGTTGAAGGCCGCGCTGGCCGCGCGCTACGACGTGCCGGCCGAATGGATCACGCTTGGCAACGGCAGCAACGACATTCTCGAAATGGCCGCGCATGCGTTCGTCGAGCGCGGCCAGTCGATCGTTTATTCGCAGTACTCGTTCGCGGTCTATGCTCTCGCGACGCAGGGCCTTGGCGCGCGCCATCTCGTCACGCCGGCCGTGCACTACGGGCACGATCTCGACGCGATGCTCGCGGCAATCGATGAAGACACACGTCTCGTGTTCGTGGCGAATCCGAACAACCCGACTGGCACGTTCATCGACGGTGCGAAGCTCGAGGCGTTCATCGCGAAGGTGCCCGCGCATGTCGCAGTCGTGCTCGACGAGGCGTACACGGAATACCTCGCGGCGGAGAAGCGCTACGACTCGATCGCGTGGGTGCGCCGCTATCCGAACCTGCTCGTTTCGCGCACGTTCTCGAAGGCCTACGGGCTCGCCGGCCTGCGCATCGGCTTTGCGATTGCGCAGCCGGAGTTGACCGATCTGCTCAACCGTCTGCGCCAGCCGTTCAACGTCAACACGCTCGCGCAGGCCGCCGCTATCGCCGCGCTTGGCGACACGGCGTTCCTCGAGCGCAGCGCGGCGCTCAACGCCGAAGGCTATCGCACGCTAACCGCCGCGTTCGAGCGCCTCGGCCTCGAATACGTGCCTTCGGACGGTAATTTCGTGCTGGTGCGCGTGGCGAAGGATGCAGCGGACGACGGCGCGGGCGAGCGCGTGAACCTCGCGCTGCTCAAGCAGGCTGTGATCGTGCGGCCGGTGGGCAACTATGGTTTGCCGCAGTGGCTGCGTGTGACGATCGGTTTGCCCGAGGAGAACGCGGCGTTCGTCGCGGCCCTCGAGCGAGCGCTCGGCGCGCCTTGAGCGCGCGACCTTTACTCTATTCGGTGGCGTCGTGACTGCGTTTTCGTTTAACAAACTCGTGATTTTCGGTGTGGGCCTGATCGGCGGGTCGCTCGCGCGTGCGTTGCGCGAGCGCGGTTCGTCTGCACGAGAGGGCGCGCAGGTGATCGGCGTGGGCCGCAGCGCGCACTCGGTGTCGCGCGCGCTCGAACTCGGCGTGATCGACGCCGCCGCGACGCTCGACGACGAAGCGGCGCTCGCCGCCGCGCTCGATGGCGCCGATATCGTGTTGATCGCCGCACCCGTTGCGCAAACCCAGGCGCTGCTCGAGCGCATCGCGCCGCACCTCGGCAGCGAGACCATCGTCACCGACGCCGGCAGCACCAAGAGCGATGTGATCGCCGCGGCCCGTGCGGCGCTCGGTGCGCGCATCGCGCAGTTCGTGCCGGGACACCCGATCGCCGGGCGCGAGTCGAGCGGCGTCGACGCTGCGCTGCCCGATCTCTACGTGGGCCGCAACGTCGTGCTGTGCCCGCTCGAGGAAAACGCGCCGGCATCGGTCGAGCGCATTGCCGCGATGTGGCGCGCCACGGGTGCCGTGATCGGCGAGATGCCGGCGGCGCAACACGACCGCGTATTCGCTTCGGTGAGCCATCTGCCGCACGTGCTGTCGTTTGCACTCGTCGACCAGATTCTCGCTTCGCCCGACGCGCAACTGAAGTTCTCGTTCGCGGCGGGCGGCTTTCGCGACTTCACGCGTATTGCCGCGTCGAGCCCCGAAATGTGGCGCGACGTGTGCCTTGCGAACCGCACCGCGCTGCTTGCCGAACTCGACGGCTACACTGAGGTGCTGGCGAGGCTGCGCGCGGCGATCGAAGCCGGCGACGGCGCAGCGCTCGAAACCGTGTTTGCGCGTTCGCGCGCGGCGCGCGAGGCATGGCAAGAGCGCGGCGGCAAGGGCGCCGCGGCGGCCATCGACGCAGCACCAGGCAAATAAGCAAGCAGGACTTAAGCCCGGCGGCGCGAGCGCCGCAAAAACCAGGCTGCAACCCAGGCATTCTCAGGACACGCTCATGGAACACCTCGATCTCGGACCGTTCACCCATGCGTCCGGCACGATCCGTCTGCCCGGCTCGAAAAGCATCTCGAACCGCGTGCTGCTGCTCGCGGCGCTGGCCGAGGGCGACACGACCATCACGAACCTGCTCGACTCCGACGACACGCGCGTCATGCTCGACGCGCTGGAAAAGCTCGGCGTGAAATTGAAGCGCGAGGGCGACACCTGTGTCGTGCAGGGCACGCGCGGCGCGTTCCAGGCAGTGCGCGCCGATCTCTTTCTCGGCAATGCGGGCACGGCGGTGCGACCGCTTACGGCCGCGCTCGCGGTGAACGGCGGCGACTACCGCATTCACGGCGTGCCGCGCATGCACGAGCGGCCCATCGGCGACCTCGTGGACGGCCTGCGCCAGATCGGCGCGAAGATCGATTACGAGGAGAACGAAGGTTTTCCGCCGTTGCGTATCCGCCCGGCGCCGATTTCGGTCGAGGCGCCGATCCGCGTGCGCGGCGACGTGTCGAGCCAGTTCCTTACCGCGCTGCTCATGACGCTGCCGCTCGTGCGCGCGAAGGACGGCATGACGATCGTCGAGGTGGACGGTGAACTGATCTCCAAGCCCTACATCGAAATCACGATCAAGCTGATGGAGCGTTTCGGCGTGAAGGTCGAGCGCCACGGCTGGCATCGTTTCGAGATCCCGGCGGGCGTGCGTTACCAGTCGCCCGGCAAGATCATGGTGGAGGGCGATGCGTCTTCCGCGTCGTACTTCCTCGCCGCGGGCGCGATTGGCGGCGGCCCGCTGCGCGTGGAAGGCGTGGGGCGCTCGAGCATCCAGGGCGACGTTGAATTCGCGGCGGCGCTCATGCGCATGGGAGCGAACGTCACGGTCGCCGACGACTGGATCGAAGTGCGCGGGATCGGCAACGATCACGGCAAGCTCGACCCCATCGACATGGACTTCAACCTGATTCCCGACGCGGCCATGACGATCGCGGTCGCCGCGCTGTTCGCCGATGGCGCGACCACGTTGCGCAACATCGCGAGCTGGCGCGTGAAGGAAACCGACCGCATCGCCGCGATGGCCACCGAGCTGCGCAAGGTGGGCGCGAATGTGGAAGAGGGCCCCGATTACCTGATCGTGCGCCCGCCCGAGAAACTTACGCCGAACGCCGCAATCGACACCTACGACGATCACCGCATGGCGATGTGCTTCTCGCTCGTGAGCCTCGGCGGCGTGCCGGTGCGCATCAACGACCCGAAGTGCGTCGGCAAGACGTTCCCCGATTATTTCGAGCGCTTCCTGGCGCTCGCGCAACCTTGATTCAAACGAAGCCGAGTACCTTTGCCGCATGAAATCGACCCGTCCCTTTTATCCGACGCCCGTCATCACGATCGACGGCCCGACCGCTTCCGGCAAAGGCACGGTGGCCGCGCTGGTCGCCGCCCAACTCGGCTTTCACCTGCTCGACAGCGGCGCGCTGTACCGGCTGGCGGCGCTCGCGAGCGTGCGCTACACAATTGCCGCCGACGACGCCGAGAGCCTGGCGAAACTGATCGATGACCTCCATATCACGTTCCGCGAGGGGCTCGCACAGCTCGACGGCGTTGACGTTTCGAACGATATTCGCGCCGAGGAGGTGGGCAACCGCGCCTCGATGAT
The DNA here is from genome assembly GCF_905220185.1 of Paraburkholderia sp. J11-2. NCBI lineage: Bacteria > Pseudomonadati > Pseudomonadota > Betaproteobacteria > Burkholderiales > Burkholderiaceae > Paraburkholderia > Paraburkholderia sp. J11-2. Next base: position 18,302 of record NZ_CAJMYY010000016.1, on the reverse strand, counting down.
CGCCGCGCATCCGGCCGTGCGCACGGCGCTCGTGGCGCGCCAGCGGGCGTTTCGCAAGCTTCCCGGGCTCGTGGCGGACGGCCGCGACATGGGCACCGTGATCTTCCCGGACGCCGTTCTGAAGGTGTTTTTGACGGCCAGCGTGGAGGCTCGCGCGGCCCGCCGGCATAAGCAATTGATCCAAAAAGGTTTTTCTGCTAATATGGATGACTTGCTTCGGGATTTGCGTGAACGCGACGCGCGCGACAGTAACCGCGCGGCCGCGCCGCTCAAGCCCGCAGCAGATGCGCAGCTTCTCGATACTTCGGCGCTCTCCGTCGACCAGGCGGTCGAACAGGTGGTGCGGTGGTATCAGGGGGCGAGCCAACTGCGGCCCGTGCGGTAATTCACGAGCGCGGCAAAGCGCAGTAAAGAAAGCAGTAGCAGTGCCAGTTGGTGCCCTGGAAAGAAACAGGGCGTGTGTTAAACCCTTTAACCCAGTATGGCTTTTGCATCTGTGCCGCGAGCGTAAGCGTTCCGGCCTCAACGCACCACCGGTCAAGACTGGCCAACGGTGCAGCGAAAACCATGCAAATCCAGATTTTTATGTCCGACCTGCAAACCTCCACCCCCAATACCGAATCCTTTGCGGCTCTGTTCGAAGAGTCGCTGACCCGCCAGGACATGCGCGCCGGCGAAGTCATCTCCGCTGAAGTCGTGCGCGTCGACCACAACTTCGTGGTCGTGAACGCTGGCCTGAAGTCCGAGGCTTATATTCCTATCGAGGAATTCCTGAACGACCAGGGCGAAGTGGAGGTTCAGGCGGGTGATTTCGTTTCCGTCGCGATCGACGCGCTGGAAAACGGCTACGGCGACACCATCCTGTCGCGCGACAAGGCGAAGCGTCTCGCTTCGTGGCTGTCGCTGGAAAAGGCCCTCGACAACAACGAACTCGTGACCGGCACGATCACGGGCAAGGTCAAGGGCGGCATGACCGTCATGGTCAACGGCATCCGCGCGTTCCTGCCGGGTTCGCTCGTCGACACGCGTCCGGTCAAGGACACGACGCCGTACGAAGGCAAGACCCTCGAATTCCGCGTCATCAAGCTCGACCGCAAGCGTAACAACGTCGTGCTGTCGCGCCGCGCAGTGATCGAAGCCACGCAAGGCGAAGAGCGCGCAAAGCTGCTCGAAACGCTGAAGGAAGGCGCGATCGTCAACGGCGTGGTCAAGAACATCACCGACTACGGCGCGTTCGTGGACCTCGGCGGTATCGACGGCCTGCTGCACATCACCGACATCGCATGGCGTCGCGTGCGTCACCCGAGCGAAGTTCTCTCGGTTGGCCAGGAAGTCACCGCGAAGATCCTCAAGTTCGACCAGGAAAAGAACCGCGTTTCGCTCGGTATCAAGCAACTGGGCGACGATCCGTGGGAAGGCATCTCGCGCCGTTACCCGTCGGGCACGCGCCTGTTCGGTAAGGTCACGAACATCACCGACTACGGCGCGTTCGTCGAAGTCGAATCGGGCATCGAAGGCCTGGTTCACGTGTCGGAAATGGACTGGACCAACAAGAACGTTGCTCCGTCGAAGGTTGTCCAGCTGGGCGACGAAGTCGAAGTCATGGTCCTCGAGATCGACGAAGACCGCCGCCGCATCTCGCTCGGCATGAAGCAATGCAAGCCGAATCCGTGGGATGACTTCAGCCGCAACTTCAAGAAGGGCGACAAGCTGCAAGGCGCAATCAAGTCGATCACCGACTTCGGCGTGTTCATCGGTCTGCCTGGCGGCATCGACGGTCTGGTTCACCTTTCGGACCTGTCGTGGTCGGAAGCTGGCGAAGAAGCCGTTCGCAAGTACAAGAAGGGCGACGAAGTCGAAGCCGTGGTTCTGGGCATCGACGTCGAGAAGGAACGCATTTCGCTCGGCATCAAGCAGCTCGAAGGCGACCCGTTCAGCAACTTCGTTGCAATCAACGACAAGGGCGCAACGGTCGACGGCGTCGTGAAGTCGGTGGACGCGAAGGGTGCAGTTATCACCCTGACGGCGGACGTCGAAGGCTACCTGCGTGCTTCGGAAATCGCGCAAGACCGCGTGGAAGATGCTCGCAACGTGCTGAAGGAAGGCGACAAGGTCAACGCGATGATCATCAACATCGATCGCAAGTCGCGTGGCATCAACCTGTCGATCAAGGCTAAGGACTCGGCTGAGACGCAGGAAGCACTGCGCAGCATGTCGGCTGATTCGGGTCAGGCTGCCACCGGCACGACCAACCTCGGCGCGCTGCTCAAGGCCAAGCTCGACGGCCAGAACCAGTAAGCCTCAAACGGGGGCAAGCTGAAGTATGACCAAATCTGAATTGGTCGCGCAGCTGGCTACGCGATTTCCGCAACTTGTTCTCAAGGACGCGGATTTCGCGGTCAAGACGATGCTCGATGCGATGTCGGAGGCGCTTGCCAAGGGCCATCGCATCGAAATTCGTGGCTTTGGCAGCTTCGGCCTGAATCGTCGGCCGTCGCGCGTTGGGCGCAATCCCAAGTCGGGTGAAAAGGTGCTGGTGCCTGAGAAGTTCGTACCGCACTTCAAGCCGGGCAAGGAACTGCGCGAGCGCGTGGACCGTAATTCGGGCGAGCCGCTGAAGGCGGACGAGCCGGACGACGACCTGTAAGCGTTGGATCGTTTTTGCGATCAGGCGATTGCGGTCGTCGGCGGTCAATGCCAGATGGCCAGAATGCATGGACCGGTAAAAAGCGCTGGGGTGAACCACCCCGGCGCTTTTTTTTCGTCTGCGCCTTTTCGACGCTGTTTGCGTTGGCCCCCCGGTTTGATCTGGCGCCGCGCTCGCTCACACGTGTCGGCGCGCGAGCCGTTCAATTACAATACGGGACACTTCGGCGCGGCTTGTGCTGCGGCGCAGCATGTCCGCCACGCCGGCGCCTTTCTCAACTGCCAAGAGAATCCTTCAATGAGATTGATCGCCTGGGTGATCCGTGTGCTGGTGTTCGTGCTGCTGCTCGTACTCGCGCTCGCCAACACGCAAACCGCGACGCTGAACTTTCTGGCCGGATATTCGTGGCAGGCTCCGCTGATCCTGATCGGCCTCGCGTTCTTTGTGGTGGGGCTGCTGGCGGGGCTGCTTTCCGCGCTGCCTGGCGTGTTCCGGCTGCGCATGGAAAACGGCCGCCTCAAACGCGACCTGCGTGTGGCGCGTGAAACGCCCACGCCGAGCGTCGAGCCGCCGCTGCCGCCGCTCATCTGATTTGTATTGCCGTGCCGCGCGCCTGAACGGGTGCGGCTGATTTTCCGCTCATACCATCGCTCGCATGGATCTCGATTTTTGGTGGCTCCTCGTCATTCCCGTGGCTTTCGCGCTCGGCTGGATGGCGTCGCGCTACGACCTGAAGGCACTCCTTTCCGAAAGCGCCAACCTGCCGCGCTCGTATTTCCGCGGGCTGAATTTCCTGCTCAACGAACAGCCGGACAAGGCCATCGACGCGTTCATCGAGGTCGCCAAGCTCGACCCTGAAACCGTCGAACTGCACTTCGCGCTCGGCAATCTGTTTCGCCGCCGCGGCGAGACCGATCGCGCGATCCGCGTGCATCAGAATTTGCTCTCGCGCTCCGACCTGCCCGTGAACGAGCGCGACCACGCGCTCTATGAACTCGGCCAGGACTTCCTGAAGGCCGGCATGCTCGACCGCGCCGAGGAAACCTTCGGCAAGCTCAAGTCGGGCGACTTCGCGCTTGGCGCACAGCGCGCGCTGCTCGCGATCTACGAGATCGAGAAGGACTGGAACCGCTGCATCGACACCGCACGACATCTCGAAACGATGGGCGCGGCTTCGCTCGACCTCGAGATCGCGCAGTTCCATTGCGAGCTCGCTCAGGAAGCGCTCCAGCAGAAGAAGCCCGACGAAGCACGCCGTCAGCTGACGCTGGCGCTCAAGGCCAATGCGCAGAACGTGCGCGCGACGATCCTCGCGGGCGATGTCGATGCGGCAAGCGGTGATTGCGAGACGGCGCTTCGTCACTGGCGCGAAGTCGAGGCGCAAAACCCCGCGTATTTGCCGCTCGTCGCTGAAAAGGTCATGAAGGCCTATGAGACGCTCGGCCGCGCCGAAGAGGGCGCGCAACTGCTCACGACGTGGGTCGATGCGTATCCGTCCAACGACCTGCTCGACGTCGCGTACAAGCATGTCGCCGCGCTGCGCGGCGCCGAAGCGGCGCACTCGCTCGCCCGCACGCAGATGGAGAAGTCCCCGAATCTCGCCGGCATGGCGCGCCTGCTCGAAGCGCAGCAGGCAACGGCCGAAGAGCCGCGCCGCAGCGAACTCGAACTGATGCGCAAGCTGCTCCAGCAGCGCACCAAGAACCTGCCTCGTTACACCTGCCAGAACTGCGGCTTCCGGGCGCGCCTCTTCTACTGGCAGTGTCCTGGCTGCAGCGGTTGGGAAACCTATGCGCCGCGCCGCGTCGAGCCGGTTCCCGCGTCGAGCTGAGCCTAAGGGCAGCGCCCGTTGCCGGGCGCCTGGGCGGCCACGCACACACAGTCAATACAACATCAGCATCTGTCACCGGAGCGCCTATGAAGATCACCATTGTCGGTACCGGCTACGTCGGCCTCGTCACCGGTGCGTGTCTTGCCGAAATCGGCCACGACGTGTTTTGCCTCGATGTCGATCCGCGCAAGATCGACATCTTGAATGGCGGCGGCGTGCCGATTCACGAACCTGGCCTGCTCGAACTCATCGCGCGCAACCGCGCGGCCGGGCGCATCACTTTCTCCACGGATGTCGCGGCGAGCGTCGAGCACGGCGAGGTGCAGTTCATCGCCGTGGGCACGCCGCCTGACGAAGACGGCTCGGCCGATCTCCAGTACGTGCTCGAGGCGGCGCGCAGCATTGGCCGCCACATGAACGGCTTCAAGGTGGTCGTCGACAAGTCGACGGTCCCGGTCGGCACGGCGCAGCGCGTACACGGCGTGCTGGCCGAAGAACTGGCCAAGCGCGGCTTCATGCATAGCGTCGACCATCGCTTCTCGGTCGTCTCGAACCCCGAGTTCCTGAAAGAGGGCGCGGCCGTGGACGACTTCATGCGCCCGGACCGCATCATCATCGGGCTCGACGAGGACGAGAACGGCGACGCCGCGCGCGAGAAGATGAAGCGCCTCTACGCGCCGTTCAACCGCAATCACGAGCGCACGATCTACATGGACGTGCGCTCCGCTGAATTCACGAAGTACGCGGCCAACGCCATGCTCGCCACGCGCATCTCGTTCATGAACGAGATGGCGAATCTCGCCGACCGCGTGGGCGCCGACATCGAGTCGGTGCGCCGCGGCATCGGTTCCGATCCGCGCATCGGCTATCACTTCCTGTACGCGGGCTGCGGCTACGGTGGCTCGTGCTTTCCGAAGGACGTGCAGGCGCTGATCCGCACGGCCGCGGAGTCGGGCCAGAACCTGCGCGTGCTCGAAGCGGTCGAGGAGGTCAATCACGGCCAGAAGGAGGTGCTCGTCAAGAAGATCGCCAAGGTGTGCGGCGAAGACCTCACGGGCAAGCACTTCGCGGTGTGGGGCCTCGCATTCAAGCCGAACACCGACGACATGCGCGAAGCGCCGAGCCGCCGTCTGATCGCCGACCTGCTTGCGCGCGGCGCGACGGTGGCCGCGTGGGATCCGGTTGCCGCCGAGGAAGCGCAGCGCGTATTCGCGCTCGATCTCGCGCACGCGCCCGAGCAGCATGCGCGCCTTTCGTTCGCGTCGAGCCAGGACGACGCGCTCACGGACGCTGACGCGCTCGTGATCGTCACCGAATGGACCGCGTTCAAGGCGCCCGACTTCGTGCACTTGAAGAAGGTGCTCAAGGCACCGCGTATCTTCGACGGACGCAATCTCTACGAGCCCGACGCCATGGCGGAGCTCGGCATTGACTATCACTCGATTGGGCGGCCCCATGTCAATCTCGCAAACTCCGCAGCCTGAAGCCGCGCCTGTCACCGCGCTTGCCACGGCGATCGCGCCCGAAGTGCGCGTCGTGCCGCGCGAGAAGCTCGCCACCTCGCGCGTGCTCGTGGTGGGCGACGTCATGCTGGACCGCTACTGGTTCGGCGACGTCAACCGCATCTCGCCGGAAGCGCCGGTGCCGGTCGTGCATGTGCAGCGCAAGGAAGACCGCCTCGGCGGCGCCGCGAACGTCGCGCGCAACGCGGCGGCGCTCGGTGCCCATGCGGGCCTCCTGTGCGTGGTGGGCCACGACGAACCCGGCGAGCGCATCGTCGAGCTGCTCGACGAAAGCAACGTGAACGCGTATCTCGAACGCGATCCCTCGTTGCCGACCACCATCAAGCTGCGCGTGCTTTCGCGCCAGCAACAGCTCTTGCGCGTGGACTTCGAGAACACGCCCGCGCACGAGATCCTGCTTGCCGGCCTCGCACGTTTCGACGCGCTGCTGCCCACGCACGACGTGATTCTGCTCTCCGACTACGCGAAGGGCGGCCTCACGCACGTCACGCAGATGATCGCGAAGGCGCGCGCTGCGGGCAAGGCAGTTCTGGTCGACCCCAAGGGCGACGACTGGGAGCGCTATCGCGGCGCGAGCCTCATCACGCCGAACCGCGCGGAGCTGCGCGAAGTGGTGGGCACCTGGAAATCCGAGGAGGACCTGCACGCACGCGTGACGAAGCTGCGCCACGAACTGCAGTTCGACGCGCTGCTGCTCACGCGCTCAGAAGAGGGTATGACGCTCTTTTCCGACGACGGCGCGCTGCACGCGGCGGCTGACGCGCGCGAAGTGTATGATGTCTCGGGCGCCGGCGACACGGTGATCGCGACTGTCGCGGTCATGCTGGGCGCGGGTTTGCCGCTCGTCGAGGGCGTTGCGCTCGCGAATCGCGCGGCCGGCATCGTGGTCGGCAAGCTCGGTACGGCCACCGTCGACTACGACGAACTCTTTCAATAACGTTCCGCACGCGCTCGCGTAGCGCGCTCGCACCCCGGCCGGGATTTCCGGAGAGTTTTCCCGGTTGTGGGTCAACCTCGCATCAACCTCGCGTGAACCTCGTCACCGCAGACCTATCATGACTCTCATCGTCACCGGCGCGGCCGGCTTTATCGGCAGCAACATCGTCAAGGCGCTGAACGAACGCGGCGAAGACCGCATCATCGCCGTCGACAATCTCACCCGCGCGGACAAGTTCAGGAATCTCGTCGATTGCGAGATCGACGACTACATCGACAAGACCGAGTTCGTCGAGCGCTTCACGCGCGGCGATTTCGGCAACGTGCGCGCGGTATTCCACGAAGGCGCCTGTTCGGACACGATGGAAACCGACGGCCGCTACATGATGGACAACAACTTCCGCTATAGCCGCGCCGTGCTCGACGCGTGCCTCGCACAGCGCGTGCAGTTTCTGTATGCGTCGTCGGCGGCGATCTATGGCGGCTCGACGCGCTTTGTCGAAGAGCGCGAAGTCGAAGCGCCGCTGAACGTGTACGGCTATTCGAAGTTCCTGTTCGACCAGGTGATCCGCCGCGTGCTGCCCAAGGCGCAAAGCCAGATTGCGGGCTTTCGCTACTTCAACGTGTACGGGCCGCGCGAGACGCACAAGGCGCGCATGGCTTCGGTAGCGTTCCACAACTTCAACCAGTTCCGCGCGGAAGGCCGCGTGAAGCTGTTCGGCGAGTACAACGGCTACGCGCCGGGCGAGCAGACGCGCGACTTCGTCTCTGTCGAGGACGTGGTGAAGGTCAACCTGTTCTTCTTCGATCATCCGGAGAAGACGGGCATCTTCAATCTCGGAAGCGGCCGTGCGCAGCCGTTCAACGACATCGCAACGACCGTGGTGAATACGCTGCGCGCGATGGAAGGCAAGCCTGCGCTTTCGCTCGCGGAGCAGGTCAAGGAAGGGCTGATCGAGTACATCCCGTTCCCCGACGCGCTGCGCGGCAAGTATCAGTGCTTCACGCAAGCGGACCAGTCGAAGCTGCGCGCAGCGGGCTACGACGCGCCGTTCCTGACGGTGCAGGAAGGCGTGGATCGTTACGTACGTTGGCTTTCTGGCCAGGTGTAACGCGAAGCCGTGACTTCATAAACTGGACTCTCCTCGCCGGCGATGGTCGCCGGCGTTTTCAGGGAGATCCAGCATGTTCCGAAAAATCCTTGCGGCGGCCGCGCTTCTGGCCGTATTCAGCCACGCCTTCGCGGCCGTGGACGTCAACACGGCCAACGAAGACGCGCTTCGCGGCATCAAGGGTATTGGGCCCGCGCGCGCCAAGGCCATTCTCGACGAACGCTCCGCGCACGGCCCGTACAAGGATGCCGCTGACCTCGGCAAGCGCGTGAAGGGCCTCGGTGGCCATACCGTCGAACGTTTGCAGGCCGAAGGATTGGCCGTCGGGCCCGCGAATGCCCAGGCGGGGCAGGCGAAGGTTGCACAGGCAACGCCCGCGAAGGCAGGGGCGCCTCAGCCGGCTACCGTGGCCGTCAAGAAGTAGGCGTCCGCTCGCGTTTTTCCCCCGCGTCTCGTGCGTAAGCCGCGCGGGGTGTAGTCTCCTTCAGGTGTCGCTCAGGTGAAGTCGGCCCGCGACGTTGACCCGCGGCCCGGGCCGCGGGCTTTTTGCCGCGCATCGAGATTGGGTCGCGAGCCTGCGGCCATACCAGCGTAATGGGTTCCAGCGGGGTCTCCAGCGGTCGGTGGCCGCGTGGTTTAGAATCGACGGATCACGTCATTGCGCCTTACTGCCATTCCCATGCCCTACAAGACCATTGAAGACACGATCGGCAATACCCCGCTCGTGCAGCTCGTCCGCCTGCCGGACGACGAAATCCGCGCCCGCAATAACGTCCTGCTGGCCAAGCTGGAAGGCAACAACCCGGCTGGGTCGGTGAAGGACCGCCCGGCGCTTTCGATGATCCGCAAAGCCGAAGAGCGCGGCCGCATCAAGCCGGGCGATACGCTCATCGAAGCGACGAGCGGCAATACGGGCATCGCGCTCGCCATGGCAGCGGCGATTCGCGGCTACAAGATGGTGCTCATCATGCCGGAGGACCTTTCGGTCGAACGCCGTCAGAGCATGGCCGCTTATGGCGCGGAAATCATGCTCACGCCCGTCAAGGGCGGTATGGAATATGCGCGCGACCTCGCCGAGCAAATGCAGCGCGACGGCAAGGGCATCATCCTCGACCAGTTCGCCAATCCGGACAACCCGCTTGCGCATTACGAGGCCACCGGCCCGGAAATCTGGCGCGACACTGAAGGGCGCATCACGCACTTCGTTTCGTCAATGGGCACGACCGGCACGATCATGGGCACGTCCCAGTTCCTGAAGGAAAAGAATCAGGCCATCGAGATCGTCGGTGCGCAGCCGGAAGAAGGCTCGCGCATTCCGGGCATTCGCAAGTGGCCCGAAGCGTACATGCCGAAGATTTTCGACCGCAGCCGCGTGGATCGCGTGGAGAACGTGAGCCAGGCCGCCGCCGAAAACATGGCGCGCCGGCTTGCCTCGGTCGAAGGCATTTTCGCGGGTATCTCGTCGGGCGGCGCATGCGAGGTGGCATTGCGTGTTGCGCGCCAGGTCGAGAACGCGACGATCGTGTTCATCGTCTGCGATCGTGGCGACCGTTATCTGTCTACGGGTGTGTTTCCCGCTTGATTCAAGCGTAAGTGCAAACAAAACGGCCTTCGGTGTTTCCGAAGGCCGTTTTGTTTTGTGCCGCTGAAATTAGTCTTGCTGACCGGGTGGCGTCGTGCCCGTACCGTTCGGGGCACTGTTCATGCCGTTGCCATTTCCGTTGCCGCCACCGTTTCCACCATTCTCACCATTGCCGTTCGCCGGGCCCACACCCACGCCCGGCTGCGTCGCCAGCATCTGCGCCTTCACGCGCATACCCAGCTGATACACCGCAAGCGCATAGAAGAAGCTGCGGTTATAGCGCGTGAGCACATAGAAATTCTTGAGCCCGAGCTTGTACTCGGTGCCGCGTCCGGGCGAGGGCAGGTCGATCACCGTGACGGGCGTGCCCGCCTCGGCGGCGATGTCCACGTCCGGCTGATCGAGCACGAGCCCCGAGCGCAGCAACTGGCTGAGCGGCCAGCGCGGTTCCGGCTTGCCGTCCGCCGCGGCTTGCGCAATGCCGAGGCTGCCCGCGTCGGTCGCGATATTCCACACCACGGGCCGGCCCGATTCCCAGCCGTTCTGCCGCAGATAGTTCGCCACGCTGCCGATCGCGTCGGCCGTGCTCGCGCGCAGGTCGATGTGATTGTTGCCTTCATAGTCGACCGCGTACTGCACGATGCTGCTCGGCAGGAACTGCGGAATGCCGATCGCGCCCGTGTACGAGCCGAGCACCGACGACGGATCGATCTGGGAGTCGCGCGTCCACACGAGATAGTCTTCGAGATTCTTACGGAACGTTGCCATGCGCTCGGCGCGGTTCGGCGTGTTCGGATAATCGAAGGCCAGCGTGGTGAGTGCATCGAGCACGCGGAAGTTGCCCATGTAGCGGCCATAGATCGTCTCCACGCCAATGATGCCGACGATCACCTCGGGCGGCACGCCAAACTCTTCCGACGCGCGCTGCAGCGTAGCCTGGTTCGCGCGCCAGAAGCGCACGCCCGCATTGATGCGCACTGGGTCGAGAAAGCGCGCCTGATACGCGCGCCAGTTCTTCACGCCCGGAACGGGCGAGGGCGTGACGAGCTTCACTGCCGTCGCCGAATAATTCGCGCTCGCGAAGAGCGCGTGCAGCGCAGTGGGATCGAAGTCGTAGCGCGCCACCATGTCGTTGATGAAGCCATCGACGTCCGGATTGTTCGCGTAGCGCTGCGGGACGATTTCCTCTTCGAACGTCTGGCCTTGCGCCGGCGTTTGCGGCTGGGCTTGCGCGAGCGTGAGCGGCGTCTGTCGCGATTTCGGCGCGGCAGTTTGCGCGCGCGCCGCGCCGGTGCACAGCGACGCCGCAACGCAAAGCGCGAGTGCGAGGGTCGTGCGACGTGGGCGGCTGGAAGCGGACAGAGCGGTCTTGAGCGTCATGAGCGAGAGAGGGGGAGAGCGGGCCAGGAAGATCCCGGGCAGTATAACCGAGCGCCTTATGGGAATTGGGCCGTTGCGCGCCGGCGTGGCGCGTGAGCACCAGGTCGCTGTGGTAACGTGGTGTCTGTTCGCGCGCCGGCCGGCGCGCCGCCAGACAAATGCAATCAGATTGCATGGGACCAGAGTCAGGCGCCAAAGCGCCATCTCTGGCCGACAGATCGAAGGAGACCCGCGGCCGCGCGCATGCGCGAAGCCCGCGGTTAGTGCGACCCATGACGACCGGTTTCTTCTCTCACCCCGATTTTCTGCTGCACGAGATGGGCGAATGGCATCCCGAATGCCCGGCGCGCCTGCAGGCCATCGAAGACCAGCTGATCGCGAGCCGCATCGACGCTCTGATCGAGCGCGACGAATCGGCGCCGCTCGCGACCGAGGCGGACCTCCTGCGCGTGCATACCCAGGCGCACATCGACTTCATCCGCAACACGGCGCCCACGGAAGGCTACGCGAGCATCGACCCCGACACGCTGATGAATCCGCACACGTGGCAGGCGGCGCTGCGCGCGGCGGGCGCGGCGATCGCAGCCACCGACGCGGTGCTCGCAGGGCGCTACGAGAACGCATTCTGCAGCGTGCGGCCGCCCGGACATCATGCGGAGCCCGCGCGCGCGATGGGCTTTTGCTTCTTCAACAACATCGCGATCGCGGCGCGCCATGCGCTGGAAGTCCATGGTCTGCAACGCGTGGCGATCGTCGATTTCGACGTCCATCACGGCAATGGCACCGAAGCCGCGTTCGCGGGCGATTCGCGCGTGCTGATGTGCAGCTTTTTCCAGCATCCGTTCTATCCGTACTCGGGGGCCGAGAATCCGGCGCCGAATATGGTCAATCTGCCGATCGCGGCGCGCACGAAAGGCATGGAAGTGCGCGAGGCCATCGACATCATGTGGCTGCCGCGGTTGCACGAGTTCAAGCCGGAGATGGTGTTCGTCTCGGCGGGCTTCGACGCGCATCGCGAAGACGACCTCGGCAACATGGGGCTCGTGGAGGACGACTTCGCGTGGATCACGGAGCAGATTCGCGAGATCGCGCGCCGCTATGCGAAGGGGCGCATCGTGAGCAGCCTCGAAGGCGGCTACAACCTCTCGGCGCTGGGCCGCAGTGTGGTGGCGCATTTGCGCGTGCTGGCCGATATCTAGGCAACCCGCGCCGCTTTGGGCGCGGACCCGCATCGCACACATTCGAACGTAGGAGACACGCATCGTGAATGCCAATCCCTGCTCATCGCCAACGCTGATTGAAGTGACGCGCGACGCGTACGGCGTGCCAGGCGTCGTGCGCCTCACGCTGAATCGCCCGGATGCGTTCAACGCGCTTTCCGAAGCGCTGATCGATGCCGTGCAGGCCGAACTCGCCGCGCTCGCGAAATCCGATGCGCGCGTGATCGTGATCGCTGCAGCGGGCCGCGCGTTCTGCGCGGGCCACGATCTCAGGGAAATGCGCGCGGCGCCCTCGCACGAGTACTACGCGAAGCTGTTCGAACGCTGCTCGAAGATGATGCTGACCATTCAAAAGATGCCGCAGCCGGTGATCGCGCGCGTGCAGGGCGTGGCGACGGCGGCGGGCTGCCAGCTCGTCGCGATGTGCGATCTGGCGGTGGCGGCGGACACGGCGCGCTTTGCCGTGTCGGGCATCAATCTCGGGCTCTTCTGCTCGACGCCTGCCGTGCCGCTCTCGCGCAACGTCTCGCGCAAGGCGGCCTTCGAGATGCTGATGACGGGCGAATTCATCGACGCCGAAAAGGCGCTGCGCGAAGGCCTCGTAAATCGCGTGGTGCCCGCCGAAGAACTCGACGCCGCCGTGACGGCGCTTGCCGCGAGCATCTGCGCGAAACCGCGCGAGGCGGTCGAGGCCGGCAAGGGGCTCTTCTACCGGCAGCTCGAAATGGGCATCGAAGCTGCGTATCAACTGGCCGGGCAGACCATGGCCTGCAACATGATGACCGACCCCGCGCTCGACGGCGTGCAGGCATTCATCGAGAAGCGCGCAGCGAAATAGCGCGTCTGGCCGCTCAGCAGTGCTGATCGATCCAGTCGATCATTGTGCCGATCACGCGTTCGCGATCGAGGTCGTTGAGCGTTTCGTGGTAGCTGCCTTCATACAGCGTGAGCGTGCGATCGGGCGATCCCACGTTCGCGCCAAACGCGCGGCTGCCGTCGGGCTCGGTGAGCTTGTCCTCAGTGCCATGCCAGATCAGCACGGGTAGCCGCAATTGCGCGCGGCCCGCTTCGATGCGCTTCATCGCTTCCAGCAATTGCGCGCCCGTGCGCGCGGGTATCGCGCCGTGATGCACGAGCGGATCGGCGCGATTCGCTTCGACCACGGCGGGGTCGCGCGCAAGCAGGGCCGCGTCGATCTTCATCGCCGGAAAGGTTGGCCAGATCGCGCTGATCACGCGGCTCGCGGCGATCATCCATGCGGGCACATCGCGGCCCGGCGCGAGCGCCGCGCTCGAGAGCAGCAGGCCCGCGAGCGGCACGCGCGTTTGCGGCAGGCGCTCGACGGCGTAGAGCGCGGCGATCGCGCCGCCCATGCTGTGACCCATCAGGAAGATCGGTGTGCCCTGTGCTGCGCATTGCGTGCTCGCGTGGGCGACTAGCGCCTCGGCGTCGTCGAGATATTCGTCGACGCGCGCAACCCAGGTGCGGCGGCCTGGCGCACGCCCATGGCCGCGCAGATCGATTGCGTAGACGTCAATGCCCGCAGCGTTCAGCCGCGCCGCAAGCGCCGCGTAGCGGCCCGCATGTTCCGCCAGGCCGTGAACCAGCGCGAGGGCCGCGCGCGGCGGCGCGCTCGCGCGCCAAACGTAGAGCGGCAGTTCGACGCCGTCGCGCGTGCGCAGCGTCGATCGCTCGGTGGGTTCCATGGCGTCGGCCGCGCCGGTTTTCTGACTGGTCTCCATCTCGCTCCCTGGTTGGGCGGTTCGTTTTCGGTATCAGTCTGTCGGCAGCAGTGTAGCGGCCGGGCGAGCGCTGACGCGCCGCCAGCGCCCTCTAATGCAAATGGGTTATGAAAATATCGAAATTGATTATTAAAAGGAATTTTGCGTGCCAGGGTAAAATGGCGAGCTATATCCAGTCCATCAAACGGCGGCTGTCTGCCGGCGCGACGCGTTTTCCGAGAATCCGAAAGGGGCGGTCAATGCGAGCGGCGCGCGGCACACCCGCCGTTTTGCTTTTTTCCATGATCGAAATTCGAAACGTGTCCCAGCGCTTCGCCGGCCCACAAGGCTGGATCGAGGCGCTGCACAACGTCAATCTGACGATTCCGCCGGGCGAAGTGTTCGGCATCATCGGGCGCAGCGGTGCAGGCAAGAGCACGCTCGTGCGCACCATCAACCTGCTCACGCGGCCCACCGAAGGCGACATCGTCGTCAACGGGCGCACGCTCACGTCGCTCTCGTCGGCCGACCTGCGCGAGGCGCGCCGCGAGATCGGCATGATCTTCCAGCACTTCAACCTGCTGTCGTCGCGCACGGTATTCGATAACGTCGCGCTGCCGCTGGAGCTTGCTGGCGTGAAGCGCGCGGAGATCGAAGCGACGGTGCTGCCGCTGCTCGAACTCGTTGGCCTCAGCGCGCAGAAGGATCGCTATCCCTCGCAGATCAGCGGCGGTCAGAAGCAGCGCGTGGGCATTGCGCGCGCGCTCGCGAGCAAGCCGAAGGTGCTGCTTTCGGACGAGGCGACCTCCGCGCTCGACCCCGAAACCACGCGCGCGATTCTCGACCTGCTGCGCAAGATCAATCGCGAGCTGAACCTGACCGTCGTGATGATCACGCACCAGATGGAAGTGATCAAACAGGTTTGCGACCGCGTGGCCGTGCTCGATGCGGGCCGCGTGGTGGAGAGCGGCCCCGTGCTCGACGTGTTCCTGCAGCCTCGCCACGAAGTCACGCGCGCGCTGCTCGGCGACGTGATCGCCCAGGAATTGCCGCCCGCGCTCAAGGCGCGCGTGGCCGAGCGCCTCGCGAAGGGCAGCGGCCACTTGCTGCGCCTCGCGTTCAAGGGGACGGGCGTCGACCAGCCGGTGTTGTCAGAAACGATTCGCCGCTTCGAACTCGATTTCAACATCCTGCACGGCCAGATCGACGAGATCCAGGGGCAGGCGTTCGGCTCGCTCGCGGTGCTCGCGGCCGGCGATCCGGTGAAGGTGGCGCAGGCCATTGCATGGCTGCGCGAGCAAGGTGTCGTGGTGGAGGAACTGTCCCATGTGGAGTGAAATGTTCGACATGTTCGTCCAGTCGTTCTGGGAGACGCTCATCATGGTGGGCATCTCGGGACTCGTGGGCGCGGCCATCGGCCTGCCGCTCGGCGTGCTGCTCTATCTCACCGACCGCAACGGCGTGCTGCAGAACATCGCCGCGAATCGCGTGATGGGCGTGATCGTCAACGCCGTGCGATCCACGCCGTTCATCATCCTGCTCGTCGCCGTGATTCCGTTCACGCGTGTCGTGGTCGGCTCGTCGATCGGCACGGCGGCCGCCATCGTGCCGCTCACCATTGCCGCTGCACCGTTCATCGCGCGACTCGTGGAAACGGCGTTGCGCGAAGTCGATCGCGGCCTGATCGAAGCCGCCCAGGCCATGGGCGCGAGCACGAGCCAGATCGTCTTCAAGGTGCTGCTGCCCGAGTCGCTGCCGGGCGTGGTGGCGGGGCTCACCATCACCTTCATCTCGCTCGTCGGCTATTCGGCCATGGCGGGCGCGATCGGCGGCGGCGGTCTTGGCGACCTCGGCATCCGCTACGGCTATCAGCGCTTCGAGCCCGAAGTCATGCTGATTGTCGTCGTGATCCTGATCGTGTTCGTGCAGCTCGTGCAGTCGTTCGGCGACTGGCTCGTGCGGCGCCTGAGCCATAAATAAGCCTGAAAACAGGCAGTTTTTCGATCAACATCACTACACAAGACAAAGGTTTGGTATGCAACGTCGTTTCATGATCCGTCTCGCGGCAGCGCTTGGCGCGGCTTCGCTGATCGCTCCGCTGCTTGCACCTATGACGGCGCACGCGGACGAAACCATCAAGGTGGGCGTGACGGGCGGCCCGCACGAGCAGGTGATGGAAGTCGTGAAGAGCGTGGCCGCGAAGAACGGCCTGAACATCAAGATCGTCGAGTTCTCCGACTACGTGCAGCCGAATGCGGCGCTCGCGGGCGGCGACCTCGATGCCAACAGCTACCAGCACGGGCCGTATCTCGATGCGCAGGTGAAGGATCGCGGCTACAAGCTCATCAAGATCGCGGACACGGTCACGTTCCCGATGGGCATCTACTCGAAGAAGATCAAATCGCTGTCCGAACTGAAGCCGGGCGCTCGCATCGCGGTGCCCAATGATCCGACGAATGGCGGCCGCGCATTGCTGCTGCTGCAAAGCCAGGGCCTTATCAAGTTGCGCGCCAACGCAGGCTTGAAGGCGACGCCGCTCGACATCGTGGAAAACCCCAGGAAGCTGAAGATCGTCGAACTGGACGCCGCGCAAATTCCGCGTTCGCTCGATGACGTGGACGCCGCCGCGATCAACACCAACTTCGCGATGGAAGCGGGCCTGAAGCCGAAACAGGACGCGATCGCGATCGAAGACCCGAAGGGGCCCTACGTGAATATCCTCGCGATTCGCGAAGCCGATCGCAACAAGCCTTGGGTGGCGAAACTGATCGCCGCGTACCACTCGCCGGAAGTGAAGCAGTACATTGAAACGAAGTTCGGCGGGGCGGTTATCACCTCCTGGTAAGCCCCTGCAGGCCGTGAAATTAGAGATATTTTTCGGCGCCCGGGCTTGATGCCCGGGTTTTTTCCACCGTAAAATCGCACGATCGTTCGCTACTGATGGCCGGAGTGAAGCAGGGGGTGCGGCAGCGGTGGTTCGTGAAAATTGCTGGTGGCAGATCGGCCCGACAGGGCTATCGCTATAATGTCCGCCAGGTTGACGTATTCGTAACTTCGGAGCATGTGAATGAAAGTCCTTGTGCCAGTCAAACGCGTAGTCGATTACAACGTGAAGGTTCGTGTGAAGTCGGACGGCACGGGCGTCGATATCGCCAACGTGAAGATGTCGATGAACCCGTTCGACGAAATCGCCGTGGAAGAAGCGGTGCGTCTGAAGGAAGCGGGCGTGGCGACGGAAGTCATCGCCGTTTCGGCGGGCGTGACGCAAGCGCAGGAAACGCTGCGCACGGCGCTGGCGATTGGCGCGGACCGCGCGATCCTCATCGAGTCGAACGAAGACCTGCAGCCGCTGGCTGTTGCCAAGCTCCTGAAGGCGCTGGTCGACAAGGAACAGCCGCAACTGGTCATCCTCGGCAAGCAGGCCATCGACGACGATTCGAACCAGACCGGCCAGATGCTCGCCGCTCTCGCGAATCTGCCGCAGGCCACGTTCGCTTCGAAGGTGGTCGTGGCTGACGGCAAGGCCACCGTGTCGCGCGAAGTGGATGGCGGCGCGGAAACGCTGTCGCTCACGCTGCCCGCAGTGGTCACCACCGACCTGCGCCTGAACGAGCCGCGCTACGTCACGCTGCCGAACATCATGAAGGCGAAGAAGAAGCCTTTGGAAACGGTCAAGCCGGAAGACTTGGGCGTCGATGTCACGCCGCGTCTGAAGACGCTGAAGGTTGCCGAGCCGCCCAAGCGTAGCGCAGGCGTGAAGGTGCCGGACGTGAAGACGCTGGTCGAGAAGCTGAAGACGGAAGCCAAGGTGCTGTAAGGAGCGAGACGAAAATGACGAATCTGGTTATTGCTGAACACGACAATCACTCGATCAAGGCCGCGACGCTGAACACCGTTGCAGCAGCACAGAAGATTGGTGGCGACGTGCACGTGCTGGTCGCGGGCCACAACGCGCAAGCAGCAGCGGACGCAGCCGCGAAGATCGCAGGCGTAGCGAAGGTGCTGCTCGCCGACGCGCCGCAACTCGAAAAGGGTCTTGCCGAGAACGTCGAAGCGACGGTCCTCGCCATTGCGAAGAACTACTCGCACATCCTCGCGCCGGCAACGGCAGCGGGCAAGAACGTCACGCCGCGTATTGCCGCGAAGCTCGACGTCGCGCAGATCAGCGACATCACCGCCGTGGATGCGCCGGACACGTTCGAGCGTCCGATCTACGCGGGCAACGCGATCGCAACGGTCCAATCGGTCGATCCGGTCAAGGTCATCACCGTTCGCACGACGGCGTTCGACGCCGTTGCGGCCGAAGGCGGCAGCGCAGCCGTCGAGAAGCTCGAAGCCGCAGCGGACAGT